>NZ_CP064187.1:1860000-2170000 GCF_015353075.1 Rhizobium sp. 007 | reverse complement strand
CCGGCGCTGGTCGCCGTCTCGCTGATTTCCAACTGGCAATATATCGGCATCCCGATGATGCTGATCTACGCGGCGCTGCTCAGCATTCCGGAAGAGGTGATCGAGGCGGCGGAATGCGACGGTATCACCGGCTGGGCACAGTTCTGGAAGATCAAGCTACCGCTCATCCTGCCGGCGATCGGCATCATCTCGATCCTGACCTTCGTCGGCAATTTCAACGCCTTCGACTTGATCTACACGGTGCAGGGCGCGCTTGCCGGTCCCGACAAGTCGACCGACATTCTGGGAACGCTGCTTTACCGCACCTTCTTCGGCTTCCAGCTGCAGCTCGGCGACCGTTCCATGGGGGCGACGATCGCGACGACGATGTTCCTAATCATTCTCGCTGGCGTCTCTTTCTATCTTTTTGCCATCCAGCGGCGCATGCGCCGGTATCAGTTCTGAGGAGCGTGGTCCATGTCCAACAGAGCACGCACATCGCCGATCCGCACCGGGCTCGTTCACCTGGCTTTGATCGGTTACACGCTCGTCGCCGTCTTTCCGGTGTTTCTCACGATCATCAACTCGTTCAAGGACCGCAACGCGATCTTCCGTTCGCCGCTGCAGGTTCCGACGCCCTCGACCTTCAGCCTTGTCGGCTATCAGACGGTGCTGGGGCAGGGCGACTTCGCGACTTATTTCCAGAACAGCTTGATCGTGACGGTCGTCTCGATCTTCTTCGTGCTGCTGTTCGGCGCGATGGCGGCGTTCGCCTTGTCCGAATACCGCTTCCGCGGCAACACGCTGATGGGCCTCTACATGGCGATCGGCATCATGATCCCGATCCGTCTCGGCACGGTCGCCATCCTGCAGGGCATGGTGGCGGCGGGTCTCGTCAATACGTTGACAGCGCTGGTTCTCGTCTATACGGCGCAGGGCATTCCGCTGGCGATCTTCATCCTGTCGGAATTCATGCGCACGGTCTCCGATGACCTGAAGAATGCCGGCCGCATTGACGGGCTTTCCGAATACGCAATCTTCTTCCGGCTGGTGCTGCCGCTTGTGCGCCCGGCGATGGCGACGGTTGCGGTCTTTACGATGATCCCGATCTGGAACGATCTCTGGTTCCCGCTGATCCTGGCGCCGGCCGAATCCACCAAGACCGTAACGCTCGGCTCGCAAATATTCATCGGGCAATTCGTCACCAACTGGAACGCGGTTCTGGCTGCGCTGTCGCTGGCGATCCTGCCGATCCTCGTGCTCTACGTCATCTTCTCGCGGCAGCTGATCCGCGGCATCACCTCCGGAGCAGTGAAATGACCGTTTCGCAGGAGCCGGTCCGTGTTCTCGTGGCGGGGCTCGGCAATATGGGCCGCAGCCATGCGCTCGCCTATCACAACAATCCGGACTTCGAAATCGTCGGTCTCGTCAACCGCTCGAAGCCGGAGCTTGCGCCGGAGCTGCAGGGCTTAGGCATCTATCCGGACTTCAAGACGGCGCTGGCCGAGCTGAAGCCCGACCTCTGCTCCATCTGCACCTATTCCGACAGCCATGCCGGCTATGCGGTCGCCGCATTCGAGGCCGGTTGCGATGTCTTCGTGGAAAAGCCGCTTGCAACGACTGTCGCCGACGCCGAGCGCGTCGTGGCGGCTGCGAAGAAGGCCGGGCGGAAGCTGGTGATCGGCTACATCCTTCGCCATCATCCATCCTGGATAAAGCTGATCGAGGAAGCACGAAAACTTGGGCCGCCCTATGTGTTCCGCATGAACCTCAATCAGCAATCCAGCGGTCCGACCTGGGAGACGCACAAATCGCTGATGCAGACGACATCGCCGATCGTGGATTGCGGCGTGCATTATGTCGACGTCATGTGCCAGATCACCGATGCCAAGCCCGTCGAGGTGCGCGGCATGGGGCTGCGGCTTTCCGGCGAGGTCGCGCCGGACATGTACAATTACGGCCACCTGCAGGTGATCTTCGAGGATGGTTCCGTCGGCTGGTACGAGGCCGGCTGGGGGCCGATGATCTCGGAGACGGCCTTCTTCGTGAAAGATGTCATGTCGCCGAAGGGGGCGGTCTCGATCGTCATGGACCCGAAGGCGAAATCGGACGACATCGACACGCACACCAAGACCTCCGTCATCCGGCTGCACAATGCCGAAACCGGGCCGGACGGCAAGTTCATCAATCCGGATCAGGACATGACGATGGCGGGCGAACCCGGCCATCAGGAGCTCTGCGACCGCGAGCAGTCCTTCATGCTCAAGGCCATTCGCGAGGATCTCGACCTCAATCGCCACATGGCAGATGCCGTCCAATCGCTACGAATCTGCCTCGCCGCCGATGAGAGCGTGCGCACCGGCAAACCGGTCAAACTGTAAGGGAACGACTAGTGGGATCGCTTCAACTCAAATCCATACGCAAGACCTATGGCACGCATGAGGTGCTGAAGGGCATCGACCTTGAGGTCAGGGACGGCGAATTCGTCATCTTCGTCGGACCGTCTGGCTGCGGAAAATCGACCCTGCTGCGCAGCATCGCCGGTCTCGAAGACGTGACCTCCGGCGCCGTCCTCATCAACGGCAAGGACGAGACGCTGACGCCGCCCGCCAAGCGCGGTATCGCCATGGTCTTCCAATCCTACGCGCTCTATCCCCACCTGACCGTGAAGGACAACATGGGACTCGGCCTGAAGCAGGCCGGAATGCCGAGGGACGAGATCGAGACGCGCGTCGGCAAGGCATCATCGATGCTGTCGCTGGGGCCTTATCTCGCGCGCCGGCCGGCCGAGCTCTCCGGCGGTCAGCGCCAGCGCGTCGCGATCGGCCGCGCCATCGTGCGCGAACCGGAACTTTTCCTCTTTGACGAGCCGCTTTCCAATCTCGATGCGGCGCTGCGCGTCCAGACGCGCCTGGAGATCGCCCGCCTGCATCGCAGCCTGAAGGCGACGATGATCTACGTCACCCACGACCAGGTCGAGGCGATGACGCTGGCCGACAAGATCGTCGTGCTGAACGCCGGTGCGATCGAGCAGGTCGGTTCGCCGATGGAACTCTACAATCGTCCGGCCAACGTCTTCGTCGCTGGCTTCATCGGCTCGCCGATGATGAACTTTATCCCGGCAGAAAAGCTCAGCGACAAGGAGGCGAGGACGATCGGTGTTCGTCCCGAGCATCTGACGCTTTCACGCGAGCAGGGGACCTGGAAGGCGAAAATCGTGCATGTCGAGCATCTCGGCGCCGATACGATCGTCTATCTGGAGACCGACCAGTGCGGCCTGCTGACGGCGCGCCTCTTTGGCGAACACAAGTACGAGCCGGACGAGATTGTTTATGCGACGCCGGACAAGGCGCATATGCATCGCTTCGATGAAAACGAGCAGGCGATACGGTAAGGGCGACGGGAGGGGCGCGGCCTCCTGCCGCACCCTCGCGCCATACGGATCTTCCTCGCGCCTTCTGCGCCAGCCGCTCCGTTCGCTCCTCGATGCCGATATCGGCTTCGACGCTGTCGCCCTTTGCATCAGGTAAAGTCCGAGGATGAAGGCCAGTACGGCGATGAAGAGCAGGTAATAGGCACGCGCCATCGGATTGATCGGCAGCAATGACGCGACCACAAGCGGGGTGAGGCCGCCGAAGATCGCGTTGGTCGCGGCCATCCGCGTGGTGACGACGATCCCGGCCGACAGGATCCAGGCCAGCAGCATCGAGAAAAAGGTGCCACGGAGAATGGCGCCCTTGTCCGATTATTCAAGCAAGATCAATCGCGGACGACGAGCAGGTCGGCGGCCATGAAGCGGAGCGTGACGGTTTCGCCTGCCTGCGGCGGGGTGACGCCCGGGCTGTTGAACATGTCGAAGGAAATGACGTTGCCGCCGACATTCATGCGGGTGCGGATGACGGAGCCGAGGAAGTGGGCGGAGATGACCTGACCGGTCAGCGCCGTATCGCTCTTGACGCTGTCGGAAAGCGAGCCCGCTTCCGGACGAAGCGCCAGCGAAACGGTCTCGCCCGCCTTGTAGGCTGCGAGCGACTGCTTGAGCGTCACGCCCTGGTCGCCGATCTGGATGCGGTTTGCCGCCGGATCGACGACCTTCGCCTCGATCATGTTCAGCGTGCCGACGAAGGAAGCGACGAAACGGGTTGCGGGCGTGTTGTAGACCTCGAAGGGTGTGCCGATCTGATCCGCCTTGCCGGCATTCATGACGACAATACGGTCGGAGATCGAGAGCGCCTCTTCCTGGTCGTGCGTTACGAAGATGGTGGTGATGCCGAGCTTCTGCTGGATGAGGCGGATCTCTTCGCGCAGCGACACGCGGATCTTCGCATCGAGCGCGGAGAGCGGTTCGTCGAGCAGCAGAACCTGCGGCTTGACGGCAAGCGCGCGGGCAAGCGCCACGCGCTGCTGCTGGCCGCCGGACATCTGGTAGGGGAAGCGATCAGCGAGATGGTCGAGGCGGATGAGGCCCAGCATTTCCTTCACGCGCGCATCGATGTCGGCCTTCGGCATGCCCGCAACCTTGAGACCGAAGGCGACGTTGTCGTGCACGTTCATGTTCGGGAAAAGCGCGTAAGCCTGGAAGACCATGCCGATGTTGCGCTGGTTCGGCTTCAGCGGGCGCTGATCCTTGCCGTTGATGAACAGGCTGCCGCCGGTCGGCGTCTCGAAGCCGGCGATCATGCGCAGCACCGTGGTCTTGCCGCAGCCCGACGGCCCGAGGAAGGAGACGAATTCCCCCTTCTCGATGCTCATGTTGAAATTATGGACGACCTGAACCTGGCCGAAGGACTTCTGAAGATTGGTCAGCGTGAGGAATGACATGGCCAGTTACCTTGCGGGGGCGGATTTTTGGAAGCGGGAGATGAGGTTGAGCAGACCCATGCAGAGCCATGTGATGGAGAATGCAATGACGGCGAGCGCCGACGGCTCGTAAGCCTTGTTGGCGCCGACGAGCTGCAGATAAGGCCCGAAGGCCGGCCGGTTGAGGAGGGCAGCCATCGTGAATTCGCCCATGACGATCGCCAGCGTGATGAAGGCGCCGGATAGCACGCCGCTCATGACGTTCGGGAAGATGCAGCGGAACATGATGGTCGGCCAGCTGGCACCGAGGCTTTCGGCCGCCTCTGTCAGCGTGCGGACGTCGATGGCGCGCATGGCGGTATCGACCGCTCGATACATGTAGGGCAGCGACAGCGTGATGTAGGAGCAGACAAGCAGGATGTTCGTACCTGTCGTAGAACCCGTCAACGGCAGGACCGACGACGAATTGTACATGCGCAGATAGCCGAAGACGATGACGATCGCCGGGATAACCAGCGGCAGCAGCGTCAAGAATTCCACGATCGGGCGCATCTGTGGCAGGCGCAGGCGAACCCAATAGGCCGTCGGCACGACGAGCAGCATGCCGAAGACGATTGTCAAGAGGGCCATCAGCATGGAATAGCCGAAGGTCTCGCGGAACTGGATGTCCGAAAAGACCGACTGATAGGCATCGAAGCTGTATACGCCGCGGCGCATGCGCAGCGAAAACTCGATGGTGCCGATCAGCGGAATGATGAAGTAGGACGCACCCAAAAAGATGGCGATCCAGGCGCCGAGACGTTGAGCTTTCATTTCTGCCACCGTTCGGCGCGCATGCGCAGCATCAGGTAAAGGACGTTGGAGACGCCGGTGATGACGATCATGCCGAGCGCGATCGCGTAGCCGAGGTTCGGGTTGTGAAGAACATCGCCGCGGATCTGCGCGTAAAGCAGGATCGGAACGATGTTCAGGGAGCTTCCTGTCAGCGCATAGGCTGTGGCGATGGCGCCGAAGGCGTTTGCAAAGAGCAGCAGCGTCGTGCCGAGCAGGCTCGGCCAGAGGATCGGCAGGGCGACCATCGTCCAGTACTGGCGGTTCGTGGCGCCGAGGATTTCAGCGGCCTCGCGCCATTCCTTCTTCATGCCGTCGAGCGCCGGCGTCAGGATCAGCACCATCAGAGGGATCTGGAAGTACATGTAGGTGATGGTGAGGCCGAAGAAGGATAAAAGGTTGAATCCGGTGCCGTAGAGATTGAAGCCGAACCAGTCGCGCAGGAAGATGGTGACGAGGCCGGTGCGGCCGAGCGTTGCCAGGAACGAGAAGGCAAGCGGCACGCCGGCGAAGTTCGATGCGACGCCGGAGAAGGTCAAAAGTGTCGAGCGGACAGAGGAGGGCAGCCCCCCGAGGACGACTGCCCAGGCGAGAAAGAAGCCGATCAGCGCACCGCCGAGAGCGGAAGCCACCGATACGCGGATGCTGATCCAATAGGCGCTCATGATCGACGGCGTGAAGAGATCGCCGATGTTCTTGAACGTGAATTCGCCTTCCGGCGTGAGGAAGGCGCCGACGACGAGATAAAGCGTGGGGATGATCAGAAACAGCAGAGCGAAGATGACGAAGGGCGCGATACCCAGCCAGTCGATCACGCGATCCTTATTGATCAGGGGGGCGGTGCTCGCCATAGGCGTTGAAACGGTGCTCATGCGCTCATCCGGGGGCGTCGGAGTGAAAGAAAATGCCTCCCCGCTATAAGGGCGGGGAGGCCGGATGTCATGCCTTACTGAACGTTGGCGCCGACGACGCTGTCCCACTTGGTGGTGATGGCGGTCTTGCCTGCGGCCTGCTCGTCGAGCGTCGGGAAGATAGCCTTGGCATAGCCTTCAGCCGGCGGCAGCTTGTCGAGCAGTTCCTTCGGAATCAGGCCCTTCTGTGCAAGGTCGTTGAAGCGGATCGGGTGGCAATAGCCCTTCAGCCAGCCGAGCTGACCTTCGTCGGAATAGAGGTATTCCATCCAGAGCTTGGCAGCATTCGGGTGCGGAGCAAAGGCGGAGATCGCCTGAACGTAGACACCGGCAACGACGCCCGAGGCCGGAACGACGACTTCAACCGGTGGGTTGCCGTTGAGGCTGTCGCGCCAGGAGAGGCCGTTATAGTCCCAGGCGACGATGATCGGGGTGGAACCCTGAGCCAGCGACGCGGACTTGCCGATGACCGGAACGAGGTTGCCGGCCTTGTTGAGCTCTGCGAAGTAAGCAAGACCTGCTTCGCCAGCCTTCGTGGCATCCTTTTCGCCCGCAGCAAGACCAGCGGCGTAGACGGCTTGAACAGCCTGGTTGGAAGCGCGCGGATCGCCAGCGAGCGAAACGGTATTGGCATACTCGGACTTCTTCAGGTCGGCCCAATCCTTCGGGACGTTCTTGACGATGTCGGTGTTCACGACGAACGAAAGAACGCCGTAGTAGTCGCCGTACCAGAAGCCGTCGGCGTCCTTGGCGGAGTCCGGAATGGAATCCCAGGTGGAGACCTTGTAGGGCTGGATGAGGCCTTCAGCCTTGGCCGACGGGCCGAAGGAGAGGCCGACGTCGATGACGTCCGGAGCCTGCGGGCCGGTGTTGCCCTTGTTGGCCTTGATTGCTTCGATTTCGTCGCCCGAACCTGCGTCCGGGTTCAGTTCGTTGACTTCGATGCCATACTTGGCCTTGAAGCCGGCAATGACGTCGCCATAGCCGCACCAGTTGTGCGGGAGAGCGATGGTCGTCAGCGTGCCTTCCTTCTTGGCGGCAGCGATGAGTTCGGCGCTCGGTTCTGCTGCGGCAATCGCAGTCGAAGCTACGACGATCGCAGTAGAAAGCGAGAGCAGTCGAGAAATGTTAGAGATCACTGTTGTTCTCCTTCGGTTTTCAGTGGTCTGGCGATGCTGTTACTGGCGTTGCATGAAGCTTGTATGACGGTCGCGTGACGTTCGTTTTTCTTATGATTCCCAGTATTTCTCGAACTCTGTTTCGTCTGCGACACGCAGTTCTATTTCCTTCACGCAGCCTCATTGTTTTTGTTCGTTCCTGCCTCTCCTCCTAGCCGGGTTTTCGGAAGAGCTTGGTCTGTTCGAACAGGCCCTCCAGTGTTTTCATGCGCTCCTTCGTCTCGTCCCAGGTGGTATTCTGGACCGCTTCGATGAGCGCTTCGACGATAAAGAGCGTAACGACCGAGGAATCCCAAGCCGACGGTGCCTCGATCTGGACGCGGAAGGCGTGTCTCGCAAGCTTTGCCGCCGGCGATCCCCATTGGTCCGTGAAGACGATGATTTCGGCGCCGCGCGTGCGGGCCGCCTGGGCAAGGCTCACCATCTCCTGCTCATAGCGGCGGATGTCGAAGATGATCAGCAGGTCGCCGGCATTCATGTTGAGAACATACTGCGGCCAGCTCGACGAGTTGGACGACAAGAGGGCGGTATTCGGCCGGATGACCTGCATGTGGGTGAAGAAGTATTCGGCAAGCGCGCCCGTGATGCGACCGCCGACGAAATAAAGGCCGCGCTTGCGATCCGAAAGCAGGGCAGCGGCGCTGTTGAAGGTCGCGGTGTCGAGACCGCTCAGCGTTTGGCGCAGATTGGCGATGATGGCATCGGCAAAACGGTTGAGGATATGGGTGCCCGGCGCATTGGAAGCCCACCGGTCGTGCTTGGCGATCGGATTGGAGATCGTCGCTTCGACCTCCTGATGCAGATGCGCCTGGAAATCCGGGTAACCCTTGAAGCCAAGCTTCTGGACCATGCGGACGACGGTGGGCGTCGAGACGCCGGCGTTCTCGGCAATCGTGGTGATGCTGCCCAGCCCTGAAACGGGATAGTTATCCAGCAGACTCTCGGCCAATTGCTTCTCGGCGCGCGTCAGCGCTTCGAAATGCGAATGGATGACGTCCGAAACCGTCTTCGACGCAGCGCTCACGCGATCTTGCTCCCCGGGATTGGTCTTGTGCCACTTTCCCACTCAAAGTTAACAACGCTGTCACAATCCATGTCAACCACTGTCATGAAAAGAAATTTTCAGAGCGCGCTTGACACCGCCCGAAGACTGAAGAATTCTTTTCTTGTAAAGATTTTATTAAGGGAAGGGCAGGCGCGGGTAGGTGCTCACTCAGCTCAAGATTCTAAGCGAAGCGGATGGAGACTGCGTCGGCATCGAGCGGCTGCACGGCAAGAGCCCGTTGCTGGTCATCTGCGAACATGCCTCGCGAGCGCTGCCCGAGCAGTTCGGCAATCTCGGCCTTTCCGAAGAAGCGTTGAATAGCCACATCGCCTGGGATCCAGGCGCTTTGGCCGTTGCACGCGGCATCTCGACGACGCTTGACGCACCACTCGTCTTTCAGCGCTTCTCTCGCCTGATCTACGACTGCAACCGCCCGCCGGAATCGCCGGGCGCAATGCCCGAGAAGAGCGAAATCTATGCCATCCCCGGCAATCAGAGTCTGAGCGCAAAGGAGCGGCAGGCCCGTACCGAAGCGCTGTATCTTCCTTTCCACGATGCAGTAAGCCGTCTCATCAAGGACCGTCAGGCGCAGGGGCACGAGACGGTCATCGTCACTGTTCACAGTTTCACGCCGGTCTATAATGGCAAGGAGCGTGCCGTCGAGCTCGGCATCCTGCACGATGCTGACAGCCGGCTGGCAGACAGCATGTTGGCAGGGGCGGCTGACGCGCCGCTCTACAAAACCGAACGCAACGAGCCCTATGGCCCTGAGGACGGCGTGACGCACACGCTGATCCTGCACGGGCTCTCGAACGGGCTCCGCAATGTAATGATCGAGGTCCGCAACGACCTTATCAGCGACGATGCCGGCCAAGGGGTCATGGCCGACTATCTGACAGGGCTCCTCCAGCAAAGCCTGGAAGCCTGACCATAAAAGAAAAGACCCCAGGGAGCAGTCTAACTGCGATCTGTCCGTATGGCGAAAGCCAGCGGGCAACTTTGGCACTGGATCTGCGGCAATTCCGCTGCCGATCGTCAAACAGGGGGAAGTCATGTCGGACTATACCGAACTTGATAAGAAGCAGGATATGAGCATCCTGCATTCGATGGGCTATGCCCAGGAACTGGAACGGCGGATGAGCTCGTTCTCGAACTTTGCCGTCTCCTTCTCGATCATCTGCATCCTTTCCGGCGGCATCAATTCGCTGGCGCAGGCGACTGCCGGCGCGGGTGGTGCTGCGATCGGCATCGGCTGGCCACTCGGCTGCTTCATTTCGCTCGTCTTCGCCGTTGCGATGGCGCAGATCAGCTCCGCCTATCCGACCGCGGGCGGCCTCTACCACTGGGGTTCCATCCTCGGCAACCGCTTCACCGGCTGGCTGACCGCATGGTTCAACCTGCTCGGCCTCGTGACGGTGCTCGGTGCCATCAACGTCGGTACGTACTACTTCTTCATGGGCTCCTTCGGCACGAGCTATCTCGGGCTGACGGACACGACATTCGTTCGCATCGTCTTCCTGATCATCATCACCGGTGCGCAGGCGCTCGTGAACCATATGGGCATCGGCCTGACCGCCAAGCTCACGGACTTCTCTGGCTACCTGATCTTCGCGACGGCAATCGCGCTTGCCGCGGTTTGCCTGATCGCTGCTCCGTCCTACGAGTTCGGCCGTCTCTTCACCTTCTCCAACTATTCGGGCGAAACCGGCGGCAACGTGTGGCCGGCGACGTCCGCTACCTGGGTGTTCCTGCTCGGCCTCCTGCTGCCGATCTACACGATCACCGGCTATGACGCGTCAGCGCATACGTCGGAAGAGACCGTAAAGGCGGCGCATTCCGTGCCGCGCGGCATGATTTCCTCCGTGCTCTGGTCGGCGCTCTTCGGCTACATCATGCTTTGCTCATTCGTTCTGATGCTGCCCAGCATGGACGAAGCTGCCAAGCAGGGCTGGAACGTGTTCTTCTGGGCGATGGACAGCCAGGTGAACCCGATCGTCAAGGATCTGCTCTACCTCGCCATCTTCATTAGCCAGTGGCTGTGCGGCCTCGCAACGGTCACCTCGGTTTCCCGCATGATCTTCGCCTTCTCGCGTGACGGCGGTCTGCCGGCATCCAAGGCACTGTCGAAGGTCAGCCCGAAGCACCGCACGCCGGTTGCCGCGATCTGGACGGGTTCTATCCTCGCCGTCCTCTTCGTGTGGGGTTCGTCGCTCGTTTCGATCGGCGAAACGCCGGTCTATACCATCGTCGTTTCGTGCACCGTCATCTTCCTCTTCTTCTCCTTCGCGATCCCGATCACGCTCGGCCTCTTCGCCTGGGGTACGTCGAAGTGGGACAAGATGGGGCCGTGGAACCTCGGCGAGGCGATGTTCAAGCTCTTTGCCGTGCTCTCGATCATTGCAATGGTGCTTATTTTCGTTCTCGGCATCCAGCCGCCGAATGACTGGGCACTCTACATCACCGTCGGCTTCCTTATTGTGACTGGCGTCGTCTGGTACGGCTTCGAAAAGCGCCGCTTCAAGGGCCCGCCGATCGGCGAGGAAGTCGCCAAGCGCCAGGCTGAAATCGCGGCTGCCGAAAAGGCCGTTGGCGAAGCGTAAGAAAACCGAGCTTCCCTCTCAAATGGCGGGGCCGCCGTTCGCGCGGCCCCATCACCGGTTCAACGAAAAGGCATCTGGTCGGTCATGGCGGCCCCTGCATGCCGTTTCATTGCCCCGAGTTTCCAATCCAGATTTCAGGCGGATAAATGATGAGCAACAGCTATACTTTCGATGATCTCAAGAAGGACGTGGCCGAAGGGCGCATCGATACCGTTCTCGCTTGCCAGGTGGACATGCAGGGCCGCTTGATGGGCAAGCGCTTCCAGGCGGAATATTTCCTCGAAAGCGCCTGGAAGGAAACGCATAGCTGCAACTATCTGGTCGCGACCGACATGGAGATGGAAACCGTCTCCGGCTACAAGGCGACGAGCTGGGAGAAGGGTTACGGCGACTACACGATGAAACCGGACCTTTCGACGCTGCGCCGCATTCCCTGGCTCGAAGGAACGGCACTGGTCCTTTGCGATCTGCTTGACCATCACACGCACGAAGAGGTGCCGCATTCGCCGCGCGCCATCCTGAAGAAGCAGGTCAAGCGCCTCGAAGACATGGGCATGAAGGCCTTCATGGCATCCGAGCTCGAATTCTTCCTCTTCGACCAGACCTATGAGGCTGCGCATGCCGCCGGCTACCGCAATCTCAAGCTCGCCAGCGCCTACAACGAGGACTACCACATCTTCCAGACGACCAAGGAAGAGGATGTGATGCGGGCGATTCGTACCGGTTTGCAGGGTGCGGGCATTCCGGTCGAGAATTCCAAGGGTGAGGCTTCGGCGGGGCAGGAGGAAATCAATGTGCGCTACGCCGACGCGCTGACGATGGCTGACCGGCACGCCATCATCAAGAACGGCTGCAAGGAAATCGCCTGGTCGAAGGGCAAGGCGATCACCTTCCTCGCCAAATGGAGCTATACGTCGGCCGGGAGCTCCTCTCATATCCATCAGTCGCTCTGGAGCGCCGACGGCAAGACGCCGCTATTCTTCGATGAGAAGGGTACATACGGAATGTCGCCGTTGATGCGAAACTACGTGGCCGGCCTTCTCGCCCACGCGAGCGAGATCACCTATTTCCTGGCGCCCTATATCAATTCCTACAAGCGCTTCATGGCCGGCACCTTCGCGCCGACGAAGGCGATCTGGAGCAAGGACAACCGCACCGCCGGCTACCGCCTGTGCGGCGACGAAACCAAAGCGATCCGGATCGAATGCCGCGTCGGCGGTTCGGACCTCAATCCGTATCTCGCCTTTGCAGCACTGCTGGCGGCTGGCATCGAGGGGATTGAGAACAGGCTCGAACTCGAAGCGCCATTCGTCGGCGACGCCTATGGCGCGCGCGATATCCGCGAGATTCCACACACGCTTCGTGCCGCGACGGTCGCCATGACGGAATCGAAGATGCTGCGGAAGGCTTTCGGCAACGACGTCATCGACCATTACACGCGCGCTGCCGAATGGGAGCAGGAGGAATACGACCGCCGCGTGACGGATTGGGAAGTGGCGAGAGGCTTTGAAAGGGCGTAAGGCATTTTGCGGTCTGTCGTTGCTCTCCCTCACCCTGACCCGCTTTGAGGGGGCGAGGGGACTTGCCCTAAGGGGCGTTGCGATTGACGAGACCGGTGCGGCATACTTCCTTCGCGCCGCTTGCGGGGAGAAGGTGTCGGCCGGCGGATGAGGGGCTGGTGCCCGAAGAGATTTGAAGAATACAAAGGCAGGATTCGATCATGACTATGATCCAATGCATTTCGCCGGTCGACGGATCGGTTTTCGCAGAGCGCTCGGCGCTCTCGCTAGAGGCGGCTAAGGACGTTGTCGCCCGCGCCCGCAAGGCGCAGACGGCCTGGGCGAAGCGGCCGCTGGAGGAGCGCGTGCAGCTTGTGCTCAAAGGCGTCGCGCGGCTCAACGAGATGTCCGATCTCGTCGTGCCGGAGCTCGCCTGGCAGATGGGTCGGCCGGTCAAGTATGGCGGCGAATATCGGGGCTTCAACGAGCGTTCCAACTATGTCGCGTCGATCGCTGCCGACGCGCTGGCGCCGCTTGTTGTCGAAGAGAGCGACAAGTTCGAGCGCCGTATCGAGCGTGAAGCGCATGGCGTCGTTTTCGTGATCGCCCCGTGGAACTACCCTTATATGACGGCGATCAACACCATCGCTCCGGCGCTGATGGCAGGCAATACCGTTATCCTGAAACACGCATCGCAGACGCTTCTGGTGGGCGAGCGGCTGGTTCAGGCTTTTGTCGAGGCAGGTGTTCCGGAGGATGTCTTCCAGAACGTGTTCCTCGATCACGAAACGACCTCGGCGCTGATTGCGGCAGGAAGCTTCAATTTCATCAACTTCACGGGTTCGGTCGAAGGTGGGCGTTCCATGGAGCGGGCTGCAGCCGGCACCTTTACAGGCCTCGGCCTCGAGCTCGGCGGCAAGGATCCGGGCTACGTCATGGAAGACGCCGATCTCGATGCGGCCGTCGATACGCTGATGGATGGCGCGACCTACAATTCCGGCCAATGCTGCTGCGGCATCGAGCGTATCTATGTGCACGAGTCGCTCTATGACAGCTTCGTCGAGAAGTCGGTCGCCTGGGTTTCCAATTACAAACTCGGCAATCCGCTCGATCCGGAAACCTCGCTCGGTCCAATGGCCAACAAGCGTTTCGCCAAAGTCGTGCGCGAGCAGATCGCCGATGCCGTCTCGAAGGGTGCCAGGACGCTAATCGATCCGAAGCTCTTCCCGCAAGATGACGGCGGAGCCTATCTCGCGCCGCAGATTCTGGTCAATGTCGATCACTCGATGGCCTTCATGCGCGAAGAAACCTTCGGCCCGGCCGTCGGCATCATGAAGGTCAAGAACGATGCCGAAGCCATCGCGCTGATGAACGACAGCCAGTACGGGCTGACGGCTTCGCTCTGGACGAAGGACCCTGAGCGGGCAGGACGGCTCGGCCGCGAAATCGAAACCGGCACCGTCTTCATGAACCGTGCCGATTACCTCGATCCGGCGCTTTGCTGGACCGGCGTCAAGGAAACCGGCCGCGGCGGCTCGCTGTCGATCATTGGCTTCCACAATCTGACGCGCCCGAAATCTTATCACCTCAAGAAAGTCACAGCATGAGCAGCAGCAATATCACAGCCAACTGGAGCTATCCGACAGCCGTCAAGCTCGGCCGCGGCCGCATCAAGGAGCTGGCGGACGCCTGCAAGAGCCTTGGCATGAAGAAGCCGCTGCTGATTACCGATCGCGGCCTGGCCTCGATGGCGATTACCAAGAATGCGCTCGACATCCTGGAAGATGCAGGCCTCGGCCGCGCGATCTTCGCAGACGTCGATCCGAACCCGAACGAGATGAACCTCGATGCCGGCGTGAAGGCTTTCAAGGACGGCGGCCATGACGGCGTCGTCGCCTTCGGTGGCGGTTCGGGCCTCGATCTCGGCAAGTGCGTCGCCTTCATGGCCGGCCAGACGCGTCCGGTCTGGGATTTCGAGGATATTGGGGACTGGTGGACGCGTGCGAGCGTCGAGGGCATTGCGCCGATCGTTGCGGTGCCGACGACGGCCGGCACTGGCTCGGAAGTCGGCCGCGCCAGCGTCATCACCAATTCCACAACGCATGTAAAGAAGATCATCTTCCATCCAAAATTCCTGCCGGGCGTCGTCATTGCCGATCCGGAGCTGACCGTCGGCATGCCGAAGATCATCACCGCCGGGACCGGCATGGATGCTTTTGCGCATTGCCTGGAAGCCTATTCCTCGCCCTTCTATCATCCGATGTCTGCCGGTATCGCGCTGGAAGGCATGCGCCTCGTCAAGGAATTCCTGCCACGTGCCTATAAGGAAGGGACCGACCTCGAAGCCCGCGCCAACATGATGGCGGCTGCCGCCATGGGCGCTGTCGCCTTCCAGAAGGGCCTCGGCGCCATCCATGCGCTGTCGCATCCGATCGGCGCCGTCTACAACACGCATCACGGCATGACCAATGCCGTCGTGATGCCGGCGGTGCTGCGCTTCAACCGCGCAGCGATCGAAGAGAAGATCGCACGCGCTGCGGCCTATCTCGGCATCTCCGGCGGCTTCGACGGTTTCTATGATTACGTGCTGAAGCTTCGCTTTGAACTCGGGGTTCCGGAAAGCCTTTCGGCCATGGGAATCGCACCGGACCGGATCGACGCGCTCTCGGCGATGGCAATCGAAGACCCGAGCGCGGGCGGCAATCCCGTCCCGATGACGCTCGAAAATACCAAGACGCTTTTCAAAGACTGCTTCTGATCAAAAAGGCGGACCGTCAAAACTTGCCCGGAAAGCCCAAGCTTTCCGGGCTTTTTTTCGTTTTCCGGCATCCCAACTTTTAGGGATGTGAAAAATGCGGGCTGCAATTTCGGCGCGTTTGTTTGGATTTTGTTAACCATCATCGGAAAGGATACGTTAACCGCACGATGAAGCCGAAAGTGCGCAAAGAGAGCGATATCCGGCTCGCGATATTTCCCTTCGAGGATCGAACATGCCAGTCATCACATTTGCAAACACCAAGGGCGGGGCAGGCAAGACCACGGCCGTCCTTCTGCTCGCGACGGAACTTGCCCGCAAAGGTTACCGCATCACCATTCTCGATGCCGATCCTCAGCACTGGATTTCCCGCTGGCACGAGATTTCCGGCCATGTGGCGAATATTCAGGTCATCGACTTCGTGACGTCCGCCTCGCTTCCGCAGCACATCAGCGAGAACAAGCATTCCACGGACTACTTTATCATCGACCTGCCGGGCGCCCGCAATCCGCTGCTGGCCACCGCAATCGGCCTCTCCGACCATGTGCTGATCCCGATCCAGGGCTGTGCCATGGATGCGCGCGGCGGGGCGCAGGTGCTGGAATTGCTGCAGTATCTGGATGAGAAGGCGGGCATCAAGATCGGCCATTCGGTGGTGCTTACCCGTGTCAATTCAATGGTGACCACCCGTGCACTGCAACTCGTCAAGGCGCTGCTCAACGAGCGGAACGTTCCGGTCCTCGATACGGCGATCATCGAGCGTGCGGCATTCCGCGACATCTTCGATTGCGGCGGCACGCTGCACGATATGGACCCGATGCGGGTTTCCAATCTGGAGAAGGCCTGCGAGAATGCGCTCTGTTTTGCCGAGGAAATCATTCGCAAGGTGCCGGCCAAGCTAGCCGCTTGCGCCCGGACAACCGGACCACTGATCCGTTCGGCGGCTTGAATATTGGGGATGATTTGAACCGACCGCCGGAGCGATCCGGCGGTTTTTTTGTTTGGGCTCGGCTCAAACTTGTGTCGTGGCGGACGCGCTCACCCTAACCATCTCCCGGTGAACGGCGCGAGGAACCGCTCGCGAAATGGCCAGGAGAAACGGAGAAGATGCCGCATATCTCCCTTCTCCCCGTCAGAAAGGTGAAAAGGTGCCGGCAGGCGGAGGGGCAGCGGATTCAATCGACGAACTCGACTGTCACGCCGGGCCTTACCATCTTGGCGAGCTCCGTGGCATCCCAGTTCGTCAGACGGATGCAGCCGTGGCTCTGGGTGCGGCCGATCTTGGATGGTTCCGGCGTGCCGTGAATGCCGTAGGTCGGCCTTGAAAGGGCGATCCAGACCGTGCCGACGGGACCGTTCGGGCCAGGTGGGATATTCAGGATGCGGTCGTTTGCGCCCTGCTGGAAGTTGATCTTCGGGTTGTAGGTATAGCCGGGGTTCAGAGCGACGCGTTCCACGTTGACGAGGCCGGAGGGCGAAGGGGTATCGCTGGAGCCGATCGAGGCGGGATAGGCGGCGACGAGATTTCCAGCAGCGTCATAGGCGAAGACCTGCTTCTTGGCCTTGTCCGCGAGAATCTTCGCGACGGCGCCGGTCTTGGCTTGCCCGGCATTGACGACCTTGATGATCGTGCCGGGCACGGTGAAGTCTGCGCCCGGGTTCATTTCCCTGAGGAAGGCTTCGTCCATGTGGAAGCGCTCGGCAAGCATTTCGGTCGTCGAGGTGTAGGCCATCGAAGGCAGAAGCGCCTTTTGCGAGTAGTCTTCCGGAATCGCGGCCACATAAGGCCCGGCGGCATCTGCCGGCGTGATCGTGTAGCTGGTGACGGGTAATCCGCCCGACAGGCGCAGCTGCTCGAGGATCGCTTCGGTATTGTTGGGGTCGAGCTTTTCGCCGGTCATCTGCTCATAGGCATAGATCGCCTTGGTGACGTTGGACCCCATGTGGCCATCGATGACGCCCGGAGAAACGCCCGCGCGGTCGAGGAAGACCTGGATGGCGACGATCTCAGGCTTCGATTTTCCCTGGAGCGTGATGACCGGTTCTGAGGGCAGCTTCGGTTGCATGTCGCCCGGGAACGGCTGATCCGGTTCAATCGACGCATAGTCCTCGTTCTGCGGGTAGCTTTCCCCGTTGGCATCCGGATAGGGCTGATCGTAAAGTGGATCGCGCTGGATTTCCGCATCGCGCGGGATCGAGCCGGTCACGGCGCCGCGCTCCACATAACGCGTGCTGCCGTAGCTGTTGTCCGGGTAGTAGGGGTCATTGTTATGGGCTTCGCGGGCAGGGGGGCGCGGATAATAGCCGCTGCCGCGCATTTCCGTCGCGACGACGTTGCCGTAACCATCGAGCAGGACGCGGTTGCCGTTGCGATCCCGCGAATAATAGACGTCGGCGCCTGGCGGAATGTAATCGATGATCGCACCGTCGGGAGTCACCATCACGACATCGCGCTGGCGGCGGCCGTACTGCTGCGCGTCGGCAACCGGTGCGGCAGCGGCAAGGGCCAGCACGACTGCGGCGAGGGACATCCCCGATTTCAAAAAGCGATTCACGTCTTACACCTCGAACAGTGATTTGGCCGACACACACCTGCGAATTTTGACGCTAGTGTGGAATTTATGAATTCGTACTAAAGAAAAGATGAAAATTACCGTGCTTTCTGCCTGAGGCAAAACGTTTGGTTTGGCAAGCGGGTTCCATGGCGCATCGCCGGTTGTGCGCAACAGGTTTGCCGCGATTGACGTATGTGCGGACGGATCCTAACCCTACGGCAGCTTTAAGATCGGGAGGAATTGCAATGATCGAGTTTGCCGCCGCCAAGGGGCCGCGCCTGATGCTGGACGAAACATCGGTGATGGATATCGGCGGATGCATCGTCGACGGCGTCGATATCGCGCCGAAGCGCGCCATTCCTGACGACGGCGATTCGCGTATCGACCACTCGCTCGAAGGCTTTCTCTTCACCTGCGGTCCGGATCATATCCGCCATCGCGAGCCGATCAGGGGGCGCACGGATGGCAAGGTCTACCCGCTGCACGGTTCGGCCTCCGGTCATCCGGCCAAGGTTCTCTGGACCAAATTCGAAAACGGCAATGCCGAGTGCTGCGCCCACATCGATATCGTTACCGTCGAAGGATTGCCGCAGCGGATCGAACGGCTTTGGCGCATCGACGGCGCGACGGGGGAGGTCTCGCTGGACGACAGGGTCGTCAACACCAGCGATCAGGCGGTGCCGACCTTCCTGATGTACCACATGAATACCGGCGGCAAATGGCTCGATGCCGGTACGCGCCTGGAAGGGACGATGCTCGAAGGCGGTGGTTTTCCATGGACCTTCGGCGAAGAGCTTGGCGGCCTCTTTTGCGTCGAGGCCCCGGCCGTGACGGATGGCTTTGCCGAAGTCCGGCTCGGTCCGATGAAAGCCGCAAGCGGCAAGACGCTGTGCGTGCGTTTCCGCGCGGATACGCTGCCGCACCTGCAGGTCTGGCGGAACCAGAAGACGCCGGCGGACGTTTTCGGCATCGAACCGGTTTCGCATCGCTGGGTCTCGCGTCGCGAGCTTCAAGCAGGCGGCGAGTTCAACATGCTGCAGCCGGGCGAGAGCCGCAGCTATGGGCTTCGCTTCGCCTTCCTCTGAGCGAACTGTTGTTGACGCTTCCGGTCCCGCATCGTAGAGCTTCTGCCATTGATTTTCAGGAGGAACGCGCGATGGACATCCGCCAGATCGACGACGAATATTCGGTATCCGGCCAGATCACGCTGGAAGATCTCGACCAGATCAAGGCGATGGGCTTCAAGTCGATCGTCTGCCATCGCCCGGACCAGGAAAGCCCGGACCAGACGCCGTTTTCGGTGATCGAAGCCCGCGCCAAGGAACTCGGCCTCGACATCGCGCATGTGCCCGTCGGCGCGATGGGCGTGACGGAGGAAGCCGTGCAAGGCATGGTCGACGCACTCGACGAATTTCCGCGCCCGATGCTCGGCTATTGCCGTTCCGGCGCACGCTCTACCGCGATCTATCAGAAGACCCATCATATTCGCGGCTGATCTTTTGGCGCGGCTTTCGGCCGTGCCCTTTATTTCATAAAACTCAGGAGAACATCATGAGCATCAAGCGTATCGACGTCGGCGCCCGCATGAGCGGCGCGGTCATCCACGGCAACACCGTCTATCTCGCCGGTCAGGTCGGCGAAGGCGAGACCGTGACCGATCAGTGCAAGTCGGCGCTTGCCGAAGTCGATCGTCTGCTTGCTGCTGCAGGTTCCAGCAAGTCGAAGATTCTGCAGACGCTGATCTATCTCTCCGACATTTCCTACTTTGCGGAAATGAATGCTGCCTGGGAAGCCTGGGTCGACCCGAAGAACACGCCGGCACGCGCCACCAGCGAGGCCAAGCTCGCCGCACCGAAGTACAAGGTCGAGTTCATCGTCATCGCCGCAATCGACTAAGATCGGCGCCATTTGCCAGGTTCAAAGCCGGTGGGTTCGCTC
The DNA here is from genome assembly GCF_015353075.1 of Rhizobium sp. 007. Classification (NCBI taxonomy): domain Bacteria; kingdom Pseudomonadati; phylum Pseudomonadota; class Alphaproteobacteria; order Hyphomicrobiales; family Rhizobiaceae; genus Rhizobium; species Rhizobium sp. 007. Next base: position 2,149,909 of record NZ_CP064187.1, on the reverse strand, counting down.
ACCGGCTTTTTGTTTGCGCGATTTCGGTAAGCGTGCGTGTCGGCGTGATCGCCTCGGGATCGAGCTTCACCTCGATGATCGAAGGCTTGCCGCTGGCGCGGGCCCGCTCAAAAGCAGGCGCGAAGTCCTCGGTTTTCTCCACCGTTTCACCATGGCCGCCATAGGCGCGGGCAAGGGCCGCGAAATCCGGATTGGTGAGATCCGTACCGCTGACACGGCCGGGATAGTCACGTTCCTGATGCATGCGGATCGTGCCGTAGATGCCGTTGTTGATGACGAGAGAGATGATTGGGAGGTCGTAGCGGACGGCGGTGGCGAATTCCTGCCCGTGCATCAGGAAGCAGCCGTCGCCGGCAAAGCAGATGACTTCGCGCTCCGGAAAAAGCCGCTTGGCGGCCACGGCAGCCGGCAGGCCGTAACCCATCGAGCCGGATGTGGGGGCCGCCTGCGTATTGAACTGCCTGAAGCGATGGAAGCGGTGCAGCCAGGTGGCATAGTTGCCGGCACCATTGGTGAAGATCGTGTCGGCCTTCGTGTTGCCCTCGATCCATTCCATGATCGGTCCCATGTGAACGGCGCCGGGGCCCGTTTGCGGCGGCCTCGACCAGGCAAGATAGGCTTGGTGCATATGCTGCGTCCGTTCCGCCCAGCGCGGTTCGGCAGGCGCTTCGAGATCGGTAAGGGCGGCGACGAAGTCCTGCGGCGATGCGCAGATCGCAAGGTCCGGACGGTAGATGCGGCCAAGTTCGGACGGGTCGGGATAGATGTGGACGAGCGATTGCGCCGGGTAGGGGACGTCGACCAGCGTATAGCCTGACGACGGCATTTCCGACATCCGGGCGCCGAGCAGGATGAGCAAATCGCTCTCCTTGATCTCCTTGGCCAGCACCGGATTGATGCCGATGCCGACATCACCGGCATAGCCCGGGCTAAGGTGATCGAAGAGCATCTGGCGGCGGAAGGAACAGCCGACCGGCAGCTTGAAGCGTTCGGCAAAGACGCGGAAATCGGCAACCGCATCTGCATCCCAGCGTGTGCCGCCGAGTATGACCATCGGCCGTTCGGCCTTCAGCAGCCGCATGTAGAAATCGTCGACCTGACGGCGCCCGGGATGAGCGGGAACGCGGGCATAAGGCTTCGCGCGCGGCGCGTCTACTTCGTCGCGCAACATGTCCTCGGGCAGTGACAGCGCGACAGGCCCGGGCCTGCCGGAGGTGGCAATGGCAAAGGCGCGGGTCACGAATTCGGGAATGCGCGCCGCATCGTCGATTTCGCCGACCCATTTGGCATATTCGGTCAGCGCGCGGCGGAACTCGACCTCCTGGAAGGCTTCGCGCTCGCGGGCATCGCGCTGGACCTGACCGATGAAGAGGATCATCGGGATCGAATCCTGCCTGGCGATATGCAGGCCCGCCGTGGCGTTGGTGGCGCCAGGCCCGCGGGTGACCATACAGATGCCGGGTTCGCCGGTGAGCCGGCCCCAGCAATCGGCCATCATCGCGGCACCGCCTTCCTGACGGCAGACGATCACTTCGATATCGGTGTCATAAAGCGCGTCCAGCACGGCGAGGAAGCTTTCCCCGGGCACGCAGGAAAGTCGCTTGACCCCGTTTGCCTTCAGCGCTTCGACAATCAGCTCGCCGCCGGTCTTCTTCATAGTGCGGATTTCCCCTCCCGTTCGGCGCGCTCCAATGCCTCGAGCTCAGCCAGAACCTCTTCCTGATGCTCGCCCAGCCGAGGGCCCGGCCTCTCGTAACGCAGGGGCGTTTCGGAGAGCACAACCGGCGTCCTCACGCCGGGGATCACGTTTCCTGCCGCATCCGGCAGATCGATGCGCAGTCCGCGCGCCTTTATCTGCGGATCGGCGAACATCTCCTCGATCGTGTTGATCGCGCCGGCTGGCACGGCATTTTCTTCGCAGGCTTTCAGCAAGTCGGCTTTTTGCCATTTCAACGTCTCGGTCGAGATCAGGCGGCGCACCTCGTCGCGGTTGACGACGCGGGCCTTGTTGGTCGAAAAGCGCTCGTCGCCGGCGATGCCATCGAGGCCGAGGATCACGCAGAGACGCCGGAACTGGTTGTCATTGCCGACGGCAAGGATCAGGTAACCGTCCGCGCTCGGCACGACCTCATAAGGAGAGATATTCGGATGGGCATTTCCGAGCCGCGCCGGCGCGCGGCCGGAGACCAGATAGTTCATGTTTTGATTGGCGAGCACGGCGGATTGCACGTCGAGCAGCGCCATATCGACAAGCTGGCCTTCACCGGTTTTCAGCGCATGGATGAGGGCTGCCTCGATCGCCGCCACGGCATAGATGCCGGTGAAGATATCGGCGATGGCGACGCCTGCTTTCATCGGCTGGCGATCCGGCTCGCCGGTGATCGACATGAAGCCGGACATGCCCTGGACGATGTAATCATAGCCCGCGAGGCTGGCATAGGGGCCAGACTGGCCGAAGCCGGTGATGGAGCAGTAGACGAGCTTCGGATTGATCTTGCGCAGGCTCTCATAGTCGAGGCCGTACTTGACGAGGCCGCCGAGCTTGAAATTCTCGATCAGGACATCGGCCGTTGCCGCGAGCCGTCGCACCAGCGACTGGCCTTCCTCGGTCTTCAAATCGGCCGTGACAGAGCGCTTGTTGCGATTGGCGGAGTGATAATAGGCAGCTGAAAGGTTTTCGCCGTCGCCGCCCTCGACGAAGGGAGGCCCCCATTGCCGCGTATCGTCGCCGCCGTCCGGATTTTCGACCTTGATGACGTCTGCGCCGAGATCGGCCAACATCTGCCCGGCCCAGGGGCCTGCCAGGACGCGGGCGAGCTCGATCACCCTGATGCCGGCAAGCGGCGGTTTCTTACGACTGTCCGTCATGTTCCTCCCAAGAACGGATCATGGTGCCCGCGTTGCCTCAGATGTATCGGATACGGGTTTGGATGCAAAGCGGCGCTCGCGCCAGATGATGTAAAGTCCGGATGCGATGATGATGAGAATGCCCAGCCATTTGATGGCGTCGGGAAAATCGCCGAAAACCAGCCATGCGAAGATCGTGGCCGAGACGATCTCGAAATATTGCAGCGGCGCCAAAGTGGAGGCGGGTGCGGAGCGGTAGGCATAGACGCCGAGGATGCTGGCGATCGCGGCCGTTACGCCGACGCCGAGGAGCCAGACGAGGCCTATCATGGTTGGCATTACCGGTTCGAACACATCCGAGCCGCTTCCACGGGCGAAGAAAAGCAGGACACCGCAAAAGAGCAGACCCCACAAGCCCATGTGAAACTGCATCACCCACGGGTCCTCGCGCTGCGCCAGCGCCCTGTTCATCATTGCGGAGATGGCGATGCAGACTGCGCTGACGACCGGCAACAGCGCCACGTAGCCGACTTCCTGGAAGCTCGGCTGAATGACCAGTATCGCGCCGAAGAAACCGACGCCGCAGGCTGTGTAGCGCCGCCAGCCGATCGTCTCGCCGAGAAATAGGCTGCTCAGAATGGTGAGGATGATGGGTTCGACGAAGAAGATCGCGATCGCATCTGCGACCGCCATGTATTTCAGCGTGGTGACGAACGAGATCATCGAAATGGTAATGATGGCGCCGCGGATCGCGTGGAAGAGGCTCTGCCTCCATGACGAATCCGTCAGTTTTTTGCGCCAGATCACGATCGGAAGCATGCAGAGAGCCTGTATGGCAAAACGTGCTGCGGTGATCTCCGCAGACGGAATCGTCGTGATGGCAAGCTTGGAGAAAATATCGATCAGAGGCGATACGAGCACCGAAATAAACATGAGCATCAGGCCCATGCTGACTTCGGAGGAGCTATTCTTCGTTATTGCGCTGTTCATTTCCGGTCCGCTGGTCAGGATCTTGCGGTTGCTTCATCGCACCAATCGGCAAAGGCCGAAATCGCCGCTTCGGCGCCGATCTCGTTCAGCGTCTCGTGCCGCTTCTCCTGATATATTTCGGCCGTGATACGGGAGAAACCGTGCCGTTTCAAATGGTTTGACAGCCACATCACCGCTTTTCCGAAATCGGTCGCTGGATCCCTTCCGCCGCCGACGAGGTGGATTGGCAGGTTCCTTCGCAGCCTGTCGAGATGCCGCTTCTGCGGCGCGCGAAAGGTGAGTTCGAATATGTCGAGCCAGAGCGAAACGGAAGCATCGAAGCCGCAGAGCGGATCGGCGATATATTTGTCGACTTCGGCCGGATCGCGGGAGAGCCAGTCAAATTCCGTCCGGTGGCCGGGGATGGATTTGCCCCAGGTGTCGAAGGTGAGCTTCGGCAGCAGGCCGCTCGGAACGTCGGAACCTTTCAGGGCTTTCTCGGCAAGCAGGATGGCTTGCGCGGCCCGGCCTGTCAGACCGACAGCGAAGTTCGAATTCCACACGGCGAGGGCACCGAATTTTTCCGGATAGGTTACTGCAGCGTTGAGCGCGATCAGCCCGCCCATGGAGTGGCCGAAGAGGATCACGGGAAGGTTTGGATGGAACCCTGCCGCATAGTCCCGCATGGCGACCATGTCGGCAAGAACCTGCTGCACGCCGTTGCGGCGGGCGAACTGGCCGATCGGCGCGCCGTCGGCCACCGTCTCGCCGTGGCCCCGGTGGTCGTGCGCATAGACATGATAGTCGCGCCCGGCCATCGCCTTGGCAAAGCCTGCGTAGCGCTTCGAATGTTCAGCAAGTCCGTGGGAGATCAGCACGATGCCGCGCGGGCCACCGCTGGCTGCCTCATGATGAAAGGCGAGCGTCGCCTCGGGCGTCTTAAGCCATTGTGTCTGCGAAAACATTCCATCCTCCCGCTGCAACAGAGCAGATCGCGAGCCAAATGCAACATCCCGGCGCATGTTTGCAGTGGAATTTCCTGCGAGTGAGGGTTGCAGGGTTTTGGGCTTCGTGCTTACTTGTTCCTGAATTGTTCTGTCTGCGGGGAGTGGCGATGAGCAGGGTGTTTCTGCGCTGGATGGCGTTTGTTCTGTCAATGGTTTTGGCTGGCTTTGCGGTTGCCCAGGAAGGCGAAGGGGGAACGCGCTTCATCCTTGCCGCAAGTTGGCAGCCGGCATTCTGCCAGACAAACCAAAGGAAGCCGGAATGCAGCAGCCAGACGAAGGAGCGCTTCGACGCGACGAATTTCTCGCTGCACGGCCTGTGGCCGCTGCGGCAGAACTATTGCGGTGTATCGAAGGACTTGCAGGCAGTCGACAAAGAAGGCGATTGGCAAAAGCTGCCGGAGGTCAAGCTGACGGTTGAGAATGCGTCAGCCCTTGCAAAGGCCATGCCCGGAACGCAATCGGGCCTCGAACGTCATGAATGGACGAAGCACGGCACCTGCACGAAGATGAGCGCCGACGATTATTTCGGCGTGGCGATCCGCCTGATGGATGACCTCAACGGCTCGGCGGTGCGCGACCTCTTTGCCGCGAATGTCGGCAAGACCGTCAAGGCCGATCAGATCAAGACGGCTTTCGACAAGAGCTTCGGGGCGGGCGCTGGCGAGCGTGTGAAGATGAGCTGCCGGCGCGCGGGCGGCGTCCGCGTGATCAGCGAGCTGACGATCGGGCTGTCGGAGGATGCGGGCTCGGCCGCCGGCGCCGGTGCGGGGCTTGCAAAACTCATGCAAAACGCCGGCCGCACCTCCTTCGGCTGCGACGAAGGTGTTGTCGACGCTGCGGGGTTCTGAGAGTTTGTCGCGAGGTTCGGGACTGGAGCACGGCTCGAAGCGGGGTGGGAGAACGATGCGGCTGGATGACTTCGGAAGCGTGGGGGACGCCTACCAGAGATACTCGGCTGGGATACGCGGCAAAATACGTCACGAGCTGGTGTTCGAAGTCGTGGCCGGCCTCACGTCTGCCGGCGGAACGGTTCTGGATATGGGGTGCGGCGATGGCGAGATATCCGCGCGTCTATCCGAAGCCGGTTTTAGAGTTCTCGGCATTGACGCTTCGCCTGAAATGCTGCGCCGGGCAAATCTGCGCAAGGCAGAGCTGCCGGAGCAAGTGCGCAGCCGGCTTGAGTTTGCGCTGCGCGACATCACCGATTTCGCATCAGAACATCTCTTCGATGCAGTTTGCTGCCATGGCGTACTGATGTACTTGGACGACAGTGCCGCTGCCATCCGAAAATTGGCAAGCCATGTGAAACGCGGCGGGCTGCTTAGCATCTTGACGAAAAACGCACTCTCTGGCGGTTTCCGGCAAGCGCTGCGTGGAGACTACGCGACGGCAAGGGAACTGATCGAAACCGGCGCGGCAGCCAGCATCGGCAACCTTGGAATTAGAACGCGCGGTGACGATCCTTCGGCGGTTGTTCAGCAAATGGGGGCCTGTGGCTTTGCCGACTGCCAATGGCGAGGGGTCCGCGTGTTTTCCGATCATCTTGACGAGCAGACCTTTGACGGCGCGCTCGCCGCCGAGCTCATCGCGCTTGAGCGCGCTGCTTCGCTTCGTGACCCATACCGTGCGATGGCTCGGCTATTTCATGCGACTGGGCGGAAAGCCTGACGAGATCAGGCAAATCCCTTGCTTTTCGAACGGAACCAAATCGATTGCCGTAGAGAAAGCCGGTTTCGGCGTTGCCCGAAAGCCGGCTTTCGCCTACATAGCGGCCACGGTTTTCAAGTTTCCGCCCGGAGCAGCGCATAATGGCACGTCAGTTCATCTATCATATGGCCGGCCTCAACAAGGCCTATGGCAACAAGAAGGTGCTGGAGAACATCCACCTTTCCTTCTACCCCGACGCCAAGATCGGTATCCTCGGCCCGAACGGCGCCGGTAAGTCCACCGTCCTGCGCATCATGGCCGGCCTCGACAAGGAATATACCGGCGAAGCCTGGCTCGCCGAGGGCGCAACGCTCGGCTTCCTGGCGCAGGAGCCGCAGCTCGATGCGTCGAAGACGGTGCTCGAAAACGTCATGGAAGGTGTGGCCTCCAAGAAGGCGATCCTCGACCGCTACAACGAGCTGATGATGAACTATTCCGACGAGACGGCGGAAGAGGGTGCGAAGCTCCAGGACATCATCGACAGCCAGAACCTCTGGGACCTGGAAAACCAGGTCGAGATGGCGATGGACGCGCTGCGCTGCCCGCCGGGCGATGCTTCGGTCGACAATCTTTCGGGCGGCGAAAAGCGCCGCGTGGCGCTCTGCCGCCTGCTGCTTGCCCAGCCGGACCTGCTGCTCCTCGATGAACCGACGAACCACCTCGACGCCGAGACGATCGCCTGGCTCGAAAAGCACCTGCGCGAATATCCGGGTTCCGTGCTAATGATCACCCACGACCGCTACTTCCTGGACAATGTCACCGGCTGGATCCTCGAGCTCGACCGCGGCCGCGGCATTCCCTATGAGGGCAATTATTCGGCTTATCTGCAAGCGAAAGCGAAGCGCATGCAGCAGGAGGGCCGCGAAGAAGCCTCCCGCCAGAAGGCTCTGTCTCGTGAGCAGGAATGGATTGCCTCCAGCCCGAAAGCGCGTCAGGCAAAGTCGAAGGCGCGTATCCGCGCTTATGACGAACTGGTGGCGGCAGCTGCCGACCGCCGTCCCGGCGACTCCCAGATCGTCATCCCGGTCGGTGAGCGTCTCGGCCAGGTCGTCATCGAGGCCGAGAACCTCACCAAGGGATATGGCGATACCGTCCTGATCGAGAACCTGAGCTTCAAGCTGCCGCCGGGCGGCATCGTCGGCGTCATCGGCCCGAACGGTGCCGGCAAGACGACGCTCTTTCGCATGATCACCGGCCAGGAAAAGCCCGACAGCGGCGAAATCCGCATCGGCGATACCGTCGATCTCGGCTATGTCGACCAGAGCCGTGATGCGCTCAACGGCAACAAGACCGTTTGGGAAGAGATCTCCGCCGGCAACGACATCATCAAGCTCGGCAAGCACGAAGTGAATTCGCGCGCCTATTGCGGCGCTTTCAACTTCAAGGGCGGCGACCAGCAGCAGAAGGTCGGCACGCTTTCCGGCGGCCAGCGCAACCGCGTCCATCTTGCCAAGATGCTGAAGGCCGGCGGCAACGTCATCCTCCTCGACGAACCGACCAACGATCTCGATACGGAAACGCTGGCCGCGCTCGAGGACGCGCTCGAAAACTTCGCTGGCTGCGCCGTTATCATCAGCCACGACCGCATGTTCCTCGACCGGCTTGCAACGCATATCCTCGCCTTCGAAGGCGACAGCCATGTCGAATGGTTCGAAGGCAACTTCGAAGATTACGAGCAGGACAAGATGCGCCGCCTCGGCGTGGATTCGGTCAATCCGAAGCGGGTGACCTACAAGCGCCTGACGCGCTGATCGTCAGCGCCGTCTCTTGGATCGGAAGCCCCGGCAAGCGCCGGGGTTTTTGTATTTTTGCCGGTCGCTTTCAGAGCAGTGAATTTCGTGAACAGAGCGGATTCCTGCTTGCCAGGCCTTCTCAAATCACATAAAGATATCTTTATATGTTGATTGGGTCGGGATATGGCTGAAGCTGTGAGGCTTGGATTGGATGCGCTGGTGGACGTCTTGAAGGCGGCCGGTGAGCCGACGCGCCTGCGGCTTCTCGCGCTTCTTGCCGCCGGCGACCTGACGGTGACCGATCTTACGGAAATTCTCGGACAGTCTCAGCCTCGCATTTCGCGGCATCTGAAGCTGCTCGGTGAGGCCGACCTCATCGATCGCTATCAGGAGGGTGCCTGGGCCTATTTCCGGCTGAGGCAGGACGGCAAGGCGGCGGCGCTGGTGCGCGTGCTGCTAACACACGCGTCCCAGAACGACCCGGTGATCCTGCGCGATGGCGAGCGGCTTTTAGCCGTGAAGCGTCAGCGGGCAGAGCGGGCGCAGGCCTATTTCAGCCGCAACGCCGCCGAATGGGACGAGCTTCGGCGCCTCCACGCCGCCGACGAAGAGGTGGATGCCGCGGTCATCAAGCTGCTCGGTAACCAGCCGGTCTATTCGCTGCTCGATCTCGGCACGGGGACCGGCCGCATGCTGGAGCTGCTTTCCGGGCTCTATCGCCGGGCGATCGGCGTCGATGCCAGCCGTGACATGCTGAGCGTCGCCCGCGCCAATCTCGACAGGGCGGGCATCACCAAGGCTTCGGTGCGGCATGCCGACATCCTGAACCTGCCGTTCGAGGGACAGGATTTCGATCTCGTCACCATTCATCAGGTTTTGCACTTCTTCGATCAGCCGGAAATCGCGATCGCCGAGGCGGCGCGGATGCTGGCACCCGGTGGGCGTCTCATGGTCATCGACCTTGCGCCGCATGGGCTCGAATATCTTCGCGACGAGCACGCGCATGTCCGCCTTGGTTTCTCGCATCAGTCGATGACCGACTGGCTGCGCAAGACGGGGCTCGATGTGGAGCAGACCGTCGATCTTCATCCGGGTCAGCCGGGCGAGAAGGGGCTTACGGTCACGATCTGGCTTGCGCGCGATCCGAGGCGCCTCATTGCATCCGAAGGCGCCGAAACAGTATTGGCCGGGGAGGTATGATATGGCATTGAACACCGGAGACCGCCGCAATATCGGCATTTCCTTCGAATTTTTCCCGCCGAAGTCGGAGGAGATGGAAGGTCAGCTCTGGAAGACCGTGGCCGAGCTGCAGGACTGGGATCCGGATTTCGTCTCGGTGACCTATGGCGCTGGCGGTACCACGAAGGCACCGACGATGACGGCCGTGACGCGGTTCCTCAACGAAACGCCGCTTGCGACTGCGTCGCATCTCACCTGCGTGGGCGCCACGAAGGAAGAAACGCACCAGGTGATCGACCATTTCCGCAAGGCTGGCGTGAAGCACTTCGTGGCGTTGCGCGGCGATGCGCCGGGCGGGGCAGGGGTGCCTTACCAGCCTCATCCGGGCGGCTACGCCAATGCGGCCGAACTCGTGGCCGGCCTTCGCGAGATCGGCGATTTCGAGATTTCGGTGTCCGCCTATCCGGAGAAACATCCGGAGAGCCGGGACGTGGCGGCCGATATCGACATGCTGAAGCGAAAGGCCGACAACGGCGCGGACCGCGCGTTGACGCAATTCTTCTTCGACAACGACAATTTCGAGCGCTACCTGGAGAAGGTGCGGGCCGCAGGCGTCAAAATCCCGATCGTTCCCGGCATCATGCCGATCCAGAACCTGACGCAGCTGAAGCGATTTGCCAGCGCATGCGGCACGGTGATCCCGGCCTTTCTCGACGAGCGCTTTGCCGGTCTCGACGACAAGGTGGAGGAGCGGGCGAAGGTTGCCGTCGATGTCGCCGTCGAGCAGATCGAGGATCTTGTCCGCCGCGGGCTGGACGAGTTTCATCTCTATACGATGAACCGCTCGCCGTTGGTATCAGCCGTGCTCACCAATCTCGGCCTCAGGCGCGAGGGCGCAAAGAGGGCAGCGGGCGCCGCTGCCTGAGAGCGGCGGCAATCGGCATCGAATAAAAAAGCGCATGTCTGGCGGTGACATGCGCTTTTTAATTGGCTGAACTGTTAGCTTGTCAGGAGCTAGGTATTCCAGTCATAGGGTTCGCCGACCGCTCAAATGAAGAGCATGGACAAGACGAACGCGAACGCTGCACTGACCAACAGGACATTCAAGGATCGTGTGATACCCATGTCTGCCTCCTCGCGTTAACCGGCACATAATATGTCTGAATTGTGTCGCGTGGAAAGCGGAATCTATGCTGCAGCGCAGCGGCGGACTGCGGATGAGCCACGTTCTGATCGGCTAAGCAATTGGAATTAATTGCCAAATCACGATGGAATTTTATTCACACATTTTAACCGTGCGTTAAATTGGGCGATTGGCCCGTTAACGGCGATGGCTACATAAAGGCATGACCGGAAGCTGCTGATATGATGCGGGAAATCGAAATCGCGCCCCGGCGTTTTCCGGGACGCGATCGAATGGGCCGGCCTTCACGAAAATGGATTGATCACAGCGCGCTCAGCAGGCCGGGCGTCGCCCAGCCATCGGCGGGCATTCCGAGACGCTGCTGCTCCTTCTGGATCGCGACACGGGTGCCGGAACCCAGGATGCCGTCGATCTGACCGACATCGTGGCCCTTCGACTGCAGTTTGGTCTGCAACTGCTTCATCTGGTCATTCGCAAGGCCCTGTTCCGGCGTCCCCTTGAGATAGGGCTGCGCACCGCCAAAGCGGGTGGCGAAATAGGCGGCCGAGGTCGTGTAGATGAACGACTTGTTCCACTCGAGATAGATCTTGAAGTTCGGGTAGGCGATGAAGGCCGGTCCGTGACGGCCCTGCGGGAGAACGAGGTCACCCTCCAGATTGCCGAAGCTGGTGTTGCCGTCACGCGGTTGGACACCGAGTGCAAACCATTCGCCCGCCGTCATGGTGCCCCCGAGGCCTGATTTTTCCCAGGGAAGGTTGTCGGGCAGGGTGACTTCCTGCAGCCAGGGCTGGCCGCGCTTGAAGCCGAGATGCTGGATGAACTTCGCAGCCGTCAGGATGGCGTCCGGGCCGCTCTCCTTCAGCCGCACATGGCCATCGCCGTCGCCGTCCATGCCGTAGGCGACGATGTCGCGCGGAAGCATCTGCACCTGGCCGATTTCGCCCGCCCATGCGCCGGTATTGGTCGCCGGGTCAAGGTCGCCGTGCTGAACCATTTCGATGAGCGCGATCAATTGCGGGCGGAAGAGTTCGGGACGGCGGCAGTCATGCGCCAGCGTGACGAGCGCGTCGCGCGTATTGAAATCGCCCTGAACCGCGCCGAAGTCCGTTTCCATTGCCCAGAAGGCGGTGATGACGCCCGGGGCGACGCCATAGTCCTGCTCGGCCCTGGCGAAGACGTCTGCGAACTGTTTCAGCTTCTGGCGGCCGATATCGAGACGGGCCTGGCTGACGGTACGCTGCGAAAACTCGAGGAAGGTCTGCTTGAAGACGCCCTGCGCGCGGTCGCGGCTCAGAACCTTGGGATCGATCTGCGCGCCGGCGAGCGCCTTGTCGGCAGCTTCGGCGGAGGCGCCGGCGGCGATTGCATCGGCCTTCACGCCAGCCAGAAATTCGGCAAGATCGCCGGCGCAAGCCACGGGAGGAGCCTGAGGCGTTGCCGCCGGTGGCGGGGAGGCCGCCGGAGCCATTGCCTGCTGCTGAGCCAATGCCGTGGTTGCCGCGGTGATTGCAAACAAAAGAGCAAGTGCAGAGCGGCTTCTAAGCGAGCGGTGCATGAGTTCGTCCTTGTATCCGAAATATGTCCGTTGCTTTCACAGATGAATGTGACGGAAGCAAGAAAGATCGGCGGACGTTACTAAGAATTTCTGTCCTTAGAAACGGAAGCCACCCAGTTGGCCCAGTTCTTTGAGGAGCCCGCAAACACATTGATGTCTGCGGGGCCCTTGATGCCGGGGATCACACCGGTCGACGTGTACTGCCAGAAGGCCCAGCGGCGGTCGGCATAGGTGACTTCCGGGTGCGCGGCCACCGAGCGGACCCAGAAGTGATAGTCCTGGAAATAACCCTGCAGATTGTCGCGGTGGAAATCGACCGATGTATAGATGATCGGCCGCTTGCCGTAATAGGCTTCGAGGCGGTCCATGAAGCGCTGCATCTGAGCGCGGACGGTCGCCGGGTCCGGCCGGAAGCGGCAGGTCTTCGATTCGCCGTTCCATTCGACGTCCAGGACCGGGGGCAGGCGCATCGATTCCTGCGGGACGTTCTGGATGAACCAGTCGGCCTGCTCATCGGCCGACGAGCAGAAATAATAGAAATGATACGGCGCATGGGGGATGCCGACGGCGCGGGCGCGCTGCCAGTATTCATTGAAGCGCGGGTCGAACCGATCCTTGCCCTCGGTCGCCTTGATGAAGGCAAAGGCGACGCCCGAAGTTTTCACCGTCTGCCAATCGATATCGCCCTGCCACTTGGAGATGTCGATGCCGTGAACCTCGTTCCGATGCGGATGCTTCGCCCCGAAATCCTGCGGGTCGGTATCCTTGAAGCGGGTCTTCGGTTTTATGGATGCGGTCTCAAGATAATCATATCCCGATGAAGTACAGCCGGCCAACATGATAGCCAATGGCAATACACAAAACAAAATCCGGCGCATAAATGTCCCGTCGTGGACCGAATGATCGACTTGCCCCACAGCTTGACCTTCGAAAGACGAGTTTCAGTAGAGGAATCCCCCTCTTTCAACATATCAACGTAAAAAATCGGTTAGTTTCAAGTGATTTGTGAAGGCCGGGCGATGATTGCTGCCCGCCAGGCATAGCCGCGGCCGATCGTCTCGAACGACAATGTCGCGTTGTTTTCATGGGCTTGCGCTTCCAGCACCTCGCGCAGATCGGCGCGAGGCGTGACGTGAAATTTTGCAAGCCATGACTTCAGCACCGCCCTGAACCAGGCCGGCAGGCCCTCCTGCTGGCCGAAATCAACGATGTGCAGCTGCCCGCCGGGGTTCAATGCGGCGATTGCGGCATCGACGGCGCGTTCCCAATTGGGAATCATCGAGAGCGCATAGGAAATGAGGACCCGGTCGAAGCCGCCGACACCGAAGTCCCGTGGGGTGAAGGCGGTCGCGTCGGCAACGCGAAAATCGGCAACCGCGGCCTTCGTGGCGAATGTCTTACGCGCCGAAATCAGCATTTCCTGCGAAATGTCGAGGCCATAGAGCCTCGCGCCGGAAAACAGCCGGTGTGCGAGCACCAGGTTGCGGCCGGTGCCGCAGCCTACTTCGAGCAGCGTGCCGCCTTCCGGGACGTCCAGATTGCGGATCGTACGGTCGCGGCCGAGCAGGTAGTATTTGCGCGTCAGATCGTAGATATGGCGCTGGTAGCGATACATGCCGTCCATAAGATTGGCATGCTTTTCGGTTTTCTCGTCCACGATGGTGCGGATTTCGGTCACGCCTTTTTTCCGTAAATGTGGAAGCCGCCGTAGATGGCCGAACGGTCGAGTGCGGTCATATCTCGGGACTTCTCCTCGAAATATTCCCATTGTTCGCGGATCGCCGGGGAAAGACGGCCCTCGATGACGCTTTTTTCGGCCGCCGTGCGGAAGATGACGCGGGCGCCGGGGCGGGCGGTCCGGGTAATCTCCGCCCAGAGCTCGTTCAGCTGCTGGTCCGTCATCCAGTCCTGCGCGTCGAGCAGGATATAACGGTCGCGAGAGGCGGCGGGTTCCTTGGCGAGAAGCTCGGTGAAGCTTGCGTGATGGACGTTGACGCGATCGACATTGGCGCGGATCACCTCGTAGTGCTCCCGCTTCAGATAGGTCGGCAGCGGGCCTTCGTCATCGGAGGCATACCGGCGACCAAATGCCTGCCAGGCGAAATAGTTTTCGCTCATCGGAAAATGGCAGGCGAGCTTTTCGAGGCGATGCTTCAGCACCGGTGCGATCGACTGATCGGCGGCGAGGCTGGCAAGCTCGTCATATTGCTGCGGCGGAATGCCAAGACCGAAAAGCGAGCTCTTGCGCCCTGTAATCCAGCGCACCACCGGCTTTTCGAAGAGGGGCGCAACCTGCTCGTCGAAGAACTGGCGCTGTTCGCGGATAGAGCGGGTCTTTGTCATCTCTTTGAGATCGACGCCGTGCAGGCGGGCGAGCAGATGGGCCGCGCCGATGAAGCGGCCGAGCAGGCCGGTCTCATAGAAATTGCGGTTGAAGACGGTGACGCGGCGGCGGCCGAACTTGCGGCCGTTCCAATAGGCGCGTGTCGTCTCATCGAGCTTGGACGACAGGAAGTGGTCGAAGGCCTGGCTGTTCGAGCGCTCGTTGGGCATGGCGAGGAAGCGTACCAGGTCGGTATGGCCGGGAAGATGCTTGAAGGCAGCAAGCTTCAGGCGGTTGAGCGCGATATGGTGCGGGTTGAGGTCGACCACATCGATGGAGGCCGGCGCCTTGGAGAGATAGGCGAGCATGTTGCAGCCGCCCGAGCCGATCGTGACGATGCGGTGATGCGGCTGCAGTTCCATTGCCTGCATGTCGAGATCCGGATCCTCCCAGATCTGCGGATAGACGAGGCCGGAAAAGAGCAGGCCGAAAAGCCGTTCCGAAAAGCCGTCCTTGGAAAATGCCTTGTGGCGGAGAAGAGCGTCCTTGAGTTTCCGGTTCTTGCGGAAGCCGGTATCCGGTGCAAATTCCGTCATATGAGTCTGTCACCCTTTTTGCGTTCAGGGCGTGTAGCGCGTCCCTGCTACAGTTTGATGACGCAGACTGTGGGTATCGATTTCCACAGGAATTGCCTGGCAGGAAACGGCACTCGCGTTCTTGTGCTCTTTTTTGTGAAGAGATTTCCTGCTTTTCTCCATTCGTGGAGGCTATGACATGCGATTTGTTCTGCGTATCGTGAAGGCACTCGCCACTGCTTCCGTTGTCATCGTCATCGGAGGCGGGACCTGGCTATACGTCAATCCGCCGGAGCTGTTGCGCGTGGGTGACGGATATGCGGCGAAGATCGTCTGCTCGAATGTCTTTTTGGCAGGACGCGACCCGCAAGCGGTGCTCTACGGCGACGTACAGGCGCCGGGCAATCCGCTGCTGCGATTGGTGAGGGTTTCGGTCGATCGGGATCAGGGGCATGTGACGGCGCGCATCCTGGGGCTCTTCGCACCGGGATATGCGCTCTATCGGGGGGCGTTCGGCTGCACGAGCGTGCCTGACGGCAATTTCAAGGCTGCTGCCGAGGCGGCACCTTCGGATACGCCGCCGCAGATGGTTCCGGAGAACGCGGCACTATGGCCGGAAGGCGAGAGCGTTGCTGAAGCTAACGACGGAGCGCTTGCGTCGCTGCTGGCAAACGACGTGCTGGCCGGTCCGCAAATGCGCGCGATGGTCGTCGTTCACAACGACCGGATCGTGGCGGAGCGCTACGGCGAAGGCTTTAATGCGAGGACGCCTCTGCTTGGCTGGTCGATGACCAAGACAGTCAATGCGGCGCTCGTCGGGCGCGCCATGCTCGATGGAAAGTTGGATTTCAACGCGACCAACCTTTTGCCGCAGTGGAAGGATGACGAACGGTCGCAGATCAGGCTCCGGGATCTCCTGGGCATGGAAAGCGGCCTGGCTTTCAACGAGGAGTACGGCGATGTCACGGATGTGACGCGCATGCTCTATCTCGACCCCGATATGGTTTCGTTGCCCGCCGATGCGCCGTTCGAAGCAAAGCCCGGCGAACGCTTCCGTTATTCGAGCGGCACGGCGGTCCTATTGTCGCGAATCTGGATGGATGGGGTAGGCGACCAGAAAGGGGCCTTCTCTTATCCGAGGGAGGCACTTTTCAAGCCGCTCGGCATGTCGAGTGCGGTGCTGGAGGTCGATGCCCGTGGCACCTTTGCAGGCAGTTCCTATCTCTACGCGACGGCGCGCGATTGGGCGCGTTTCGGGCAATTCCTGCTTCAGGACGGCGTCTGGAACGGTCAGCGGCTGTTGCCGGAGGGGTTTGCCAGGGCGATGCGAACGCCGACGCAATCGTCGGGCGGTAAATATACGCAAGGTCAGGCATGGCTCGTAGCACCCGGCGGAGATACGAGCGCCGAAGCGGGGCTGCCGGAAGATACCTTCTGGCTGGAAGGACATGACGGGCAAAGCATGGCGATCGTGCCGTCCGCCGATCTGGTCTTCGTCCGCATGGGCTTGACGCCAGGCCGCCTCGGCTACAAGCCGCAGCTTATGCTGAAAGAGCTGCTGGCCGCGCTGCCTGCCAGTTGAGCGTATGTGAAGGCGAAAGCTTAGTAGTTGCCCTGGGCAATACTCGTCATGCCTTTGCGCTTGGCATCGTAATAATAGCCGCGCGCATAAAGCCTCACGGCATCTTCTTCCTTGTTGTCGGAAACGAGCCATGCGCCGCGCAGATATTTCGCGGCATATTTGATGTTGGTTTCGGCGTCGAGAAGGCCGGTGGGCGCGCCGTCATAGCCCATCGATTTGGCCGTATTGTATTTGATCTGCATCAAGCCGAAATAACCGCGCTTGTTGTAAGCCTTTGGATTGTAACGGCTTTCGCGGTGCACGACGCGGTGGATCAATGTTTCGGGGACTTCGTAAAGTTTCGAATATTTGCTGATCAGCTTGCTGATAAAGCTCTTTTCCGCGGTCGGCGCCGTATCAATGTCGCTGTCGCTGAACATCGGCGGCGCGGCCGGCGGGTCCATTGGACCGGACTCGTCGAAGGTGAAATCCGACATCGAACGCCGCGTGGGCCCGACGGAGGCGATGGCAGCCAGGGCGCCGCTCTGCGGCGCTGTCGCTGCGAAGGCAAGCTGGTTCGATGGCGATGCCGGAGTGCCTGGACGGGGGGTCGGCACGACCGATTGGATCGCGGTCATTTCCGGCGTCAGTGGAATCTGTGTGCCACTCGCGGTCATCGCCTGCTGCATGGCAGGATCGGCGGACGTTGCCGTCGCCGGCATTGCCGTTGCGGCGGCGGTCAAAGCGGGTGTCGCCTGCGGGTTGGAAGCTGCGAATGCGGTTTCGGGATGGCTGGTGCCGTCGGCGGCCGGTACGGCGGCCATCATCATCGCATCTTCGCCAGGCTTCGGGGTTGGAACGACGCTCTGCACAGCGGTCAATTCCGCCTGGGACGTGTACTCGACCGTCGAGCATCCGGCTATACCGCAGAGCATTGTCGTCACGACAAGGCCGCGTTTCAGGCCGGAAAATCCGTTCGCTACCATTCTGTCACTTTCGTGAATCGCGCCGCCCTGGCAGCATTTAAAATTTATCGAGACCCTGAACCCTGATTTGCCATTAACCTATTCGCTGTTGCGCCGCAACCCGGCGAAAATCGTCAGGCGGCGATCCGGCGATAACCGGCCGTCACGGCGCCTGCAGCGATCAATAACGTCCCGCCGGTGCGATTGACGGCGCGCTGTACGCTGGCCTTGCGGATGAGGCCGCGTGCGGCATTCGCTAGAAGTGCGTAAGTCGAAGCATTGATCGCGGCGAGAACGAGGAAGGTCAGCTCCATGATGACCATCTGTTCGAAGAAGGGCTTTGCGGGGTTGAGGAATTGCGGAACGAAGGCGACGAAAAAGACGATGCTCTTCGGATTGAGCGCCGTCACGATATAGGCGTGCAGGAAGATCTTCAGCGACTTCTCTTCCGGCAGGTTGTCGTTGTCGGCCACCGGTTCGGTGATGAGCGGCGCGCGCCAAAGCTTGATGCCTAGCCAGATGAGGTAGGCGCCGCCAATCCACTTCAGCACCGTGAAGAGCATTGCCGATGCCGCCAGAACCGCACCGAGGCCGAAGAGGGAAGCCGTCATCGCCGTGAAATCGCCGAGCGCCACGCCGCTCACCGTCGCCAGCGCCGTCCTTCGTCCATGGCCAAGCGCATAGGACACGACGAGCAGGATGGTCGGCCCCGGAATGGCAAGCATGATGGCGGATGCGGCGGCGAAAGCGAGCCAGGCTTCAAGCGACATGGAATCTCCTCCTAATCCCTAGGAAACAAGCAAAGACACCATATTAGCCCTGCGTCAATCATGCTTCCTGGTATTTTTGTCCGATCGTATCCATCACTTCGGCGAACCATCTGGTCGAAAGATCGAAGGCCTTGCCGCCCTTGATGCGGGGGAACTCGATGGTGCGCAATTTGCCGTCCTGTCCTTCGTCATGGCCAGTGACGCCGGAGACCTTGTTGAGGGCGCTTTCGACAGCCAGGTCAACCATGCTGTGGATGAGGCGGAGGTCGTCGGCATTGGCGGGCGCGGAGCGGGCGAAATAGCCGGATTTCTGGACCAGCGAACGCTCGGCATTGACGAGGTTGGCGAACTGTTTCTGGAACCAGCCGCCGACATTGATCGTGTCGATCTTAACATGGCCGAAGGCATCGCGCTTGATGGTCTCGCCGGCGGCCTCGCGCTCCGCGACGATGGCATCGAGGCAGGCGCCTTCAGAGACGAAGACGGTTGCATGGCCGGTCTTGTCCATGATCTCCTTGAGGCGTTCGGCTTCGGCCTGCAGATCAAAAGCCATTTCCGGCAGATAGACGGCATTGATGCTTTTCAGGCCCGCATTCATCATCATCCCGTCGACATATTCGTAGTTCTTCGTACGGCTGAGATAGGCCCGGGCGGTCGCCGCCGTCAGCCAGCCGCAGTGGCGGCCCATGACCTCGTGGATGACGAGCGTGCGTGGCGCCGCACTCTGCTCGTTGCTCACATTGTCGAAGAAATGCGCACCGACTTCAGCCGCCGTCCAGGCGCCCAGAGACTGGCGGATCGGCACGACGTCGTTGTCGACCGTCTTCGGCAGGCCGACGACGGTAAGGTCGTAATTATTGGCAGCGAGATAGGCTGCGAGATCGGCAGCAGTCGTGTTGGTATCGTCGCCGCCGATGGTGTGAAGGATGGTGACGCCGTCATCGGCAAGGCGTTCGGCGGCGACGCGAAGCGGGTTCTCACCTTCCTTGACTAAGCCGCGCTTGACGCAATCGGCGGCATTGGTGAGCTTGACGCGGCTGTTGCCGATCGGCGAGCCGCCGAAGCGGTGGAGAAGCGGCGCCTTTTGGCGCATTTCCTTGCTGATCTGGATTCTGTCGCCAAGCAGCACGCCCTGATACCCGGATTTATAGGCAATGAGCTCGGCATCCGGCGCGACGTCGCTGTAGCGCTCGATGAGGCCGCCGACGGCAGAGGAAAGACAGGGAGCCAGGCCTCCGGCGGTCAGCATTGCTACTTTCTGTTTGGCCATTTTCCCTCCTTGAGTGCTTCGTGCGGGTAGTCGCATGCAGCTTACCTAACGCATGGATGCGGCAGGGAAAGAGGCCTGTAAAGCAAAGAATTTACGAAAAATGCGCGGCTCCGGCGGGCAAGGCAAGAAAGGTGGCAAGAAGGACGCATCTAATCGTTTCAAGCCCCGATTTGCTTTCTGAGACGCGCTGTGGAAAATCTCGAGCAGGCAATGAAGCCTGTCCGAAAGGCGCATAAAGGTGCGCATGCGAATGCTGTCTCTCGCCTGATAAGAGACGCGACAATTACCGAATTGTGAAAAGTGTTTTCAATCCTACGACCAATCGCCGCCTTGCAATGGCTATGATTATTTGATCAAGGTATTTTCATATTGCGATGCGAGAAACTTCGATGTCCTTCTGGGAAAAACTGTTGAATGCTGTTGGCAACGCTGCGGGTAACCTGCTCTCGGCGATCGTCGAGGCGATCCGCACGGTTTTCGAGGGTGATCCCGAGACCCGTCGCAAGGTCGCGTTCTCCGTTGCCATCATCGCGCTTTCCGCCAAGATGGCGAAGGCCGACGGGATCGTCAGCGAGAAGGAAGTCCGGGCTTTCCGCGACATTTTCTTCTTTCCGCAGGACCAGGCGAAGAACGTTGCCCGCCTCTACAATCTCGCGCGCCAGGATGTCGCGGGTTACGAGGCCTATGCTGCGAAGCTTTCTTCACTGTGCGTCAGCTGCGCCTCCAATTGCGCTGTTCTGGAAGACGTGCTCGACGGCCTCTTCCACATCGCCAAGGCGGACGGCGCGGTCCATGAGAAGGAGATGAATTTCCTCCGTCATATCGGCCAGATCTTCGAGATGAGCGAAGAACGTTTCGAGCAGATCGCGGCGCGCCATGTTTCGATCGGCCGGGACCCTTACAAGGTCCTCGGCGTTTCGCCTTCCGACGATTTCCCGACGATCCGCCGCCGCTATCACGGCCTTGTCAGCGAGAACCATCCCGACCGGCTGATTTCGCGCGGCGTGCCCAGGGAGTTCCACGCGATCGCCAACGAGCGCATGGCTGCCCTCAACGATGCCTATGCGACGATCGAGAAGGAACGCCGCGCCGCATGACCTCGTTCGAGGCCGACTATCGCAAGGCTTGCGTGCAGCCGTCGCCGAACCATGGCGAGCGTGCGGACGGGCGCAAACCGGATATGATCATCCTTCATTACACGGGCATGCCGACGCCGGGCTCGGCGCTCGATTGGCTCTGTCGCGAGGAGAGCCAGGTCTCCTGCCACTATTTCGTCCACGAGAACGGCGACGTCGTTCAGCTCGTTGCGGAGGCGCGTCGGGCGTGGCATGCCGGCAAGGGCAGCTGGCACGGCGAGGGGGATATCAATTCCCGATCCATCGGCATCGAAATCGCCAATGCCGGGCATCCGGGCGGCCTGCCGGACTTCCCTAAAGAGCAGATTGCGGCGGTGATTGAATTGTGTCGTGATTGCGGCAAACGTTGGTCGATCGCACCGGAAAGGGTGCTTGCGCACTCGGACGTTGCACCCATTCGCAAGGTCGATCCGGGCGAGAAATTTCCGTGGGCGGAACTGCATCACGCAGGGGTAGGACACTGGGTCGAACCAGCGCCGATCACCGGCGGGCGCTTCTTCCAGCGGGGCGACTGCGGCCAACCGGTCGAAGCCCTGCAGTCGATGCTCTCGCTTTACGGTTATGCCACGGAAATCACAGGTGAATTCTCCGAGAGAACGGCGGGCGACGTGGAGGCCTTCCAGCGTCATTTCCGCCAGGAGCGCGTCGACGGCATTGCCGACTTTTCGACGATCGACACGCTGCACCGGCTGCTCTCTGCGCTGCCGCGTTATTCATGACGTCTGTGTGACGCTCAAGCAACGTTTTTGCGCAAACGACCTTGAATGCTGCACTGCCACATCATTTCCCTATTATCTCCTCATTGCGATGGTCTAACCCCGGTCGCTGAACGGCGCTCGCGGCTGTTTTTGTGTGTAGCTGCGGGAGTCAAAATGAAACGATAAGAATTGCTGCGGAACGTTGCCAGTCCTTGGCACGTGGAACCGGAAGACGGCGAGGCGCGCAGTCCAGTAATTCTTTGGGTCGGAGTAACTAGACTACATGAGACATTTGATTATTGGTGCAGCGGCATGCGCAAGTCTGCTGCTGGCAGGGTACGGCTGCGCTGTTGCTGGCGATGCAGGTAATAAAAACAATGACGGCAACGAGAAAACCCAGACGGTCCTTTTCAAGACCGTCGACCGCCAAAGCGGTTATGCAATGCCCGATTTCACGGCCAATAAGTATTCCGTTCTAATTGCCAAATACGCCGAGCAATATGACGTGCCTGTCGAGCTTGCCCACGCCGTCGTCCGTGTCGAGAGCAATTTCAACCCGAAGGCACGCGGCAGCGCAGGCGAGATCGGCCTCATGCAGATCAAGCCGGCAACGGCGCGCATGATGGGTTATTCGGGAACGAAGAAGGGCCTCTTCGATCCGGAAACGAACATCAAATATGGGATGAAATATCTAGCGGCTGCCCACGAGCTCGGCGGCGGGCAGACCTGCAACACCATCCTCAAATACAATGCCGGCCACGGCGCACGGAAGATGAACCCGATCTCAAAGGCCTATTGCGGCAAAGTGCTGACTCTTATGTCAAGCGCGGCGCAAACCTCGATTTAAGAATATGAATCGCGTCGGCCGCCGTGCTATCTGGACCTCATAGCGAGGTGAGATATGGCGGCTGATTTCAAATATATCGTCGTCGGCCGCGGCATGATGGGCGCGGCGGCGGCGAAGCATCTGGCGAGACAGACGGACGGCGTTGCCGTGATCGGTCCAGACGAACCGGAAAATCGCAAGGCGCATCAGGGTGTTTTCGCCAGCCATTACGACGAGGGCCGCATCACCCGGACCGTCGATCCGGATCGCGACTGGGCGCTGCTCGCCAATCGTTCCATCGCCCGATATGCTGAGATCGAAGCAGAGAGCGGCATCACATTCTACACCGAAGCGGGTTGCGCCTTCGTGGCGCCGGCCCAGAGCGACTATATCGTCAACACGACCAAAGCCGCTGCATCGCTTGGTGTCGAAACGAAGCTGCTCGACGAGGCGAGCCTCAAAGCAGCGTTTCCATTCTTTGCCCTGCCGGACGGCTGCGAGAGCGTATTCCAGGTAAAGGGCGCCGGCCATATCAGTCCGCGCAAACTGGTGAAGGCGCAGTCGATCATTGCGGAAAAGGCGGGTGCAACAGTCGTTCGCGACGCTGTGACGGCGATCCGCGAGGCGGGCGGGGTTGCTGTTGTCGAGACCTCGGGCGGCAAGGTCTACTCGGCGGAAAAAGTGCTGCTTGCGGCAGGCGGTTTTTCCATTGGCGAGAATCTGTTGCCGCAATCGGTTGATATGTCGGTTCATGGGCGCACGGTCGCACTGTTCGAGGTGAACGAGGCGCAGGCCGCAGAGTTTGCCGCCATGCCGTCCTTGATCGTCGAGGCGCCGGAGACCGACATCTATCTGCTGCCTCCGATCCGCTATCCTGACTTGAAATTCTATCTGAAGATCGGCGGCGATCCCGATGACTACCTACTTAAGACCGAGAAGGATTTGCGTGCCTGGTTCCGGACCGACGGCCGGCCGGCGGTGCGCGACCATCTCATGGCGATTGTCCGCCGTCTTGTTCCGGATCTGCGGCCGCTTTCCGTTTCGACGGCGGCCTGCGCCGTCTCGCATACGAAGAGCCGTTATCCGATGATCGGCTATGCTTCGTCTCCACTGTTTGCGGTGCTGACCGGCTGCTCCGGCACTTCGGCGAAGAGTTCCGACGAGATTGGCCGTCTTGGGGCTGAGCTGTTGTTTAAGGGTGAAATCGGGGATCAGGGCTACGCTACCGATTTCAAACCTTCTTTCCGGTAATGTCATCCGTATATTTCCAGTGGCAATTGGCGGCACTCTCGGCTATTTGAGCCCTGCCAGTTGGCCGGGCAGCCGCGCTTTACCAATGTCGAAAGGCGGTAAGGTGAGGAAAGTCCGGGCTCCACGGAAATACGGTGCCGGATAACGTCCGGCGAGGGCGACCTCAGGGAAAGTGCCACAGAAAGCAAACCGCCTGCGCTTGCGCAGGTAAGGGTGAAAGGGTGGGGTAAGAGCCCACCGCGTCTCCGGCAACGGCGACGGCACGGTAAACCCCACCGGGAGCAAGACCGAATAGGGATGACGTGGCGGGCGAAAGCCCGCCGGCCGGTTTCCGGGTCAGTCATCCGGGTGGGTTGCGTGAGGCAGCGTGCAAACGCTGTCCCAGAGGAATGGCTGCCACGTTCCGGCTTCGGCCGGAGCCATACAGAACCCGGCTTACAGGCCAACTGGCGATTAACTTCTGTGGCGTCGGATTTCGGGGCGCCGATCCGTAATCCTCTGATTGTTCGCGATTTTTGCGCATGATCGCGCATGTGCCGTCGTGCGGATGTCTTTTTCTCATCGATGCTTTCTGGGACGAGCGGAAATGTCGATCCTAACCCTTTGTTAAACTTAACAGCTTATAAATTTTCGATACTGCGCTCATCGCGAGACGGGCGTTTCCCATTGACGCCCATATGGTCCCATGGTATCCCATAAATGCACTGCACGAGGGCAATCAAACGCCCGTCAATCGCAAAGCCAAGGCGTCTTCCTTTCCGGAGGCGCCGGATGGATTTTCGTTCATCCGGCTGGTGAAGCTGTGTCTGAATTTGAGGGTTCCGGGCATCTGAATTCTGCTCGGGCTCTTTCGGGAACGGATGTTTCGTGTCATGAGCCGCTTCCTTTCGAATGCGACCAACCGGATCGATTCCAAGGGCAGGGTTTCCGTGCCCGCGGCCTTTCGCTCCGTTCTGGCGCAGCGCAAAGTCCAGGAGCTCTATTGCTTTCAGGACTTTGTGTTTCCGGCGATCAGCGTCGGCGGCCCGGATCTTCTCGAAAGGTTCGAGCGGCAGATCGCTGCGGAGGATCCGTTTTCGCCGGATGCGAACGAGATGTCGCTTCTTATCCATGGGGGCGGGGTCTTCATGAAGCTCGACGCCGAGGGGCGGCTGATGGTCACGGACTTCATCCGCGACTTTACCGGCATCTCGGACGAGGTGGCCTTCGTCGGTCGGGCGGACCATTTTCAGCTGTGGCAGCCGCAGGCATTCCAGGCGGCGCAGATACAGGCACGAGGGGAGCGCAGGCTGGCGGGCAGGCGCTCCGGATAGAACGAGGGTACGGAATGGCGGCGAATCCTGGCGGAGGTTCAACTGATGCCGGTGGCGGACCGGTTCGCCACATTCCGGTTCTTCTTGCTGAAGTGCTTTCAGCACTTCAGCCGGCTTCCGGCAAAATCATTCTCGATGGAACCTTTGGTGCCGGCGGCTACACATCGGCCATTCTCGATGCCGGCGCCGATGTGATCGCGCTGGATCGGGATCCTACGGCAATTGCGGCCGGCCAGGACATGGTTGCAGCCTATGGCGGCCGCCTGAAGCTCACGCATTCGCAGTTTTCCAGCCTGGCCGATCATGCGCCTGAGAGTGGACTCGACGGCGTCGTGCTCGACATCGGTGTTTCCTCGATGCAGATCGATGAGGCCGAGCGCGGTTTCTCCTTCCAGAAGAGCGGCCCGCTCGACATGCGCATGTCTGCTTCCGGCGTTTCTGCCGCCGACGTCGTCAATCGCGCAAAGGTCGCCGAACTCATCCGCATCTTCCATTTCCTCGGTGAAGAAGATCAGGCGCCGCGTATCGCACATGCCATCGAGAAGCGCCGGGCCGAAAAGCCGTTCGAAACGACGCGCGATCTCGCCGGGCTCATCGAGGTGGTGACGCCGCGCAAGATGAAGGACAAGATTCATCCGGCGACCCGCGTTTTCCAGGCGCTTCGCATCTTCGTCAATGACGAGCTTGGCGAGCTCGGGCAGGCGCTCTTTGCCGCCGAGCGCGTCTTGAAGCCCGGCGGCCGTCTCGTGGTCGTCACCTTCCATTCGCTGGAAGACCGGATCGTCAAGAAATTCTTCTCCGACCGCGCGGGCAAAGCTTCAGGCTCGCGCCATCTGCCGATCGCCCATGAGCGCGCGGCGACCTTCGAACCAATCGGTAAATCCATGATTGCTGCAGGTAAGGCTGAAGCCGAGGCCAATCCGCGGGCGCGTTCGGCCAAGCTGCGGGCCGGCACGCGTACCAATGCGCCGGCCGAAGCTGGGGATATGTCGATCTTCGGATTGCCCAGTCTTGCCAGCCTCGGAAAGCTTGGGGGTTGATATGCTGAGAACGTTCGACTTTGTGCTCATCGGCGTCATGACGGCAGCGGCCACCGTGACCTATACAATCAAGCACCGCGCAGAATTGAAGCTCGAAGAGGTTCATCGCCTCGAAGCCGAGATCAAGCTCGAAAAGGATACGATCGATCTGCTCAAGGCCGACTGGGCGCTGCAATCGCAGCCGAACCGGCTGGAGCGGCTGGTGAACACCTATAATGGCGAACTGAAGTTGCAGCCGACGGACTCCACCGCGCTCGTCCATATGCGCGAATTGCCGATGTTGAAATCGCAGGTTCCGGTTCCGGAAATCACGGAGGCGAAGAACGGCCAGAAGCCTGGTGCACGCGCAGGTACGGCCGTTGCTGCCAAGGCGCAGCCGGTTCCCACTCCGGCACCGCGGGCGGAAGAAGAGGATCTGATGTCAACGGGATCTGTGGAGTAGCCATGTCGTTTCTCTCTCGCATCATGGTCCTGAAAAGCCAGGCGCATTTCTCCTCCGGCGTCTATAACCGCTTCGGTGGCCCGTCGGGCAGCTTGCCGCTTGAAGGCTCGCGCAAGAAGAAGTCCGGTCAGGCCAAAAGCCGCGTCGGCCTGCTGATCCTCGGGTTCACCGCGCTTTACGGCGTCATCGGCGGCCGCCTGGTCGAATATGGGATGAAGGATCCGGAAGTCGTTTCCAGCATCCTGCCACCGGACCGCCTGATGGCGTCGCGGCCCGACATCCTCGATCGCAACGGCGAAGTGCTGGCGACCGACATCCGCACGGTTTCCCTTTTTGCCGAGCCGAACAAGATCGTCGATGCCGATGAGGCAATCGAGAAGCTTGCGACTGTCCTGCCCGATCTCGACGTGAAGGGCACTTACAAGAAGCTCTCGGTCAAGAGTTCGCATTTCGCGTGGCTTCGCCGCCAGCTGACCCCGAAGCAGCAGAGCCAGATTCTGGCGCTCGGCATTCCCGGTATCGGTTTCCGTCCGGAAAAGCGTCGCTTCTACCCGGGTGGTCCGACGGCCTCGCATATTCTCGGTTACGTCAACATTGACAACCGCGGCGTCGCGGGCATGGAAAAATACATCGACGACCAGGGCCTTGCCGACCTGGCATCGGTAGGAATGACCAGCGATCAGCCGCTCGAGCCGGTCAAGCTCTCGATCGACCTGCGCGTCCAGAACATCGTGCGCGACGTCGTGATAAACGCGGTCACCAACTACGAAGCCAAGGGCGCGGGCGCGGTCGTCCTTAATATTCATACCGGCGAAGTGCTCGGCATGGCCTCAGCGCCGGACTTCGACCCCAACAATCCGGAAGAGGGCGCCAAGGAAGGCTGGCTGAACCGCATGTCGAACGGCACGTTCGAAATGGGCTCGACCTTCAAGACCTTCAGCACGGCCATGGCGCTCGACAGCGGCAAGGTCAGCATTAACGACAGCTTCGATGCGAGCCGCCCGATCCGCATCGGCGGCTTTACGATCAACGATTTCCACGGTCAGCGCCGCTGGCTGACCGTGCCGGAAATCTTTGAATATTCGTCGAACATCGGCACGGCGAAGATGATCGATATCGTCGGCATGGACCTGCAGAAGGACTATCTGACGCGCTTTGGGCTGCTGACTAAGATGCGGACGGAACTGCCGGAAGTGAAGATGCCGAGCCAGCCGAAGGTCTGGAAGAAGATCAACTCGATCACGATCTCTTTCGGCCATGGCGTCTCGACGACACCGCTGCAGACGGCCGTTGCCGGCGCAGCCCTCGTCAACGGCGGCAAGCTCATCGAGCCGACCTTCCTGCCGCGCACCCGTGACCAGGCAGACGAGACGGCCGAGGTCGTCGTCAAGAAGAGCACCAGCGACGAAATCCGCTACCTGTTCAAGCTGAACGGCCTCAAAGGTTCGGGACGCAACGCCGACGTGCCAGGCTTCAACGTTGGCGGCAAGACGGGCACGGCCGACAAGGTCGTCAACGGCCGCTACGCGAATGATTTGAATTTCAACGCTTTCATCGCGGCGTTCCCGATCGATAGTCCGCAATATGTCGTGCTGACCTTCTGCGACGAGCCACATAACGGCGAAAAGGGCCAGAACATCGCTGCCTACACGGCTGCGCCAATGGTCAAGAACATCATCCGGCGTGCCGCACCCATCCTCGGTATCGAACCGCAATTTGGCCAAGACGGATCGGCCTTGCTGGTGTCTTATTGAGTGTGAATGAATACCAGCGCCGATTCGCGTGGGGTGGGCGGCGTGAGAGAGAAAAGACATTCGATGAAACTGCGGGACATAGCCGGAAGCGCGTTTCCGGAAATCAAGGAGCAACTCGAAGGGCCGGTAGGCGGGCTGGAGATTTCCGGGCTTTCAGCCGATAGCCGCAAGATCGAAGCCGGAATGGCGTTCATTGCGGTGGCCGGCTCGAAGGCGGACGGCGCGGTCTATATCGCCGATGCCGCCAAACATGGCGCGACCCTTGCCGTGTCGGCTCAAGCCGTCGAGGCTCCCATTCCTGTCCTGGCGGTCAAGGAACCGCGCCGTTTTCTCTCCGTTGCCGCATCGCATTTCTATGGCAGGCAGCCTCGGACGATGGTTGCCGTAACCGGCACGGCGGGCAAAACCTCCGTCGCTTCCTTCACGCGCCAGATCTGGGCCTATGCCGGACATCCGGCGGCCATGATCGGCACGACCGGCGTCGTTTCGCCGATGCGCAACGAATACGGCTCGCTGACGACGCCCGATCCGGTTTCGCTGCACAAGCTGCTGGCCGATCTCGCTGACGAGGGCGTGACGCACGCTTCGATGGAGGCATCGAGCCACGGTCTCGATCAGTGCCGTCTGGATGGCGTGAAGCTTTCGGCTGCCGCCTTCACCAATCTCGGCCGCGATCACATGGATTATCATCCGACCGTCGAAAGCTACATGGCCGCCAAGATGCGGCTTTTCGATACGTTGCTGCCGAAGGGTTCGCCTGCCGTCATCTTCGCCGACGATGCCTGGTCCGAGCAGGCGATCAAAGCGGCGAAGGATGCGGGCCACGATGTCCGCACCGTCGGCCGCAAAGGGGACTATCTGGCGCTGAAGCGGGTCGAGCACTTCCGTCACAAGCAGATCGCCGAAGTTCATTGCGGTGACGAGATTTTCGAGGTCGATATTCCGCTCGCCGGCGATTTTCAGGTCGCCAATGGGCTGGTTGCCGCGGCGCTTGCCATGTCCACCGGCGTTTCAGCCAAGATCGCGATGGCCGCGCTTGAAAAGCTGCAGGGCGCCTCGGGGCGTCTCGAACTCGTCGGCCATACGAAGGATGGCGCACTTGCTTATGTCGATTACGCCCACAAGCCGGATGCGCTGGAAAATGTACTGAATTCCGTGCGTCCCTTCACGACCGGGCGCGTGATCCTTGTCTTCGGCTGCGGCGGCGACCGCGACCGGGGCAAGCGTCCGATCATGGGTGAGATCGCCTGCCGCCTGGCCGATGTGGTGATCGTCACGGACGACAATCCGCGTTCCGAGGAGCCGGCCTCGATCCGAGCCGAGATCATGGCTGCGGCGCCATGCGCCACCGAGATCGGTGACCGTTCGGAGGCGATCTACGAGGCCGTCGGCATGCTGAAATCCGGCGACACACTCATCGTTGCAGGCAAGGGGCATGAAGAAGGGCAGACCATCGGGAGTGTGACGCTGCCGTTCTCGGACCACGCCGAAGTGCGCGAAGCTTTGGAGGAGCTGAAATCGTGAACTGGCTTTGGACCACCGATGACATGATTGCCGCCATGGCGGGCCGCCCGTTCGGCACGCTTCCTGAAGGCATCACCGGCATTTCCATAGACAGCCGCTCGATCGGTACCGGCGAAGCCTTCTTCGCCATCAAGGGCGACCGGGTCGACGGCCATGACTTCGCCTCGATGGCGATGGCGAACGGTGCTGCACTTCTCGTCGTCAGCGAAGCCCGCCTTCCGGGGCTTGGCCGATTGACTGTTCCGATGATCGTCGTCGACGATGTGCTCGCAGCCCTCGGTCGGCTTGCCGTCGCGTCGCGTCAGCGTTCGCGGGCTCAGATCATTGCGGTGACGGGCTCTGTCGGGAAGACGACGACCAAGGAGATGCTTCGCCACGTGCTTTCGCCGTCCGGAAAGGTGCACGCCTCCGTCGCCTCCTTCAACAACCATTGGGGCGTGCCCTTGACACTGGCACGCATGCCGCTCGACACGCACTTCGGCGTCTTTGAAGTCGGCATGAACCACCCGGGCGAAATCCGGCCGCTGGTGAAGATGATCCGGCCGCATGTCGCCGTCGTCACGACGATCGCTCCCGCGCATCTCGGCAATTTCAAGAGCATCAAGGAAATCGCCGCGGCGAAGGCGGAGGTTTTCGAAGGCTTGGTGCACGGCGGGCATGTCGTGCTCAACCGCGACAGCGACCAATACAATTTCCTCGAACGGACGGCGCAGTCGCTCGGCATCGAGAATATCCATTCCTTCGGCCAGCACGCGAAGGCCGAGTTCCGCC
Organism: Rhizobium sp. 007; assembly: GCF_015353075.1. NCBI lineage: Bacteria > Pseudomonadati > Pseudomonadota > Alphaproteobacteria > Hyphomicrobiales > Rhizobiaceae > Rhizobium > Rhizobium sp. 007. The sequence goes on along the minus strand of NZ_CP064187.1, from coordinate 2,119,549 downwards.
TTGCGGAATTCAACGGTTCGGACGAAAGCTCGGCGCTCTGGCTGACGATCGACGGCGACACGTTCGAAGTGGCGATCGGCGCGCCCGGACGGCATATTGCGGAAAATGCGCTGGCCGCTCTCGGCATCGTCACGCTCGTTAACGCGGACCTCGACAAGGCGATCGCAGCGCTGGCCACCCTGCAGCCCGAAAAGGGCAGGGGTCGCCGCCACAAGTTGTCGATCGGAAACGGCAGCTTCACGCTGATCGACGAAAGCTACAACGCCAACCCCGCCTCGATGCGCGCGGCGATCGCGCTGCTTGCCACAGCCGGTCCGGCAGGCCGCGGGCGCCGCATCGCCGTGCTCGGCGACATGCTGGAAATGGGCGAATACGCGCAAAAGGTTCATTCCGACCTATCCGGGCCGCTGCTTGCGGCCGGCATCGAACATGTCTGGCTTGCGGGCAAGGACATGCTGGCGCTGAAGGAATCGCTTCCCGACAGCGTGCAGATCGAATACCGCGAGAAGACGGAAGAACTGACGGAATATGTATTGAACTCGGTCGCGCCTGGCGACGTGTTGATGGTGAAATCGTCTTTGGGGATAGGCTTCGGCAAGATTGTCGCTGCGATCCTTGACAGGTTTGCGCCATTTGTAGACACGCAACGCGAACTTTGACCGGGTAAACAAGGGGCCCCGAATGCTGATTTGGCTAGTCGAACTGTCGGACCAACTGAAATTTCTGAACTTGTTCAGATACATTACCTTCCGTACAGGCGCCTCTCTCTTCACGTCCGCACTGATCGTCTTCCTCTTCGGGCCGATGATCATCAACTCGCTCCGAATCCGCCAGGGAAAGGGCCAGCCGATCCGCGCCGACGGGCCGCAGACGCACTTCAAGAAGGCCGGCACGCCGACCATGGGCGGGCTGATGATCCTCGCAGGCATCGTCGGCGCCTCGCTTCTGTGGGCCGACCTTTCCAACGTCTATGTTGTCGCGACGCTGCTCGTTACCCTCGGCTTCGGCGCGATCGGCTTTTACGACGACTATCTCAAGGTCACGAAACAGAGCGATAAGGGGTTCTCGGGCAAGGCGCGTCTCGGCATAGAGTTCGTGATTGCCGGCATCGCCGTCTATTTCATGATGCGCACCGCGCTTGCCTCCGGTACCGCAGGCTCGACCTTCGGCTCCTCGGTCGCATTCCCTTTCTTCAAGGATTTCCTGATCAATCTCGGCATCGTGTTCGTGGCCTTCGGTGGCTTCGTCATCGTTTCGGCGGGCAACGCCGTCAACCTGACGGACGGTCTCGATGGTCTAGCGATCGTTCCGGTGATGATTGCCGCCGCCTCCTTCGGTATCATCGCCTATCTTGCCGGTAATGCGGTCTTTGCGAACTACCTGCAGATCAACTTCGTGCCCGGCACGGGCGAACTTGCCGTGGTTCTCGGCGCAGTCATCGGTGCAGGCCTCGGCTTCCTCTGGTTCAATGCGCCGCCCGCCGCAATCTTCATGGGCGATACGGGTTCGCTGGCGCTCGGCGGCACGATCGGCACCGTTGCGGTCGCGACCAAGCACGAGATCGTCATGGCAATCATCGGAGGTCTCTTCGTTGCAGAAACGCTCTCGGTCATCATCCAGGTCGGCTTCTTCAAAATGACCGGGCGCCGCGTCTTCTTGATGGCGCCGATCCATCACCATTTCGAGAAGAAGGGCTGGACCGAAAGCCAAGTGGTGATCCGCTTCTGGATCATCGCCGTCGGCCTTGCGATGCTCGGCCTTTCGACCCTCAAGCTGCGGTGAGGCGGACATGATTCCTGTCACGACGTTTGCAGGAAAGAAGGTCGCCCTATTCGGGCTTGGCGGGTCCGGATTTGCAACGGCCCGCGCGCTCATTCTGGGCGGCGCCCATGTCACGGCCTGGGACGACAATCCGGACAGTGTCACCAAGGCGGCCGCCGAGGGAATCCATACCGCGGACCTGCGAAGCATCGATTGGAGCGTTCAGTCGCTCTTCGTTCTGTCTCCGGGTGTGCCGCTCACGCATCCGAAACCGCATTGGACGGTCGATCTCGCCCGCGCCGCCAGTGTCGATATCGTTGGCGATGTCGAACTCTTCGTGCGCGAGCGCCGGGCGCATGCGCCGGATTGCCCGTTCATCGCCATCACAGGCACGAACGGCAAGTCGACGACGACCGCGCTGATTGCCCATATCCTGAAATCCAGCGGCCGCGACACGCAGCTTGGCGGCAACATCGGAACGGCCGTGCTGACGCTCGATCCGCCGAAGGCCGGACGCTACTATGTCGTCGAGTGCTCCTCCTACCAGATTGATCTGGCGCCGACGCTGAATCCCTCTGCTGGCATCCTGCTCAACCTGACGCCTGATCATCTCGATCGTCACGGCACGATACAGCACTATGCCGGCATCAAGGAGCGCCTGGTTGCCGGCAGCGGCACCGCTATCGTTGGCGTCGATGACAGTCATTGCGAAATGATCGCTGATCGCGTCGAGCGGGCAGGAACGAAGGTCGTCCGCATTTCGCGCCGCCATCCGCTGGCCGATGGAATCTATGCCGAGGGTACGAAGCTCATACAGGCTTCTTCGGCTGCGGCTCTGCCGCTTGCCGATCTCGACGGCATCCAGACGCTACGCGGCGGCCACAATGCGCAGAATGCCGCTGCGGCGGTCGCCGCCTGCCTTGCCGTCGGCGTTTCGGCCGAAGAGATTCGCACCGGGCTTGCCTCCTTCCCCGGCCTCAAACATCGCATGCAGCCGGTCGGGACACGCGGCAACGTCGTCTTCGTCAACGATTCGAAGGCGACTAACGCAGACGCCGCAGCGCCCGCGCTTTCCAGCTACGATCGCATCTACTGGATCGCCGGTGGTCTGCCGAAGGCGGGAGGCATCACGACGCTTGCACCGTTCTTCCCGCGCATCGCCAAGGCTTATCTGATCGGCGAAGCGGCGGCGGAATTTGCCGCGACGCTCGGCGAGGCGGTGCCCTACGAGATTTCGGGGACGCTGGAACGCGCGGTTACCCATGCCGCGGCCGATGCGGAAAAAGATGACACTGGTCCATCCGCGGTGATGTTATCCCCGGCTTGCGCAAGCTTCGACCAGTACAAGAACTTCGAAGTCAGGGGCGATGCATTTGTCAGCCATGTGGCAGCGCTCGACGGAGTGACTATGCTGGTCGGTTCGGCAACAGGAGATAAATGACATGGTGAGCCGTGCGGAACGTGGGCCTTTGGCCGATTGGTTTTGGACCATCGACCGCTTTTTTCTGGCGATGTTCATCTTCCTGATGGGCGTCGGCTTCATGCTCTCCTTTGCGGCCTCGCCCGCGGTTGCCGAGCGCATCGGGCTCGAGCCGTTCCATTTTGTGAAGCGCCACGCGGCTTTCATGATCCCCTCGATCGCCGTCATGATCGGGCTTTCCTTTCTGACGCCGCGGCAGGTGCGACGGACCGCCATCCTACTGCTTGTCATCTCGCTCGCCATGATGGTCCTGGCACTTTTCTTCGGCATCGAGGTCAAAGGCTCCCGACGCTGGGTGACGCTTGCCGGCATCTCGGTCCAGCCGTCGGAATTCATGAAGCCCGCCTTCGTCGTCGTCTGTGCTTGGCTCTTTGCAGAGCATGCGCGTCAGCCGGAAATCCCGGGCAACCTCTTTGCGATCATCCTCTTTGGGATGGTCGCGGCTCTGCTCGTCGCCCAACCTGACCTTGGCCAAACGATCCTGACGACGGCCGTGTGGGGTGGCATGTTCTTCATGGCGGGCATGCCCTGGATATGGATCATCCTGCTCGGCGCCGGCGGTGCTGGCGGGCTGCTCAGCGCCTACTACGTCTTCCCGCACGTGGCGGGGCGAATAGACAAATTCATGACCGGCGAGGGCGACACGTTCCAGATCGACACTGCGCGCGAGGCCATCATCCGCGGCGACTGGTTTGGTAAAGGACCGGGGGAGGGCATCGTCAAGCGCATCATCCCGGACGCGCATACCGACTTCATCTTCTCGGTCGCCGCCGAGGAATTCGGCATCATCTTCTGCATCGCGCTCGTTCTGCTCTTCACGGTCCTTGTTTTGAGGGGGCTATCGCACGCATATAAGGAGAAGAACGACTTCAACCGGTTTGCCGTCGCGGGGCTCGTGCTTCAGATGGGCATCCAGTCGATCATCAATATCGGCGTCAATCTCGAGCTGCTTCCGGCAAAAGGCATGACGCTGCCGCTGATTTCCTACGGCGGTTCGTCCATGGTCGCGATCTGCGTGACCGCCGGTTTTATTCTCGCGCTGACGCGCCATCGCCCGGAAAAACGTGCACAGGAGCGGAGCCTCTTCCGCGTGCCGCACGGAATGCCGGCGGAGTAAAATATGCCCGTGCCGTCTAAATTGTCCCCCACCCTAACCCACTGCCCGCTTGCCGGGAGAGGGGACGTGCCCCATGAGACGGTGAGGGGTACTAAGAAGTTGCGGCATGCGTTCTTCTCCCCCTCAATACGGGGAGAAGGTGCCGCCAGGCAGATGAGGGGCGGCTGCCTGGTTGAAAGGCGAACCTACCGATGAGCAAAGGTATCATCCTGCTCGCCGCCGGGGGCACCGGCGGCCACGTGTTTCCAGCAGAGGCTTTGGCATACGAGCTGAAGGCGCGCGGTTATTCCGTGCATCTCGTGACGGACAGCCGTGCCGAGCGCTTTGCCGGCAAATTCCCCGCGGATGAAATCCACGTCGTGCCGTCGGCGACGATCGGCTCGAAGAACCCGGTCGCAGTCGCGCGTTCGCTGTGGACGCTGTGGACCGGAATGCGTGCCGCCAAGAAACTGATCCAGCGGCTGAAGCCTGCGGTCGTCGTTGGTTTCGGCGGCTATCCGACCGTGCCGCCGCTGCTTGCCGCCACGCGCCTCGGCGTGCCGTCGATGATCCACGAACAGAACGCCGTGATGGGCCGCGCCAACAAGGCGCTGGCGCAACGCGTGCAGGCGATCGCCGGCGGTTTCCTGCCGGAGAATGGCGGCGCTTATTCCGAGAAGACCGTGACCACCGGCAATCCGGTGCGTCCGGCGATCATCGAAGCGGCGAAGGTGCCATACAAGCCTTCCCATGCCGGAGAGCCCTTCAATCTCGTCGTCTTCGGCGGCAGCCAGGGGGCGCAATATTTCTCCAAGGCGATGCCGACGGCGATCAGCCTGCTTGACGACGAGTTGCGTGCGCGGTTGCGCATTACCCAGCAGGTGCGCCCCGAAGACATGGAAATGGTGAGCGGCTGTGTGGCCAGGCTTGAGATGGGGGCGGATATCGCGCCGTTCTTCACCGATATGGCGGAGCGCCTTGCAAATGCGCATCTGGTGATCTGCCGCTCGGGCGCCTCGACCGTTTCGGAAATTTCGGTCATTGGCCGTCCGGCCGTGCTTGTGCCTTATCCGCATGCACTTGATCACGATCAGGCGGCGAACGCCGCAGCCCTTGCCGCGACCGGTGGCGCGAAGGTCATCGCACAATCGGAGCTCTCGCCGGAGAAGATCGCTTCTATCCTGACACATGTGATGAACGACCCGCAAAAGCTCGCCCGGATGGCGGCAGCCGCAAAGCAGGCCGGGAAACCGGACGCTGCGAACTTGCTTGCCGGCATGGTTGAGGCTATTGCCGCCGGACGTACAATTGCACAGTTCAAGGGGACACAGTCATGAAAATGCCGAAGGCGATCGGCCTCGTCCATTTCATCGGGATCGGCGGGATCGGCATGAGCGGTATCGCCGAGGTGCTGCATAATCTCGGCCACCGCGTGCAGGGATCGGACCAGGCCGACAGCGCCAACGTGCAGCGCCTGCGTGACAAGGGCATCGAAGTCTTCGTCGGCCACAAGGCGGAAAACCTGGGTGATGCTGAAGTTGTGGTCGTCTCGACCGCCATCAAGAAGGACAATCCGGAGCTTATCGCCGCCCGCGAGAAGCTGCTGCCGGTCGTGCGCCGCGCCGAAATGCTCGCCGAACTGATGCGCTTCCGCAATGCAATCGCCATCGGTGGCACGCATGGAAAGACGACGACGACATCGCTCGTCGCCACGCTGCTCGAAGCAGGCGGGCTCGATCCGACCGTCATCAACGGCGGCATCATCAATGCCTACGGCACGAATGCACGCATGGGCGAGGGCGAGTGGATGGTGGTCGAGGCCGACGAGTCGGACGGCACATTTCTGAAGCTGCCCGCTGACGTCGCGGTGGTGACCAACATCGATCCGGAACATCTCGACCACTACGGCAATTTCGACGCCGTGCGCGCCGCCTTCCGGCAGTTCGTCGAGAACGTGCCCTTCTACGGCTTCGGCGTCATGTGCCTCGATCATCCGGAGGTCCAGGCTCTCGTCGGCCGCATCGAAGACCGTAAGGTCATTACCTATGGTGAAAATCCGCAGGCCGACGTGCGCTTCATGAATGTGCGCATCGACGGTGCACGGTCGATCTTCGACGTCGAAATCCGCCGCCGCCGCACGGGACAGGTCATCAGGCTCGACAATCTCGTGATGCCGATGCCCGGCCGACATAACATTTCGAATGCAACGGCAGCGATTGCGGTCGCCAACCGCCTCGGCATTTCGAGCGCCGACATCGCAAAGGGCCTCGCCTCCTTCGGCGGCGTCAAGCGCCGCTTTACGCTGACCGGCGAATGGAACGGCGTGCAGATCTTTGATGACTACGGCCATCATCCGGTCGAGATCAAGGCCGTGCTGAAGGCCGCGCGCGAAGCCTGCAAGGGCCGCGTCATCACCGTTCATCAGCCGCATCGCTACACGCGCCTTTCCAGCCTGTTCGAAGAGTTTGCCGCCTGTTTCAACGATGCCGACAGCATTTTCCTTGCTCCGGTCTATGCCGCGGGCGAAGATCCGATCGAAGGCGTGGATTCCGAGGCACTCGTTTCCCGCATCAAAGCGGGTGGCCATCGCGACGCGCGCTTCCTCGCTCATCAGGAGCTTTTGCCTGAAATGGTCGCGGACATTGCAAAGCCCGGCGATTTTGTGGTTCTCTTAGGGGCTGGGAATATAACTTACTGGGCAGTCTCGCTGCCCAAGCAACTGGAAGGTCTTTCGGGAAAGTCTGCATGAAACAGGTGAATGGGGAAAAGCTTCTCGAGTCTCTCGGAGAAGGTGTGAAGGATATCCGGGGCCGTATCACGCCGGATGCCCCCATGGACCGTGTCACCTGGTTCCATGCTGGCGGTCTTGCCGAGCTGATGTTCCAGCCGCACGACGAGGCGGACCTTATCGCATTCCTGAAAATCCTGCCGGAAGAGGTGCCGCTGACGGTCGTGGGCGTCGGTTCGAACATTCTCGTGCGCGATGGCGGCATTCCGGGCGTCGTCTTGCGGCTTTCTGCCAAGGGCTTCGGTTCGGTCGAGCTTGCGGGCGACAACCGCATTCTCGCCGGTGCCATCTGCCCGGACAAGCATGTGGCCGCGATGGCGATGGACAACGGCATCGGCGGCCTCCATTTCTTCTATGGCATCCCGGGCAGCATCGGCGGTGCGGCGCGCATGAACGCCGGCGCCAATGGCAGCGAGACCCGCGATCGCTTGGTCGAGGTCAATGCCATCGACCGCAAGGGCAACAAGCTCGTGCTGTCGAATGCAGACATGGGATATTCCTACCGTCATTCCACGGCCTCACCTGATCTCATCTTCACCTCCGTGCTTTTCGAGGGCTATCCGGAGGACCGGGCGAAGATCCGCGCCGACATGGATGCGGTGCGCAATCACCGCGAGACCGTGCAGCCGATCCGCGAGAAGACCGGTGGTTCGACCTTCAAGAATCCCCAAGGTCATTCGGCCTGGAAGCTGATCGACGAAGCGGGCTGCCGGGGTCTCGTCATCGGCGGCGCGCAGATGTCGTCGCTTCATTGCAATTTCATGATCAATATGGGGCAGGCGACGGGCTACGATCTCGAATATCTCGGCGAGCAGGTTCGCCGTGAAGTCTTCGAAAATTCCGGCGTCAAGCTCGAATGGGAAATCAAGCGCCTCGGCGTCTTCATGCCGGGCCGCGAGGTGCGCCCGTTCCAGGGTGTGACCAGCGAATAGCCATTTTTATCTATCCAGAACGGCCAGTCGATTGCCAGTAATGAAAAAGGCCGCGACGGGAAACCGCCGCGGCCTTTGATTGACCTGGAGGCAGTCTCGATCAGACTTCGTCGCGGCCCGATGCCAGGATTGAGATCAGCGTGATCACGGCAGCAAGGCCGAGATAGTAGCCGACATAAAGCATGCCGTAGTTCGTCTGCAGCCAGGTGGCGATATAGGGGGCCAGCGAGGCGCCGAAGATGCCGGCAAGATTGAAGGTGATCGACGAGCCGGTGTAGCGCACTGCGGTCGGGAAGGGGGCCGCCAGCGCGGTACCGATCAGGCCGTATGTCATGCCCATGAGTGCCATGGCGACAATCGCGAAGACGACGATGCTGCCTTCGCCGCCCGTCATCAGGCCGGGCAGGAAGAACGAGAAGATACCGATCACGACGGTGGTAAGGATCAGCACTTCGCGGCGTCCGAATCTTTCAGCGAGCCTGCCGGCGGCGGGGATGAAGATGCCGAAGGCGACCGAGCCGACAATCTGGATTTCCAGCGCGTCCAGGAAGGGAATTTTCAGAACCTTGACGTTGTAGGACAGCAGATAGGCCGAGCCGATGTAGAAGAGCACGAAGGTCGCGAGCGCCACGAAGGTGCCTAGGAACAAGCTGCGCTTGTGCTTGCGGAACAGTTCCGCAACCGGCACGGCAACACGCTCATGCTTGTCAATTGCCTTCTGGAAGGCCGGTGTTTCAGTGATCGAGAGACGAACCCACAGGCCGATGACGATCAGGACGATCGAGGCGATGAATGGAACGCGCCAGCCCCAGCTCAAAAGCGCGTCCTGCGAGATGACCTGCAGCAGCAGCCAGAAGACGCCGGAGGAGAGAAAGAGGCCGACGGGTGCGCCGAGCTGCGGGAACATGCCGTACCAGCTGCGCTTGCCTTCCGGCGCATTCTCGGTTGCGAGGAGAACAGCGCCACCCCATTCGCCGCCGAGGCCGAAGCCCTGGCCGAACCGGCACAATGCGAGCAGCAGCGGCGCCACGACGCCGATCGATCCGTAGGAGGGCAGCAGGCCGATAACGACCGTAGAAATACCCATGGTCAGGAGGGCGGCGACCAGCGTCGTCTTGCGACCGATCCTGTCGCCGAAATGACCGAAGACAACGGCGCCGAGCGGACGGGCGAAGAAGGCGATCGAGAAGGTGGCAAAGGAAGCGAGAAGGGCGGTGGTCGGATCGTTGTTCGGGAAGAACAGCGTCGGGAAGACCAGGACGGCTGCCGTCGCATAGACATAAAAATCAAAGAATTCGATCGTGGTGCCGACAAGGCTCGCGATCAGAACGCGCGCCGGCGAATTGACTTGCGCACTGTTCGATGAAGCGGAGGTCGGCGATACGGGAGATATCGCGTCAGACATTTTTATTCCATTCGGGATTTAATAAAGAGCGCCCTTGGAAAGGGTCGAAGGCTCTTAACGCAATTTTAATTCCGCGCAAACGCCGAATGGGCAAGAAAGTGATGAAATCCGATGCCGCCGCACCGCGATGATTTTCGTCTCGCGTACTATGATTAGCTGCGTGGCCAACGCTACCTGAAATTGAGGGGATTGACGGGAATCAGTTTTAGGCGACTTCCTTCTTCGCTCTCTGATTGAGATTGAAGGAAGAAATATGCAGAAAAGGCTTATTGCAGAGTTTTTGGGGACGTTCTGGCTGGTCTTTGGCGGATGCGGCAGTGCCGTTCTTGCTGCAGCCTTTCCGGACCTTGGAATCGGCTTTGCCGGTGTTTCACTGGCATTCGGCCTGACCGTGCTGACGATGGCTTACGCCGTGGGCGGCGTTTCGGGGGGCCATTTCAATCCGGCCGTTTCCGTCGGCCTTGCGGTCGCCGGCCGATTCCCGGTGGGACGCCTCGTTCCCTATATCGTCGTGCAGGTGATCGGTGCCATTGCGGCCGCCGCTCTCCTCTATCTCGTTGCAAGCGGCAAGGCCGGCTTTGAATTGGGAGGCTTTGCCTCCAACGGCTATGGGGAGCATTCTCCCGGCGGCTATTCGCTGACTTCGGCATTGGTCATCGAAGTCGCTCTGACGCTGGTCTTCCTGATCGTCATTTTGGGCTCCACGCATGGCAGGGCACCCGCTGGCTTTGCGCCGCTTGCGATCGGCCTGGCGCTGACGCTGATCCACCTGATCTCGATCCCGGTGACGAACACATCCGTCAATCCCGCCCGCTCGACAGGCCAGGCTCTCTTTGTCGGCGGCTGGGCCCTGCAGCAGCTTTGGCTCTTCTGGCTGGCGCCGATCGCCGGCGGTGCGCTTGGCGGGCTTGTCTGGAACCTGCTCGACAAGGACGACTGAGGGCGGCCTTCGCCGCCTGTCCGGGCGAACCCGCATGGATCATCTGTGCGGGTTTTTTCATGCTGTGAGCGAACTTCAGCATGTCGCCCCAACGCGCTGATTTCGAGTCGGAAACATGCAGGCCGAGAGGGGTTCCTGAGGGGTGGAAACCTTTCGGGAAGGCACCCGGTTAATAAAAGTAAACACTTCATTAACCATAATGTTGTCATATCCCTCCCATGTCTGAGGCGAAGCGGATTCGCGGGCAAGCTTGGTGCAAGCCTCGAAAATCAGGCTGAGGTTTATTTTGGGGGTTCGTATGAGTCGCAAGCATGTCGCTGTCCTGATGGGCGGATTTTCCTCGGAGCGGCCGGTGAGCCTGTCTTCGGGAACGGCTTGCGCGGATGCTCTCGAGGGCGAGGGCTTCCAGGTTACGCGGATCGATGTCGATCGCGATATTTCTGCGAAGCTGGCGGGGCTTCGTCCCGATGTCGCCTTCAATGCGCTGCATGGCCCCTTCGGTGAGGATGGCACCATCCAGGGCATCCTCGAATATCTCGAAATTCCCTACACGCATTCCGGCGTTCTTGCCTCTGCGCTTGCGATGGACAAGGGCAAGGCCAAGGGGGTTGCGGCGGCGGCCGGCGTCCCTGTGGCGCAATCGGAAGTCATCAATCGCTTCGCCTTTCCGGCCGAGCATCCAATGAAGCCGCCCTATGTCGTGAAGCCTGTCCGGGAGGGCTCCAGTTTCGGTGTCGTGATCGTTCACGAGGATCAGGCCCATCCGCCGCAGATCATCAGTTCGCCGGAGTGGCGCTATGGCGAAGAGGTCATCGTCGAGCGGTATGTCTATGGCCGCGAACTGACATGCGGTGTCATGGGCGACAAGGCTCTCGGCGTGACCGAAGTGGTGCCGCAGGGTCACAACTTCTATGACTATGATGCCAAGTATGCTGCGGGCGGCTCAAAACACGTCATCCCGGCGAAAATTTCACCGAATATTTACCAAAAAATACAAACATTGGCGTTAAGGGCGCATCAAGCAATTGGTTGTCGTGGGGTCAGTCGGTCCGACTTCCGTTACGACGACCGGTTCTCCGAAGATGGTGAAGTTATCTGGCTGGAAGTGAATACCCAGCCGGGCATGACGCCAACCTCCCTTGTGCCCGAAATGGCCGGCCATGCCGGTTATTCCTTTGGTGAATTCTTGCGTTGGATGGTGGAGGACGCCTCTTGTTCTCGTTGACGGTCAAAAGGATAGGGCGCCCAAGCCGTCAACCGAGCGTCGCTCTTGCTGAGGGCGATGGGCGGATGGTTCTCCCGCGTCCGCTGCGCCGTGCGGTGCGCTTCCTCGTCAGTCTCGGAACTGGCCGGATCCATATTCCTGCGCATGCCGGGACGATTTCTGCCCTTGCATTCTTCGCGGCGACCGGCCTCTACGGCATGTCGCTCGGCGGCCATACGGAAACAGTCGCGCAGGCGGCGACGACGGCTGCCGGTTTCGCCATCGAGGATGTGAAGGTTTCGGGCAATTCCGAAACCTCCGAAATCGAAATCTTTGAACTTCTTGGTCTCGACGGAACGACGTCGCTGGTGGCGCTCGATGTCGATGCTGCGCGCCGGAAGATCGTCAAGCTTCCGTGGGTCGAAAGCGTCGAGGTCAGGAAGATTTATCCGAAGACGATCGAGGTCAAGCTCAAGGAGCGCCAGGCCTATGCGATCTGGCAGCACGGGCAGGAGCTTTCGCTGATCGAAAGGAATGGCAGCGTCATTGCGCCGCTTCGCGACAACAAGTTTTCGACGTTGCCGCTCGTTGTCGGCCGAGATGCAGAAAGTGCTGCGGCTTCGCTCGAAGGCGAGTTTTCGAAGTGGCCGGACATCACGTCGCGCGTGAAGGCTTACGTCTGGGTCTCCGGCCGCCGCTGGGACCTGCACATGGATAACGGCGTGGTGGTGAAGCTGCCGTCCGACGATGTCGATCAGGCGCTCGCCAGGCTGTCGAAATTCAACAAGGAACAGGATCTTCTGGCGCGCGACATCGCAGCGGTCGATCTCAGGCTGGTGGACAGGACCGCGATCCAACTGACCCCGGAGGCGATGGCGCGCCGGCAGGTCGTTGTCGATCAGCGGACCAAGGATTTGAAGAAGGCGGGGCAGAATATATGAGCTTGTTCGGTTCGTCCCATTTCGGATTGCCGCGCCTGAAGCCGCTGTCGTCGAAGCGGTCGCATATCGTTTCGGTGCTCGACATCGGATCGACCAAGGTCGTTTGCATGATCGGCCGCCTGACGCCCCGCGAAGAGAGCGAGATTCTTCCGGGCCGCACGCACGACATCGAAATCATCGGCATCGGCCACCAGCGCTCCCGCGGCATCAAGACCGGCGTCATCGCCGATCTCGATGCGCTCGAAGGCGTCATCCGACTTGCCGTCGATGCGGCCGAGCGTATGGCGGGCCTTACCGTCGAAAGCCTGATTGTCAATCTGACGGCCGGCCGTCTGGGCAGCGACATCTACACGGCGACGATTGATCTCGGCGGCCAGGAAGTCGAACTCAACGATCTCAAGAAGGTGCTTGCAGCCGCCTGCCAGCAGTCGCTGCGCCAGGATCGCGCCGTGCTGCACTCTCTCGCAACCGGCTTCTCGCTCGATGGCGAACGCGGTATCCGCGACCCGCTGGCGATGTATGGCGATGTGCTTGGCGTCGACATGCATGTCGTGACCGCCGAACGTGCCGCATTGAAGAACCTCGAGCTCAGCGTCAATCGCGCGCATCTCTCCGTCGAGGGCATCGTTGCGACACCTTACGCCTCCGGGCTGGCGGCTCTCGTCGACGACGAGGTCGAGCTCGGCTGCTGCGCGATCGATATGGGCGGCGGCGCGACGACGATCTCGGTCTTTGCCGAAGGCAAGCTGGTCCATACGGATGCCGTCGGTCTTGGGGGCCTTCACGTCACGACCGATCTGGCGCGCGGCCTTTCGACCCGCATCGAAGACGCGGAGCGCCTGAAAGTGGTTCACGCTTCGGCATTCTCGAACTCCTCTGACGAGCGCGAGCTCATCTCGATCCCGCCGATCGGGGAAGACGAGCGCGATCAGCCGACGCAGGTGCCGCGCGCGCTCGTTTCGCGCATCGTCGGTGCACGCATCGAGGAAACGATGGAATTGATCCGCGACCGGATCCAGCGCTCGGGCTTCAGCCCGATCGTCGGAAAGCGCGTCGTGCTGACGGGCGGCGCAAGCCAGTTGACCGGTCTTGCGGAAGTGGCGCGGCGCATCCTGGCGCGCAACGTCCGCATCGGCCGTCCGATGGGCGTCTCGGGTCTGCCGACGGCAGCCAAGGGACCGGCGTTTTCGACGGCGGTCGGACTGATGATCTATCCGCAGGTCGCGGACATGGAAACACATGCGTCACAGAGCGGTCTGCTCATGTCGCTTGGGGGTAATAACAGCCGCATCGCCCGGATGGGCCAGTGGCTGAAGGAAAGCTTCTGATATTGAGTGAATTGGCCGGCGTGGCGATGCGGCCATAAAGAGAAGGAACAGGTACCATGACTATCAAGCTGCAAAAGCCGGATATCACTGAGCTGAAGCCGCGTATCACCGTGTTCGGTGTCGGCGGCGGCGGCGGCAATGCTGTCAACAACATGATCTCTGCCGGTCTCCAGGGCGTCGACTTCGTCGTTGCCAATACGGATGCCCAGGCGCTGACCATGACGAAGGCCGAACGCATCATCCAGCTCGGCGCCAACGTCACCGAGGGTCTCGGTGCCGGTTCGCAGCCGGAAGTCGGCCGCGCAGCCGCCGAAGAGTGCATCGATGAGATCATCGATCACCTCAACGGCACGCATATGTGCTTCGTCACCGCCGGCATGGGCGGCGGCACAGGTACGGGTGCTGCGCCGGTCGTCGCGCAGGCCGCGCGCAACAAGGGCATCCTGACCGTCGGCGTCGTCACCAAGCCGTTCCACTTCGAAGGCGGCCGCCGCATGCGTCTTGCCGAATCCGGCATCGAGGAACTGCAGAAGTCAGTCGATACGCTGATCGTCATTCCGAACCAGAACCTCTTCCGTATCGCAAACGACAAGACGACCTTCGCCGATGCTTTCGCCATGGCCGACCAGGTTCTCTATTCGGGCGTTGCCTGCATCACGGATCTGATGGTGAAGGAAGGTCTCATCAACCTCGATTTCGCCGACGTCCGCTCGGTCATGCGCGAAATGGGCCGCGCGATGATGGGCACCGGCGAAGCATCCGGCCAGGGACGCGCGATGCAGGCTGCCGAAGCTGCAATCGCCAACCCGCTGCTCGATGAAACCTCGATGAAGGGTGCTCAGGGCCTCCTGATCTCCATCACCGGCGGCCGCGACCTGACGCTCTTCGAAGTCGACGAGGCTGCGACCCGCATTCGCGAAGAAGTCGATCCGGATGCCAACATCATCCTCGGCGCGACCTTCGACGAATCGCTCGAAGGCATCATCCGTGTCTCTGTCGTTGCGACCGGTATCGACCGTGCGATGAACGAAGCTGCTGCCAAGAACTTCCAGCCTGCCGCCAAGCCGACTATCCGTCCTTCCGCGGCCGTTGCTCCGGCACCGGCCGCAGTTCAGCCTGCGCCAATCATGCAGGCACCGAAGCCGGCCGATCCGATCGCGCAGACCATCCGCATGGCAGAAGCCGAGATCGAACGCGAGCTCGAAATCCCGGCTCCGCGGCCTGCAGCTCCGGTTCAGCAGCCTGTTGCTCAGGACGCGTTCCGTCCGCAGAGCCGCATCTTCGCAGCCGCTCAAGAAGCTCCGGCCGCTCGTCCGGCTCCGGTGCAGCCCGCGCCGGCACCCGTTATGAGCCAGCCGGCGCCGCAGCCGGTCATGCAGCAGCAGCCGGTTCGCCAGGAACCTGCCATGCAGCAGCCGGTCCGCATGCCGAAGGTCGAGGACTTCCCGCCGGTCGTTCAGGCCGAGATCGATCACCGCGCCCAACCAGCTGCCGCACAGGCGCATGAGGAGCGCGGCCCGATGGGCCTGCTGAAGCGAATCACCAATTCGCTCGGCCGCCGCGAAGAGGAAGTCGCTCCCGAGATGACGGCAGCGCCTGCCGCCGCTTCGCAGCAGCGCCGCCCGCTCTCGCCCGAGGCGAGCCTTTATGCGCCACGCCGCGGCAATCTCGACGACCAGGGCCGCAGTGTTCCGCAGGCCCGCATGATGCAGGAAGACGACCAGCTTGAGATTCCTGCCTTCTTGCGCCGCCAGTCGAACTGAGCGGACACAGAATCGCCACGCATGTGCCCGGGATCACGGTTCCGGGCGCAGCTGTTTCAAAGTGTCATATAAGTTGATGATTCCTAAATCATTTCAAGCGGATGGTTTCGTAACAAAGCGAAACGAACAGTGATTTGGATTGGAGCCCGGCCGCACGTATGAATGACGTCATGGGACCGTGCCTTGCCGCCTTCATGGCGACAATTCGGCGATGGGCAAAATAGGTTGGCGGTTGGTTATTCGGTGCTTTTGGCGCTACGGACCGTAAATGCAATAAAGGCAGAATTTTATGGTTATTGGCATGCTTGGCTTCCAGACGACGGTTTCGCGCCCGGTGACGCTTTCGGGCACCGGCGTCCATTCCGGCGCGGAAGTCACCATTACTTTCAATCCGGCTGAAGTCGATACCGGCGTCGTTTTCCATCGCATGCATGACGACGGCAGCGTCACCGAGCTGCGTGCCGTCTCCGCTCAGGTCGGCAGCACCGATCTCTGCACCGTCCTTGGCTTTTCCCCGGCGCATTCGGTTGCGACGATCGAACATGTCATGGCAGCGCTCTACGCGCTCGGCCTCGATAACGTCGTGATCGAGGTTTACGGCGCCGAAATGCCGATCATGGACGGCAGTTCGGCACCCTTTATCGAGGCGATCGAGCAGATTGGCCTCGTTTCGCTCGGCGTGAAGCGCCGCTATATCCGCATCACCAAGCCGGTTCGCATCGAGCATGGCGGCTCCTGGAGCGAGTTCCGTCCGTATGACGGCACGCGCTTCGAAGTCGAGATCGATTTCGAATGCCCGCTGATCGGCCATCAGAAATGGGAAGGAAATCTGACGGCAGCGACCTTCAAGTCCGAACTGTCGCGCGCACGCACCTTCGGCTTCATGCGTGACGTGGAGCGTCTCTGGGCCTCCGGCCATGCGCTCGGTTCGTCACTTGAGAATTCAGTCGTCATCTCCGACGACAATACGGTCATCAACGTCGAAGGCTTGCGCTACGCAAAGGATGAGTTCGTGCGTCACAAGGCGCTCGATGCCGTCGGCGACCTGGCACTTGCCGGCGCTCCCTTCATCGGCTGCTACCGCTCTTATCGCGGTGGTCACAAGATGAATGCCAATGCTTTGAAGGCGCTGCTCAGCGACACGACTGCCTACGAAGTTGTCGAGACTTCTGCTGCGCGCCCGCGCGTTACACCCCGCGATTTCGTCGCCGTTAACGCTCCCGGATTCGCCCCCTGGTCGGCATGACCTCCACACCAAATTTCAGGCCAGGGCCGCCTCTTTCGGGAGGCGGTTTTTTTTTAAGCACTTCCGTAAGCCGATAACTGTTCTGCAGCATATGCTTAGGAGCAACAGGTCCGATTAAAGTCAAAAACCGGGATATTCTGACGCTTGCTGCCACAAAAATGCGTTAATGGCTCATCATTGCGTTGCTCTCGCCACACATTTGTGGCTAGAAACGCCCGCGAGGTGTGGCTGCCGCAGGGTGGGGTAGCGGCAGTTGGGATTCTTCTATGGATTATGCAAGGTCTGAAGGTATGATGAAGACAGCGCGCGCTTTGCTCGCATCGCTCGTGATTTTGAGTGCAGGCGCCTTGATTTCCGGTTGCCAGTCGGACCCTGATATCGACATCACCAAGCTCGGCCTTAACAACGATCCGCCGGACGTCCTCTACAACCAGGCGCTTGCCAACATGAAGGCCGGCAACATGGCCGAAGCCGCGCGCAAGTTCGACGCGATCGACCGCGAAAACCCGTTCTCCGAATGGGCGCGCAAGGCTCTCGTGATGAGCACCTTCGTGAAGTACCGCCAGGGCAAGATCGACGACGCCCTCGCATCGGGCAACCGCTATATGGCGCAATATCCGAAGTCTGAAGATGCGGCATATGTTCAGTATCTGATCGGCCTCAGCTATTCGAAGCAGATTTCCGACGTGACGCAGGATCAGCGGGCTTCCTCCAAGACCATCGAAGCCATGCAGGCCGTCATCGACAACTATCCGGACTCCGAATATGTCGACGACGCGCAGGCCAAGATCCGCTACGCCCGCGACCAGCTCGCCGGCAAGGAAATGCAGGTCGGCCGTTATTATCTCGAGCGCAAGGAATATCTTGCAGCCGTCTCCCGCTTCCGTATCGTGGTTGAGAAGTATCCGAACACGAATCAGATCGAGGAAGCGCTGGCGCGTCTCGTCGAGGCCTATTACGCGATGGGAATCGTCGAAGAAGCCCAGACGGCAGCCGCCGTTCTCGGTCACAACTATCCGGATAGCCAGTGGTATGCCGATTCCTTCAAGCTGCTGCAGTCGGGCGGTGCGGAGCCCCGGGAGAACAAGGGCTCCTGGATTTCCGCAGCCGGCAGGAAGCTGCTGCTCGGCTCGTGAGGCCTGACACGCAATGCTGATCCAGCTTTCGATCCGCGATATCGTTCTGATCGAGCGGCTGGATCTTGCCTTCGAAACCGGGCTCTCGGTTCTGACGGGCGAAACCGGTGCCGGCAAATCCATTCTCCTCGACAGTCTTTCGCTGGCGCTTGGCGGGCGCGGCGACGGCGGTCTCGTGCGCCACGGCGAGGACAAAGGGCAGGTGACGGCCGTCTTCGACGTGCCGATGGATCACGGTGTCCGCCAGCTTCTGCGCGAGAACGGGATTGATGACGAGGGCGACCTCATCTTCCGGCGCCAGCAATCGGCCGACGGCCGCACCAAGGCCTATGTCAACGATCAGCCGGTGAGCGTGCAGCTGATGCGCCAGGCCGGGCAGATGCTCGTCGAAATCCACGGCCAGCACGATGACCGTGCGCTTGTCGATACGCATGCGCACCGGCTTCTGCTCGATGCCTTCGCCGGCATCAACGAGGATGCGGCGGCGGTGTCCGAGCTTTACCGCATCTGGCGCGACGCGGAGCGAACGCTGAAAAAGCATCGCGAAAAGGTGGAGAACGCGGCCCGCGAAGCCGACTATCTCCGGTCCTCCGTCGACGAGTTGGAAAAGCTCTCGCCGCAGGACGGCGAGGAGGAGGAGCTTGCCGACCGCCGCCAGAAGATGATGAAAGCGCAACGCATTGCAGGCGACATCGCCGAGGCCTCCGAGTTTTTGAACGGCAATGCCTCTCCGGTGCCGCATATCGCCTCGCTGGTGCGCCGCCTGGAGCGCAAGAGCCACGAGGCGCCTGGACTGCTGGAAGACACGGTGGCGCTGCTCGATGCGGCTCTGGACCAGCTTTCCAACGCGCAGATGGAAGTGGAGGCAGCACTCCGAAAGACGGAATACGATCCGAAGGAACTGGAGCGCGTCGAGGAGCGACTCTTTGCCCTGCGCGCCGCGTCCCGCAAATATTCCGTGCCTGTGACCGAGCTTCCGGCGCTTGCCGTGCGAATGATCGCCGACCTTGCCGATCTCGATGCCGGCGAGGAGAAGCTGGTGAAGCTCGAAGCCGAGGTGGGTGTCGCCAAGGCGAATTACGATGCCGCGGCCCGCTCGCTTTCGGACAAGCGTCACCACGCAGGCGAAGCGCTCGCCGCCGCCGTCATGGCGGAATTGCCGGCGCTCAAGCTGGAGCGTGCGCGCTTCATGATCGAGATGACGACCGACGCGGCAGACGCAACGGCCGAGGGCATCGATGTCGTCGAGTTTCACGTTCAGACGAACCCCGGGACGCGTCCGGGCTCGATCATGAAGGTGGCATCGGGCGGCGAGCTTTCGCGCTTCCTGCTTGCTCTGAAAGTGGCGCTTGCCGATCGCGGTTCGGCGCCGACGCTCGTCTTTGACGAAATCGACACCGGTGTCGGTGGTGCCGTTGCCGATGCGATCGGCCAGCGACTGAAGCGGCTCTCCGACCGCGTGCAGGTTCTCTCGGTCACCCATGCCCCGCAGGTCGCCGCGCGTGCAGCAACGCACCTGCTTATCTCCAAGGGACCGGTTTCCGACGGCTCTGAAAAGATTGCCACGCGCGTCGCGACGATGGTGCACAAGGACCGCACGGAAGAAATCGCCCGCATGCTTGCTGGAGCCTCCGTGACCGAAGAGGCGAGGGCGGCTGCGGCTCGGCTGTTGGCGGGAAATGGTTAGGCACAAGGTCATGCCGTGGGATTGATCTTCACCCCAACTTCTCCCCCGTTTTGACGGGAGAGGGGACGTGCTTCACTCAAGCGGACGTACTGCTGAAACGGCGCGGGCATATACCTTCTCCCCGTCACAACGGGGAGAAGGTGCCGGCAGGCGGAAGAAGGGCGGCCTCATCCACCTCTCTTTCAATCCATAATTTTTGCTCTAAAACGATTCCAGATTCTCTGGAGTGATCCCGTATGCCGACCGAATCCGTTGCAGTTGAAGACCTGACGATCGACGATGCCGCCACCGAGCTCGCGCGGCTGGCGAAAGAGGTCGCCCATCACGACGCGCTCTATCATGGCAAGGATCAGCCGGAGATTTCGGACGCCGATTACGATGCACTGAAGCGGCGCAACGATGCGATCGAGGCGCGGTTTCCGGAGCTGATCCGCCAAGACAGCCCGTCGCGCCGCGTCGGCGCTGCACCTTCGGTGACCTTTGCGCCGGTCGTCCATGCGCGCCCGATGCTGTCGCTCGACAATACGTTTTCGCAGGAGGACGTGCAGGATTTTGTGGCCGGCGTCTATCGCTTCCTCGGGCGCCTGCCGGACCAGTCGATCGCCTTTACCGCCGAACCGAAGATCGATGGGCTCTCCATGTCGATCCGTTACGAGAACGGCAGGCTGGTGACGGCTGCAACGCGCGGCGACGGCACGACGGGCGAGAACGTCACGGCCAATATCCGCACCATCAAGGAGATTCCGAACGAACTGCCGAAGGGGGTGCCGGCCGTCGTGGAAGTGCGCGGTGAAGTCTACATGGCAAAGAGCGACTTTATGGCGCTCAACAAGCAGATGGAGGCCGAGGGAAAGCAGACCTATGTCAACCCGCGCAACACGGCAGCCGGATCGCTGCGCCAGCTCGACGCGAAGGTGACGGCAAGCCGCAAGCTGAAATTTTTTGCCTACGCCTGGGGCGAAATGTCCGACATGCCGGCCGACACGCAATTCGACATGGTACAGCGCTTCAGGGACTGGGGCTTTCCGGTCAATCCGGCGATGAAGCGGCTGAATTCTGTGGCCGATATCCTCGCCCATTACGACGAGATCGGCCTGAAGCGCCCCGACCTCGACTACGATATCGACGGCGTCGTCTATAAGGTCGACAGCCTTGAACTGCAGCAGCGCCTTGGCTTCCGCTCGCGCAGCCCGCGCTGGGCGACGGCGCATAAATTCCCGGCGGAACAGGCCTTCACCACCGTCGAGAAGATCGAGATTCAGGTGGGGCGTACCGGTGCATTGACGCCTGTTGCGCGGCTTACGCCCGTCACAGTCGGCGGTGTGGTAGTGACTAACGCGACGCTTCACAACGAGGATTACATCAAGGGTCTCGGCAATTCCGGTGAGCCCATTCGCGACGAGGAGCACGATATCCGGATTGGTGATACCGTGATCGTGCAGCGGGCCGGCGACGTCATCCCGCAAGTGCTCGATGTCGTCATGGAAAAGCGGCCGGCGGACGCGGTGCCCTACGAGTTTCCGAAGCGCTGCCCGGTCTGCGGTTCGCATGCGGTGCGCGAAAGAAACGAGAAAACCGGAAAGCTCGATTCGGTCACGCGCTGCACCGGCGGCTTCGTGTGCCGGGCGCAGGCAACCGAGCATCTCAAGCATTTTGTCTCGCGCAATGCCTTGGATATCGAGGGCCTGGGATCGAAACAGATCGACTTCTTCTTCGAGAGCGACGAGGAGGCACTGAGGATCCGCACCGCGCCGGATATCTTCACGCTGGAGCGGCGCCAGCAGAATTCGTTGACGAAGCTCGAAAATATCGAAGGCTTCGGCAAGGTCAGCGTCGGCAAGCTATATGCGGCGATCAACGAACGGCGCAGCATCGCGCTTCACCGCTTCATCTACGCGCTGGGCATCCGCCATGTCGGCGAGACGACGGCAAAGCTGCTGGCGCGCTCCTACGGCACCTACGAGGCTTTTGCCGCGGCGATGAAGGAGGCCGCGCCACTCTCCGGCGATGCCTGGAACGACCTGAACGCCATCGAAGGCATCGGTGAGATCGTCGCCCGCGCGATCGTGGAGTTCTACAAGGAGCCGCGCAATGTCGAGGTAATCTCGGCCCTGCTTTCGGAAGTGACGCCGCAGGAGGCGGAGCAGCCGGTCACCTCCGGCAGCCCGGTTTCCGGCAAGACGGTGGTCTTCACCGGCTCGCTCGAGAAGTTCACCCGCGACGAGGCCAAAGCCAAAGCCGAGAGCCTCGGCGCAAAGGTCGCCGGATCGGTCTCCAAGAAGACAGATATCGTCGTTGCCGGACCGGGTGCGGGCTCGAAGCTCGACAAGGCGCGCGAGCTTGGCGTCCAGACCATGGATGAGGACGAGTGGCTGGCGCTGATCCGTGGATAAGCTCACTTGAGGAGCGGCATCCTCGGGCGAAGGTGCCTTTAGGCGTTCGGTATTCAATCGTCAGCAAGGCGAACCGGACGGGACCGTCAGATATCAAGAAGACATTCGGCACCAACGTCGATCTCGCTGGCTATCACAGGGTGATCTTCGACATCGGCCGCAAAATACCGGTTGATCGTGCATGTCGCGCATAGTTATGGCGTGGGCTGATCAAATTTGTCGGGACGCATGCTGAATGTGACAGGATCGATCCGCAGATTGTGTAACGGACATCGGGCCGATTGGAAGCGATGCTGATCTCGCTTGGGCGATTGGCGAAATCACACCGTATTTCGGTGCGCCTCTGGCAACCGGCTGCGCGGAGGCGGATCGATCCGAGTGCTTTCCGATCCGATCGAAGCCTATGAAAGCCGGCACTTTCCGGCGGCCGAAGTGGAGCCGGTCGACTTTCTTCATGCCTTCATGGACATGCCGGCCGCACGCAGGCTGACCTCGGCGATGTTTTTGGATCCCGTTCCCGGGCCTTCGAGATTCTCCGTCGCAAGCGCGCGCTTACGGTGGAAATGATCGTTAAGCTCAACGAGGCATGGGGCCATTCTGGCCGATCGCCTCGGAAAGCCTTACAAGCTGGCCCTGGCTTAGACCGGCTAGAGGCGCACCCGCGCCATCGCATAAGCGTCGACATACCCCCCGGCACGGAAGGCAAAGGCCTTGAGCAGGCCTTCCTCTTCGAAGCCGAATCTTCTGTAGAGGGCGATCGCGGCCTCGTTGTCGGTGTACACCGATAGTTCCAGTCGTTTTATGTTCATCCAGTTGTCGGCCATGTCGATGAGTTCGGCGAGCAATGCGCTGCCGATGCCCTTGCCGGTGAAATCGTCGTGGACCCCCATGCCGATGCTGGCTGCATGGCTGCGCCGCCCCAGATAGCGCATCATGCCTGCGTCACCGACGATCCGGTCGTCCAATTCCGCAACGAGGTTGACCTGGCCAGGGCCGGCGTTTTCGAAGCGTTTGCGGGTTTCGTCGACGGTTTGATAGGGCAGGCGCAGGGTGCCGAAGCGGAAGCCTGGCAGGTTGATGAGCGCCGTCACTGCCTCGATATCGGAGGCGCGCAACGCCCGAATGGTCAAGCCTGCCATCGCTGGCGGACGTTCGGATGGATTGTTTTCTATCGCTTTCAAAATGCTCTCCTTGAATTTGAAAGAGGAGAGCAGACTTCAAAAACCCTGCTCACCTCGGCAGGGCTTTCGGGACTGATCGGACGGCTAACGTGCCAATGCTGCCCCGCACCCTGCATGGGTCGTGGTCATATGGATGGCCGTGGGAATGATGTTCGATCGGATCATCAGCAAAAAGTCGTTGATCCTTTCGCGAAAGTCAACCTGCGGCATTTGCCTGGCTGAAGCCGCGCGATAAGCCTGTCGTTGACGGCAGAATCGCGGAGCAGCCTTGAAGACCATCGCCATCGATTTCGAAACGGCCAATGAGCAGCGCGGCAGCGCCTGTTCGGTCGGGCTTGCCTGGATCGATGAGGGCAGGGTCACTCGTGTCGAGGAACGGCTGATCCGGCCGAAGGATATGCGTTTTTCCGGGATGAATATCGCAATCCACGGCATCCGGCCCGAGCATGTGGAAGATGCGCCGGAATTTCCGGAAGTCATGGAGGAATTCCACGATGATTTCCGGGGCGCGACGATGATCGCGCACAATGCCGCCTTCGATTTCAGCGTCTGGCGCGCTTCGCTCGACCTTTATCGCCAGTCCTATCCGGAACTCAGTTATCTCTGCAGCCTCAAGATGGCGCAGCGCATCTGGCCGCAGTTCCTCTCGCACAGATTGAACGTGATCGCCGAGCATCTCGGCCTGCGCTTTTCCCACCACAATGCCGCGGAGGATGCTGCCGTCTGCGCCCATGCGGCGATCGAGATGGCAAGGGCCGTCAAGGCCGTTGCGGTGCATGCCATTCCCGCGGCAATCGGCATGACACCCGGCAGGCTCACCGCAAACGGCTACGAACCCTGCACCTGCCGCAAGGCATAGCCAGCTTTCTTGTTTTGGCGGTGGCCGTACTTATCTAGTGAAGCGGATTATTCACGGAGCCGCCATGTCCACTTTGCGCAAGCTTGTTCTTTCCGCCGCTTCGGTTGCCGCGCTTAGCGCAGGGGCCGCGTCTGCCGAGGTCGTCGGCAAGGTCGGCGTCGACTGGATCGGCAACGACATCATCGTCGATGCCATCGCCGATCCGGAGGTGAAGGGCGTGACCTGCCACGTCACTTATTTCGACCGCAGCGTGATCGACCGGGTGAAAAACGGCAACTGGTTCGAGGATCCCTCGAACAATTCGATCGCCTGCCGCCAGACGGGACCGATCGAAATCGGTGACATCAATCTCTCGAGAGATGGCGACGAGGTGTTCAAGGCGGGCATGTCGCTCATCTGGAAGAAGCTGGTCGTTAACCGCATCTACGACAAGTCCAACGACACGCTGATCTATCTCGCACATTCGCGCGAGCTGACGGATGGCTCGGCGAAGATGTCGATCTCGACGATCCCGCTCTACGGCCAGAACGTCACCTGGAAGAACGGCAAGCCGCAATAACGAAAAGGCCCGGTTTTCGCCGGGCCCCTGGTTTTGAGCGGAAGGCTTCTTACGCAGCCTGTGCCAGTTCGTCGGCGATGACAGTGTCGAGGTTCAGGAAGCAGACCATGGTCTTTTCCAGCGCCACGATGCCGCGGCAGAAGGCGCGCTGGGCTTCCGGGATGATTTCCGGCGGCGGCTGCAGGTCTTCGCTCTTGATGGTCATCATGTCGGAAACCTGCTCGACGAGGAGGCCGACGAGCTTGCCGGCGATGTCGGTGACGATGATGGCGGAGCGCTCCGACGGCTCCGTCATCTTCATGCCGAGACGGCAGGCCATGTCGATGACCGGGATCACTGCACCGCGAAGGTTGATGAGGCCGAGCACGTAGGGCGGCGTGTGCGGCATTGGCGTCACCGGCGCCCATCCGCGGATTTCGCGGATCGCCATGATGTCGATGCAGAATTCCTGTTCGGCGAGATGAAAGGAAACGATTTCGAGATGGGAACCGGCCTGTGTGATGATGGCGCTTGTCATGATCAGAATTCTTCCCAGTTGTCTCCGGCCGAAGCGGCCACGGCTTTGGCGGCGGCGCCGCCACTGAATGCGCCCGCGACTTCGCCAATCAGGCTCCGTGCAGGTGAAAGGTTTCGGATGCGAGGCGGCGGTTGCTTCTCGCGGCGGGTGACGGGCGTTCATGCCCTCGCCGGTCTTGAACTGCCTACCCAGCGGATCGGATTTCGGCGTCCGTGGCTGATGGCAGTGTTGATGTCGTTCAGTCCAACGGATTTTTCGCTCGCAGAGGTTACGATTGATTTAACGTGCACCGCCGATACGCAAACATCTGCCAAAGCGGAGGGTGAGGCGATTAATCACGGGCGGGAAAACGGGATGTTGAATTGCCTGCGTGGCGCCGAAGAGCTATCAGGCGGGCAGTCGCGGGCCGCGCCGTCCGCTTGCTTTCAGGGGTCGCAGACATGAAGAATTTCCGTGTTGCTGTTTGGGTGGCCGTCATCATCGTCGCGGCGGTGCTCGGATGGCTGACGCTGAACATCACGAAGACGAGGGATATGCCGCTCGCCGAGGGGCCGTTCGGCGTTCCGTTCACGCTCGTTTCCCAAAGCGGCGAGCCGATCACCGAGCAGGCGTTGCGCGGCAAGCCGACCGCGGTGTTCTTCGGCTTCACGCATTGCCCCGAGGTTTGCCCGACGACGCTCTTCGAGCTCAATGGCTGGATGGAGAAAGTCGATCCGGCGGGCGACAAGATACAGGCCTATTTCGTCACGGTCGATCCGGAGCGCGATACGCCGGAAATCATGAACCAGTATGTCTCGAACGTTTCGAAGCGCATCACCGGCATCTCCGGTCCGCCGGAGAAGGTTGCCGACGTCATCAAGGGCTTCCGCGTCTACGCCAAGAAGGTGCCGGTCGATGAGAAGGATCCGAATGGTGAATATACGATGGATCACACGGCATCTGTCTTCCTCCTTGATTCCGAGGGCCGTTTCGCCGGCACGATCGCCTATGGCGAAAACCCGGACACGGCGGTAAAGAAGCTGGAGAATTTGATCAGCAAGGGATGAAACTATGGGGGCCGGGCATCGCAACATCCTGATCGCCGGTGCCGGCGCGACGGGTCTTGCGGTAGCAATCGAGCTTGCCCGGCGAGGCTTTCGCCCGCGCATCATCGACAGCGATGTAGGCCCGGTGCCGCTTTCGGAAAGCCGGGCGCTCGGCATCAATGCGCGCACGCTGACCTTGCTTTCGCCTTCCCGGGCCGCTGACGCAATCCAGCAGGAGGCCTATCGGATCGATCGCTTTCGGGTACGGTCGGGCAAGAAAGTGCTTTTCGAGATCGATCCTTCCAAAATCGACGGCCGCTTTCCGGCAATCCAGGTGCTTGCGCAGGGCTATACGGAACGGCTGCTGCTCGGCAAGCTTTCCGACTATGAAGTCGAGCCTGAATGGCAGACGGTGCTTGAAAGCGTCACCGGCACGATGGACCGACCGCATGTGACGCTGCGCCGCGCAGATGGCTCCCGCGAGGAAGTCGACCTCGATATCCTGATCGGTGCCGATGGCGCACATTCCACCGTGCGCAAGGCTGCAGGCCTCGGCTTCCCGGGCGAGGCGATCGAAAAGGCCTTCTATCTTGCGGACTACCGCTATCCGCAGCCGATCGATCCGCGTTACGTCGAGATCAGCCTGTTCAATCCCGGCATGGTCGGTCGGATTCCCGTTTCCGGTGATTCTGTGCGCTACCTCTCGACGCTTCCCGATTTCGAAAGCCGCATCGCCCATCCGG
This sequence comes from Rhizobium sp. 007, assembly GCF_015353075.1. Taxonomy (NCBI): domain Bacteria; kingdom Pseudomonadati; phylum Pseudomonadota; class Alphaproteobacteria; order Hyphomicrobiales; family Rhizobiaceae; genus Rhizobium; species Rhizobium sp. 007. The sequence goes on along the minus strand of NZ_CP064187.1, from coordinate 2,092,565 downwards.
TGCCTGGCGGCGAATTGGTGTGGACCGCGAATTTCCGCATCCATTTCCGGCATGTCGAGCGCATGTCGAAGGGTAACGTCTTCCTCGCTGGTGATGCGGCGCATATCCATTCGCCGGCGGGCGCCCGTGGCATGAATCTCGGCATCGAGGATGCCTGTTGGCTCGCCTATCTGATATCGGAAGGCAGGGAACAGGACTATGCGGACCTTCGAATGCCGGCGGTCAAAATGGTCTTGAAGCAGACCTATGGGCTAACGAGGCTGGTGACCATGCATCATCCGGTTGCGATCGGCCTTCGCAATTTTTTCACACCGCTGCTGATCCGCGTTCCGGGCTTTGCCAGGCGGTTTCTTCGCAGCGTTGCCGGTTATGACACGCCGCCGCCGGTCTGGATCGACGGCGCGCAATAGAAATAGGAAAAGTTCGAGTGAGTGAAATTCGCCTGTATGTGACGACGGCCGAAAAAAAGGCCGGGCAGGTTCTCGATCTTCTGACCGAAGTTTTCGGTGAAGAGGACTTCGCGATTGCGACGACCGAGATCGATGAGAAGAAGGATATCTGGGAAGCCTCCGTCTATATGATGAGGGAGGACGAGGACGAGGTTCGCCTTCGCGTCGAGGAGGCGCTTAAGGCGCCGTTCCCCGACCTGAGGGTCGAGCGCGAAGTCATTCCCGATATCGATTGGGTGGCGAAATCCCTTGAAGGCCTGAAGCCTGTCCGGGCAGGGCGCTTCCTCGTGCATGGCTCGCATGATCGCGGCAAGGTCCGCCCCGGGGATATCGGTATCGAAATCGATGCGGGGCAGGCTTTCGGCACCGGCCATCATGGCACGACGGCCGGCTGCCTGGAGGTGATCGACAGCGTGTTGCGTTCGCGGCCGGTCGGCAATGCGCTGGACCTCGGCACGGGCAGCGGCGTCCTGGCGATTGCGGTGCGCAAGCTCAAGAATATCCCAGTTCTCGCAACCGACATCGACCCGATCGCCACGCGTGTCGCGGCCGAAAACGTGCGGCGGAACGGCATTGCCTCGGGGATCGTTGCGAAGACTGCGCCAGGCTTTCATTCGACGGCCTTTGCGGAACACGGGCCGTTCGACCTTATCATCGCCAATATTCTGGCGCGGCCGCTGATCAAGATGGCGCCGAAGCTGGCCGAGCACCTGGCGCCTTCCGGTTCGGTGATCCTGTCAGGCATCCTCGCAGAACAGCGCTGGAAGGTGCTTTCGGCCTATAATGGCGCGAAGCTCCGCCACGTCCGCACCATCTGGCGAAACGGCTGGGTGACGATCCATCTCGACCGTCCGTAAGCTACCGGCAAAAAAAGAAGGCGGTGCCATTGGCACCGCCTTCGACCGTTAAACGGCCATGCCCGCGAGCTCGAAGGAGGAGGAGCGCTCGAGCGGGCTCTACAGTTCTGATTGCCGGTCCGTTGAGGGAGGAGGAGAAACGAAACGGCAAATAGCTCAGAACGCGTAGCTGGGTACACCCTTGTGGTGCGTAACTTTGTGGCCCGTGCCGAGCATCTTGAGGCTATCCCCATTGAGCGGGCGGCGGGCACCGATGACGTGATGCACAGTCTGGCGTTCGCCAGCCTGCACCGGGCTGCTGTAAGCGAAGCGCGACAGAGAGGCAGTCATTTTCATTTCCTTTTCGTTGCAGGCTCGGTTTCCGAAGCCGTTTGATGCGCCGTATATAGCTATTCCCAAATCCTGAGGCAGAGGGTTTCATTCATGGGAGCCATGCGTTGAATGCATAAAGCGTGCCAGTTTCGGTTTTCTTGTCACATTTCTGCCAAAATATTGAGCGGCCTGACATGGGGCAAAGTGGCTGCTTTTTCTCCCATTGCCCTGATTTTTCGATAACATGGGCCGCCCCGCTTTTTGGCGGATTCGGATACAGCTATTGGGTTTTCAGATGTTCCAGTCTTTTGAGGTCACCTCCACGCCACAATTCGGCCGCGATCGGGTCGGGCAACTGCGCGCGAGTTTCGAGGCGCTCGGCATTGACGCCTTTCTCGTGCCGCGTGCCGATGAGTACAACGGCGAATATGTGCCGGCGGGAGCGGAGCGCCTGGCGTGGCTGACCGGCTTCACCGGGTCTGCGGGCATTGCGCTCATCACCCATAGCCAGGCGATCATTTTCGTCGACGGCCGCTACGTCACGCAGCTTGCCGAGCAGGTTGATAGTTCCGTCTTTACCGGCGGCGACCTCGTCAACGAGCCGCCGCATGTCTGGATTCCCAAGAACGGCAAGCAGGGCATGCGTCTCGGCATCGATCCGTGGCTGCATTCGGGCGCCGACGTGCGGCGTCTTGAAAAGGCGCTTGCCGAGATCGGCGGCACGCTGGTGATCCTGCCGCACAATCCGCTCGACAGGCTCTGGACGGATCGGCCGGCCGAACCGCTCGGGGCCGTCGTCATCCAGAATGTCGCCCAGGCCGGCACGCTGGCAAAGGACAAGCTTGCGACGATTGCCGCCGATCTCGCCAAGAAGAATGCGGCAGCCGTGCTGATCGCCGATCCGTCTTCGATTGCGTGGATCTTCAATATCCGCGGTGCCGACGTTCCGCATACGCCGCATCCGCTTGCCCGTGCCATCATCCATGCAGACGGCAAGGCCGAGCTGTTCCTTGATAAGCGCAAGACCAGCATCGAGCCGGAGGCCTATCTTGCGCAGATATGCGTGCAACTGCCGCCGTCTTCGCTCGACGAAAGGCTTGCGGCCGTGTCGAAGGATGGCCGCCGGGTTATGATCGATCCGGACATCGCCTCCTATGCGCTTGCCGACATCATCCGCAAGGCAGGCGGCGAAGTGGTGGAGGGTGCCGATCCTGCCAAGCTGCCGCGGGCGGTGAAGAACAGCGTTGAACTCAACGGCTCGGCGGCGGCCCACCTGCAGGACGGCGCGGCGATGGTCGAGTTCCTCTACTGGCTGTCGCAGGAAAAGCCGGGCACGGTGACGGAGATTGCCGCGGCCGAGAAGCTGGAGGCCGTGCGCGCCAGCGTCGGCCAGAACATGCAGAACCCGCTCAAGGATGTTTCCTTCGACACGATTTCCGGCGCCGGCGAGCATGCCGCGATCATGCACTACCGCGTGACGGTCGACACCGACCGGACGATCAATGCTGGCGAGCTTTTCCTGATCGATTCCGGCGCTCAATACATCAACGGCACTACGGACATCACCCGCACCGTCGGCATCGGCGCGGTTTCGGAAGAGCAGAAGCGCTATTTCACACTGGTGCTGAAGGGCATGATCCAGATCAGTACGGCGCGCTTTCCGAAGGGCACGCGGGGCTGCGATCTCGACCCGCTGGCGCGCATCGCGCTCTGGCGGGCGGGCGTCGATTTCGGGCACGGAACTGGCCACGGCGTCGGCTCGTATCTTTCCGTGCACGAGGGGCCGCAGCGCATATCGAGGCTTTCGACGCAGGAACTGCTGCCCGGCATGATCCTTTCCAACGAGCCGGGTTATTACCGGCCGGGCAGCTTCGGTATCCGCACAGAAAACCTGATCTATGTGCGCGAGGCGGAGGACATCGATGGCGGCGACATGCCGATGCTGGGCTTCGAGACGCTGACCTTCTGCCCGATCGACCGCACGATCGTTATTCCCGAACTACTGACGCATGACGAGCTGCACTGGTTCAACGATTATCACGCCCGCACCCGCGAAGCGCTGATGCCGCTAATCCACGACGAGGACGTCAAAGCCTGGCTGGAGAATGCGACGCTGCCGCTGGAATATTGAGGTTTAAAGCGCCGCGCGGCCCTAGAATCCGATCGTGCGGCGCCAGGCCATGACGACAAGCCAGGCCGCGACGAGCATCCAGGTGTGCGACACCCTGAGACCGACGATGAGGGCGACGACAAGCGCCAGCTTGGAATCCCAACCGCCGTCGAAGAAGGCCGGTGCGACGATGGTCGTCAGCACGGCGGCAGGGACGGCGTTGAGGGCTGCCTCCATGCGCGGCGGGATGCGTTTCATCGTGGTGATGAGCACATAGCCGCCAATGCGCGTTGCATAGGTCGCAACAGCCGATGCGAGGATCACAAGGACCATCTGGAGATCGAATTCCATGTCAGACCTCGTGCGGTTCGTTTTCGGGTTCGGGCTTGAGCGCGCCAGGCAATGGCAGCAGTGCAGCCAAGGTGATGCCGGCCGCAGCACCCAGGCTGACATGCCAGGGTGAGCCAACATAATGGTAGGCGATCGCAGAGGCGACGGCACTGACGAGGGCGACCGGCAGGAAGTTGTCGCGGTTGCGGAAGCCGAGCACGATACCAAGGAAATAGGCGGGCAGCAGGATATCAAGGCCGAGCGCCTTCGGGTCGCCGATGAAGCTGCCGAGCAGCCCGCCGAGAAGGCTGACCAGCACCCAGGGCACGTAGATGATGATGCCGAAGCCGAGATACCAGATGAAGGTGACCGGCTTGCCCTCCTCGCCGCGCTTCACCATCTCGGCGAATTGCGGGTCGACGAGCAGGAAGAAGGTGAAGAACTTCTGCAGCGGCGTGAAATGGCGGACGTAGCGCGCGATCGCCGCCGAGTAGAGAACATGGCGGAAATTGACTGCGAGAATGGAGGCGACGATGAGCCAGGCCTGGACGTTGTTCCCGAAAAGCTCGATGCCGACCATCTGGCTGGCACCCGCATACACGGTGGCGCTCATCAGCGTCAGCTCGCCGAGCGACATGCCGTTATCAACGGCAAGCGCGCCGAATAGCGCTGCGAAAGGCGCGGACGCCACGGCGACTGTGAAGCCGCCCCGCAAACCCTCGACGAAATCCCCGCGACTCATCGGCAGCTGTCCTCCTTCAAAAACGAACCTGCTCTATGTGCCCGGCGCCTCCGCCGCAATCGAATTTCCTTGATCGACCGATCGATTTCGCTGAACGGTGGGAACCTCTGACAATGGCAGGAGACGAGACGATGAAGCCGATAGACTTTTCCAAGGACGATAAGGCGGCGCTGATTGCGCGGATCCAGCACTTCTTCGACAAGGAACTGGATCAGCCGGTCGGGCTGCTCAAGTCGGAACTGGTCCTCGACTTCTTCGCCAAGGAGATCGGCGCCGCCTATTACAAGCAGGGCCTGCAGGATGCACATGCGGCGTTTCTGAAGCGTGCCGACGACCTTGCAGACGATATCTACGGGCTGGAGCAGGCGGCGCGGGACTGAGCCTCAGCCGGCGAGAGCCTTTTGGCTGTCGATGATCTCGATGCCGCGTGCGTGCATCTCGTCGATTGCGGCAGCCACCCCTTCAGGCGTGATGCCGCGGCTTGCATCCTCGATGAAGCGGACCTTGATCCCGGGCATCATCTCCAGCGCATCGAGCGCCGAGAATTTGACGCAATAGTCTGTCGCCAGGCCGCAGACGTCGAGCTCTGTCACGCCCTGGTCTTCGAGGAAATCGGAAAGCCCGGTCGAGGCATCCTGGTCGTTGTCGCGGAAGGCGGAATAGCTGTCCACCAGCGGATTTTCGCCCTTTTGCTGGATGAGGTCGATCTCTTCGGATTTCAGCGCCGGATGCAGTTCGGCGTCGAGGGTGTTCTTTACGCAGTGATCCGGCCACATCATCTGCGGCTTGCCGGAAAGCTCGCCCATTTCGAAAGGCTTCTTGCCCGGATGGGAGGAGGCAAAGCTTCCGTGGCCGGGTGGATGCCAGTCCTGCGAGGCGACGATCAGATCGTATTTGCCGCTGTCGATCAGCTTGTTTGCGACCGGCACCACCTGATCGCCGTCCGGCACCGGAAGATTGCCGCCTGGGCAAAAACCATTCTGAATATCGACCAGCAATAACGCTTTCATCCGGCGACTCCATACGTTTGCGGTGCAGCATGCCAAGCGGATATGCCGCTATCAACTAGTGGATTTGCAAGTGGTCAAGCGCAAGCTTTTTTTGGAGGAAGCGCGCATGCGCCGCGAGTGAGATGGCGCGACGCGGCCTGCCGCGCGGCGCCTCATTCGGGTAACGCAGGCCCCAAGCCTATCCCAGCGCCGACTGCGGACAGAAGCAAGCACTCGGCGAGGGATAAGCTCATAAGGGATTGAGTCGGGAAGGCCCGTTACAGAAGAAGCCCGCTGCTTTGATCCAGGCTTTCGGATGCTGGCGTTCATCGACCATGATGGCGCGCAAGCGCTTGGCGACGAGGGCTTCGCAAGCGATCCAGACATATCCGTCGCCGGCGGGAAGCGTGAGGCCACGCAAAGCCTGGTCGAGCTGATCCGTGGTACCGGCCGGTGCCGCGCCGCGATGAAGCCAGAGTGTCGTCAGCCTGGCCTTGCTTTCCAGCGCCGGCTCCTCTTCGGGGCCTGCAACTTCGGCGACGACGAGCGCATGGGCGAAAGCCGGTAGTTCCTCGAGGCGGCGGCCGATCGCGGGAAGGCGGTCTCGTCGCCGACAAGCAGATACCAGTCGATCGCTCGGCGGCTTGGCAAGGATAAAACATGATTTTAAAACGAAGGTTTTGTAATGCCCGGCCCGCGAGCGGATTGGACGCCAACCGGCTCATGCACCCACGGGGGTGTGTCTTGCCCGCTGGCGAAAACACGGCCATCGCGCTAGATTTCTCGTCCGGCCAGTCGAGGAGACCACAATGGCAATCAGCATCGTGCAACTGGGCTCGCCACGGAGCAAGGACGAGGGCTTGCGCATCGGCACCGTGCGCCGCCCGCCGCGCGGCGTGCCGAAGGGGGAGTTTGCGAGCCGCGACTATTACGACGTCTGGCTGCCGATGCTGTCGCCGAGCCAGGAGCTGGTGGCCGAGGCGAAGGCAGCGCAGACCGAAGCCCAGTGGAAGGCCTTTTCCCGCGCCTATCGCAAGGAAATGGCCGCACCCGACACCAGTCGGGTCCTCGACACGCTGGCCGCACTCTCGCACACCGCCAACTTCGCCGTCGGCTGCTACTGCGAAAACGAAAGCCGCTGCCACCGCAGCCTGCTGCGCGGGCTTCTTGCGGAGCGTGGCGCGCAGCTCACGGCGAAGGCCAGCGCCTAGGCGGCAGATGCGCTCTCTTGCCGATCCCGGTTATTTCTGCCTTCCTTGGCCACGAAGAGCAGCCGGGAGCAAGCCATGACCGAGCCAGGGCCAGAAGAGAAGATCGACGCCACCTTCCGCAACGGCTCGCTGACGGCTGCGGGCATCATTCTCGGCTTTTCGCTGAGCTTCATCAGCCGCTGGGTCTCCAACCCGAACGACTGGAGCCGCATCGACATCCTGCCGATGCTGCTCCTGACCGTCGGCATCGGTCTGCAGGTGAAGGTCTTCGCCGACCTTTTGGCGCGGGATTCGCTGATTGCTGCCAAATACGACCGGTCGCGGCGGCTCTTCCTGATCGGATTAGGCATCGTCGCCATCGGCATCGCCATCGCGCTCGTCAACGATATTCTGGGGATGGGCAAGATGCCGATGCTGGGGTGAGCGGGCATTCATGCCCGCTCCACAAGACGCTCGGCACACGCTTCTACCCGGCCGTCAGGTTCCGCTTTGGGCGCAGCGCCGTCGCGTCGCCGTCCGCATGGATGGTTGAAGAGGTCAGGTCCCAATAAGCTTGTTGCAAGCTGCCAGTGCAATGCCCGGATTGCTGAGAACGGCAATCACCAGAGACAGACCAATCACCGATAGTGAATAGCGTTTCATCTCTATCCTCCTATTCCAGCCCGAAGGGAGTATGGGGGAGGGAGCTCGGAGGGGGAAGTCACGAATGGGGGTGAGGTGCAGTTTACGCCGATGTCGGAATGAGGCCCCAGCCCGTTCGAACAGCGTCTCGAGCTCTCGTCTGCAACGATTGCCAAATGCCGGATACATTCAATCTAAATTCAGGGTTTTATTGCAGTGCCTATACGACGATTAAGCTTGATCCGTATTTAACTGCGCAAATTTCTGTACGAAGGTGCTTCAAAACAAGCCTAGGTGGCCGATGGATGTCGCATGGATACAATGAAATCAGGGTTGCGTGTGACGATTCCGAGACGGCTTTTTGCTTCAAGCAATGGGGCGGCATAAACGCGAAAAAAGCCGGCTGTGAATGTCAGGGTCAGCCTTTTGACGAGATGCCTCGTGCCGCGCGGGCCGGCTCGTCAAACACGCTCGACAAACCCATCCAACACCCTCTTCTGCCCGGCCCGATCAAAATCGATCGTCAGCTTGTTGCCCTCGATCCCGGTAATATTCCCATTGCCGAATTTCAGGTGGAAGACGCGGTCGCCCATCTGGAAGCGGGAGGGTTCGGTGGAGGTGGATTTGGCAACGAGTTCGCCTTCGATGGTGCGGCCCCTGGGGCCGCTTTCGCCGTAGCCGATACGTTCGACCGCGTGGCCCGAGCGGGTGCCCCAATTGTCGCGGGTGGCGTCGGTCTTGTTGGCTTGGGCGCGTTTCCAGCCGGGGGTGGAATAGGAATTGGCGAAGGGGTCGGCCTTGTCGAAGCGCGACTGGCCGTAGCCGCCGCGGCCGTAACCGCCGTAGCTCTGCTCGACTTCGGCGACTTCGACATGGGTTTCCGGCAGTTCGTCGAGGAAGCGCGAGGGGATGGTCGATTGCCAGAGGCCGTGGATGCGGCGGTTGGAGACGAACCAGATGTGGCAGCGGCGCTTGGCGCGGGTGATGCCGACATAGGCGAGGCGGCGCTCCTCCTCAAGCCCGGCGCGGCCGCTTTCGTCGAGCGAGCGCTGATGCGGGAAGAGGCCTTCTTCCCAGCCTGGCAGGAAAACAGTGTCGAATTCCAACCCCTTGGCCGAATGCAGCGTCATGATCGAGACGGCGTCGAGGTCTTCGTTCTGCTCGGCATCCATGACCAGCGCGACGTGCTCCAGGAAGCCACGCAACGACTCGAAGCTCTCCATCGAGCGGATGAGTTCCTTGAGGTTTTCCAGCCGGCCGGGCGCTTCCGCCGTCTTGTCGGCCTTCCACATGTCGGTGTAGCCGGACTCCTCGAGGATCTGCTCGGCAAGTTCGGTATGCGGAGTCGTTTCAAGCCTTTGCTGCCAGTTCCTGAAGCTATGCACCACGTCGAAGAGCGCCTTGCGCGCCTTCGGTTTCAGCTCGTCCGTTTCAATGATGTCGGCGGCTGCGGCGAGCATCGGGATGTCGCGGGCACGGGCGTAGTCGTGCAGCGCGCGCACGGTCGTGTCGCCGAGGCCGCGCTTCGGGGTGTTGATGATGCGCTCGAAGGCGAGGTCGTCGGCGGGCTGGGCGACGAGGCGGAAATAGGCCATGGCATCGCGGATTTCGAGGCGCTCGTAAAAGCGCGGGCCGCCGATGACGCGGTAGTTGAGGCCGAGCGTCACGAAGCGATCTTCGAATTCGCGCATCTGGAAGGAGGCGCGCACCAGGATCGCCATGTCGTTGAGGTTATGCTGCTTGCGCTGCAGGGCCTCAATCTCCTCGCCGATGGCGCGGGCTTCCTCTTCGCTGTCCCAGGAGGCATGCACCTGCACCTTGACGTCTTCGGGATCGACGCGGTCGGTGAACAGCGTCTTGCCGAGCCGGCCTTCGTTGTGCGCGATTAGATGCGCGGCGGCGCCGAGGATGTGTTCGGTCGAGCGGTAGTTGCGCTCCAGCTTGATGACCTTGGCGCCCGGGAAATCTTTCTCGAAGCGCAGGATATTGTCCACTTCCGCGCCGCGCCAGCCATAGATCGACTGGTCGTCGTCGCCGACGCAGCAGATGTTGATGGTGGTGTCCCTGATCTCCCCCCTTGTGGGGAAGATGTCGGGGGAGCCGACCGAGGCGGGTGTACTCGCGCCGCTGTCCGAGGGGATATCGCCCTCTGCCTTGCCGGGCATTTCTCCCACAAGGGGGGAGATCGACTTGCGGCTCGGCCGCTGTGCCAACAGCCGCAGCCACATGTACTGCGCAGTGTTGGTATCTTGGTATTCGTCGACGAGGATATAGCGGAAGCGCTGGTGGTATTCCTTGAGCAAGTCCGGGTTCTTGCGGAAGATAGCGATGGGATGCATCAGCAGATCGCCAAAATCGCAGGCGTTCAAGGTCATCAATCGCGCCTGATAGGCGAAGTAGAGTTCCCGGCCCTTGCCGTTGGCAAAGGCGCGGGCGTCGCCTTCGGGAATGTCGGCGGGGCCGAGGCCCTTGTTTTTCCACGTATCGATCATGCCGGCGAATTGCTTGGCCGGCCAGCGCTTGTCGTCGAGGCCCTCGGCCTGGATCAGCTGCTTGATGAGGCGCACGACGTCGTCGGTATCGAGGATGGTGAAATCGGACCGCAAGTTAACGAGCTCGGCGTGGCGGCGAAGCACCTTGACGCCGATCGAGTGGAAGGTGCCGAGCCAGAGCATGCCTTCGACGGCGCCGCCGACGAGTAGCGCGATGCGCTCCTTCATTTCGCGCGCCGCCTTGTTGGTGAAGGTGACGGCGAGGATCTGCGAGGGGAAGGCGCGCCCGGTGCTCAAGATATGCGCGATGCGGGTCGTCAGCACGCGGGTCTTGCCAGTGCCGGCGCCCGCCAGCACGAGGACCGGGCCTTCCAGCGTTTCGACCGCTTCGGTCTGTTCGGGGTTCAGGCCTGCGAGGTAGTCCGGCCGCTTGCCGCCGTCGCGGGCAGCCATGGCGCGGGCGGCAATCCCTCCGGCTGCAGGGGCGGGCGCCTGCGGCTTGCGCGGCGCTTCACCCGGTTCTTCGTCGAAGAAGGGGATATCGTCGAAACTATTGCTCATGGCGCGTAATGTAGTGATTCGGGATGGAAAGGCCAGAAAAGATGTTCTTGGTTCATTCCAGCGCCTCCAGGACGAAAGCCGACCTTGCCGGCGCGGCGCATTTGGGGCGGCGGCACATGCCTATCCAATCCCCTAAAGTAGCGATTGGCAATTCAGGCCGGAAATACGCTTCCGCTCAAGCAAAAGTGACCTGTTTTCGCGAGGATGGAGATTACAATTCTGTAATGACTGGCACGTGCGCTTGATGGCCGCTTGTAAAGGGGCGATATTGCCGCAGTCAGGTGGGGAATATGTCTAAAGGCGCTCTTTCGATCGTCCCAGGTCTGCCCCCTTGGTCCCTTCGGAGACGTGAATGGCTTTTTGGAAGCAGTTTGTTCTTTCTCTTATCGTTATTGCGGCCGGCTTTGCCGGATGGATTTTTCTTGTGCCGGGTGCGGCTGATGTTTTGAGAAATGCCGGCGTCCCGGAAAACATTGTCGCCAAGATGGCTCCTCCCGTGGAGCCCGGTGGCGGTGCGTCGGGGCAAGGCGAGGGCGCCCAGGGCGGCGGAGGACGCAATGGCGGCGGGCGCAACAGCGCCGTTCTAGTCGTGACACAGGCCGTCGTGCAGGGCGTGGTCAACGACCGGCTGAACGCGATCGGCACAGGCGACGCGATCCGCTCGGTGGCGGTGACGCCGCAGGCAATGGGCACGATCCGTGAAATCCTCATCAAGTCCGGCGACAAGGTCAAGCAGGGTCAGGTGCTTGCCAAGCTCGACAGCGAGGAGCAGGTGATCGCCAAGGGGCAGGCCGAAGTGGCGCTGAAGAGCGCGATCGAGAAATCCAATCTCTATCACAACATTAAATCCAGCGTTGCGCGCATGGACGTATTCGATGCCGAGATTGCCGAGCAGGGCGCGCGGCTGCAGCTGCAGGCCGCCGAGCTCAATCTCACCCGGCGCAATATCGTGGCGCCCATCGACGGTATCGTCGGCATCGTCCCAGTCAACATCGGCGACAACGTGACCACCAGCACGCCGATCGTGACGCTCGACGACCGCTCGGAAATCCTGGTCGACTACTGGGTGCCGGAGCGCTTCGCCAATACGGTTTCCGTCGGCCAGCCGGTTGAGGTAACGTCGGTCGCGCGGCCGGGACAGGTGTTCACCGGAGAGGTCCAGGCAGTCGACAACCGCATCGACGCGGCCAGCCGGACGCTGCGCATCCGCGCCAAGATCGACAACCGCGCCGACGAGCTTCGCGCCGGCATGTCCTTCAATGTCAGCATGAAGTTCGCAGGCGACAAATATCCTGCGGTCGATCCGGTTTCCGTTCAGTGGGATTCGCAGGGCTCGTTCGTCTGGCAGGTGGTCGACGGCAAGTCGCACAAGGTGCGCGTCAGCATCGTGCAACGCAATCCGGATTTCGTGCTCGTGAAGGCCGGCATCAAGGATGGGGACGCCATCGTGACGCAGGGTCTGCAGCGCGTCCGCGAGGGCGGGCCAGTGCGGACCGGCAATGAACTGGCCTCGAACAACGGGGTCGCGACACAATGAACGTGACCGTCACCGAACTTCCAGAGAGAGCCTCCGGCAAGCAGACCTTTACGGCACTCTTCGTGCGCCGCCCGATCCTGGCGCTGGTTTTCAATACGCTGATGGTGGTGGCGGGTCTTGCTGCCTATGCCGGGGTCGAAGTGCGCGAACTGCCGGATGTCGACCGCCCGGTCGTGACCGTGCGCACCATGTTCGACGGCGCTGCACCGCAGACGATCGATCAAGAGCTGACGAAGGTCATCGAAGGCGCAGTTGCGCGCGTTAGCGGGCTGAAATCGATCTCCTCGCAATCGCAGTTCGGCCAAAGCCGCGTGACGCTGGAGTTCTCCGACACCGTCGATCTCGCCGTCGCCGCAAACGACGTGCGCGATGCGATCGGGCGCATCATGGAGCAGCTTCCGGACGATGCCGACGCCCCGCAGATCGTCAAGGCGGATGCGGATTCACAGCCGATCATGCGTCTTGCGGTCACCTCGACCAAGCTCGACATGGATGACCTGACGCTCCTCGTCGAAAACGAGATCGTCGACCGGCTGGCCTCCGTCGATGGCGTTGCCGATGTCGAGCAATATGGCGACCAGGAAAAGATCTTCCGGGTCGATGTCGACCAGGGCGCTCTCGCAAGCCGCGGGCTGACGGTCGGCGATCTGACGGAGGCGCTCGACAACTCCGCCCTCGACGTTCCTGCCGGATCGCTGAAGAGCACGACACAGGACATCGTGGTGCGCGCCACGGCGAGCCTGCAGAAGCCGGAGGATTTCGCCAATGTCATCCTGCAGGACCGCGTGCGTCTCGGCGACGTCGCGACGGTGACGCTCGGGCCGCGTGACGGCGATACGGCGCTGCGCTCCAATGGCAAGCGCGGCATCGGCCTCGGCGTCATCCGCCAGGCGCAATCAAATACGCTCAATATTTCGAGCGGCATCAAGACGGTGGTCGAGCAGCTTTCGAAGGCGCTGCCGGAAGGCACGAAGATCGCGATCACCAGCGACGACGCCGTGTTCATCCAGGGAGCGATCCACGAGGTCGTGCTGGCGCTGATCCTTGCCGGCGTCATCGTCACCGGCGTCATCTACCTCTTCCTGCGAGACTGGCGGGCTACCTTGATCCCCGCGGTCAGCATGCCGGTGGCTTTGATCGGCACGCTGGCTGCGATCTATCTCGTGGGCTTTTCGATCAATATCCTGACGCTGCTCGCCATCGTCCTGGCGACAGGTCTTGTCGTCGACGATGCGATCGTGGTGCTCGAGAACATCGTGCGCCGGCGCGCCGAAGGCATGGGGCCGCGGGCGGCCGCCGTCCTCGGCACGCGCGAGGTCTTCTTCGCGGTCATCGCGACCACGGCAACGCTTGCCGCTGTCTTCATTCCGCTGTCATTCCTGCCGGGGCAGGTGGGCGGTCTCTTCCGGGAGTTCGGCTTCGTGCTGGCCTTCTCGGTCGGTCTCTCGTCGATCGTCGCGCTGACGCTTTGTCCGATGCTCGCCTCGCGCATGCTGACGAAGCCAATGCTGGAGGATCATGGCGCGCTCGGCCACTTCGGCGGAGCGTTTGCGCGTGTCTACCAATGGAGCCTGCAGCGTTGCCTCAACGCGCCCTTGGTCGTCATTGTCGCGTCGGTTTTCTTTGCCGGGGCGGCGCTTGTCGCCTTCTCGACGGTCAAGAGCGAGCTTACGCCGAACGAGGACCGCGCCGTGGTGATGATGCGGCTCACCGCACCGCAGGGATCGAGCCTCGAATATACGCGCGACAAGCTGCAGCTCGTCGAAGAATACCTGCAGCCGCTGGTCGACAGCGGCGACATCAGGAACGTCTTTTCGATCTCCGGCCAGGGCGGCTCGGCCAATAGCGGCTTCATGGTGCTGACGCTGGCGCCTTGGGGCGAGCGCGAGCGCACGCAGGCGGAGATCGTCCAGGACATCAACCGGGCGGCATCGCGCGTGCCCGCACTTCGCGGCAATGCGATATCCTCGAACAGCCTGCGCATTCGCGGCGCCGGCAGCGGCCTGCAGATGGCGCTCGTCGGCAATGACTACGACCGCCTGACGGCTGCCGCCGTCGAGCTGGTGCAGGCGCTGGACGCGACCGGGCAGTATGATACGCCGCGCCTGACCAACGAGCCGACGCAGGCGCAGGTCTCGGTCACGATCGACCGCGAGCGGGCTTCCGATCTCGGCATCGATATCACCGGGCTTTCGACGGCGATGCAGTCGCTGCTCGAGGGACGCTCCGTCGTCGACGTCTTCGTCAATGGCGATGCCTATCCGGTTCTGCTCACTTCGACCATGCGGCCGATCGATGATCCGACGGATCTCGAAAACGTCTTCCTGAAGACCGGCGAGGGCAAGATCGTACCGATGTCGGTCATCGCTTCGATGAAGGAAGGCGCGGTTGCGCCGCAGCTGAACCGTGAATCGCAACTCGCTTCCGTCGCGATCACGGCAGGCCTTAAAGAGGGCATGTCGCTCGGCGATGCCGTCAAGCAGGTGACGGAACTTGCCGAGCCGATCCTGCCGCCAGGGGCGCGTCTTATTCCGCTTGCCGAAGCGGCAACCCTCGAAGAGAACTCCAGCGGCATGGCACTCACCTTCGGCTTTGCGATCGTGATCATCTTCCTGGTGCTGGCGGCGCAGTTCGAAAGCGTGCTGTCCTCGCTGATCATCATGTCGACCGTGCCGCTTGGGCTTGCCTGCGCCGTCTTCGCGCTCATTATCACGGGATCGAGCCTCAACATCTACAGCCAGATCGGCCTCGTGCTGCTCGTCGGCGTCATGGCAAAGAACGGTATCTTAATCGTCGAGTTCGCCAACCAGCTCCGCGACCGCGGGGTAGAAGTGCGCGAGGCGATCGAACGCGCCTGTGCACTGCGGCTACGCCCGGTCATGATGACGATGATCGCCACCATCCTCGGCGGCGTTCCGCTGGTCTTTGCGCATGGCGCAGGCGCGGAAGCGCGTATCGCGCTCGGCTGGGTGATCGTCGGCGGACTGGGTTTCGCAACGCTGGTCACGCTCCTTATCACGCCGGTCGCCTATCTTCTGGTGGCGCGCTTTGCCAAGCCACATGCGCATGAGGAAGCCCGTTTGCACGAGGAGATGGCGATTGCGGCACGGCCGAAACCGGTGCCCGATCCCAAGCATCTGCAGGCAGCGGAATAGATTTGACGCCGTCTGCTTAAAACGTCGCCGCCTCCCATCGCGGCGGCGTGTTCGTGGTCAATGAACGTTGCAAAACAGAATAAATTTCTTCTGAACGTTAGATGTTTCTTAAGCATAAAACGCAATGATCTACCCGTAACCGATCAGATGCCTCAGCGTTTCGGAGGCTCGCCCACCCGCTGATTTCAGCGCCCGAACATGACGTTTCGCGGACACGGTTCGCTGTTTGTGAGTAGCATGTAGTTGTGTTCGGAGTTCCGTTCCCGTGAGTATTTTTCAACGCACATCTGTCGATGCGGCGCTGCATACGCTTCGTGATATCAACCACAGCCTGACGCGGACGCAGAACCGCGTCTCGTCCGGCTTTCGCGTCGAACAGGCCCGCGACAACGCCGCCTACTGGTCGGTGGCGACGACGGCCCGCTCCGACAATAGGGCGCATGCTGCCATTCAGGATGCGCTCGGCATGGCGGCCGCCACAATGGGTACGGCCTATACGGGCGTTGCCCGCGCCGTTGACGTCGTTTCCGAAATCAAGGCGAAACTTGTCGCTGCGACCGAACAGGGTGTGGACAAGGAAAAGATCAATGAGGAGCTGACGCAGCTGAAGGCACAGTTGCGCTCCGTCGCCGAAGCGGCAGCCTTCAACAGCGACAACTGGGTCGTCCTTACGGATGAAGACAATCCCACCGAGCCGAAGCAGATTCCGGCGTCCTATATCCGCAATGCCGACGGCACCGTCACCGTTGGCACGCTGACCTATCATATCGACCTGCCGTCGACGGGCGTCACCACATCGAAGGATGCCCGCTACCTCGTCGACGACCGTTCCGGCGGGAGCGGCGAATACGGCGCTCTGACATCATCCTATTTCGCGACGGAAATGGGCGCTTCGCAGAACTACGTCATGATTTTGAGCAAGGCGGGCAATACCGCCGGACAAGTGGAGATCGGGCTTTCATCCTCGACGACAAAAGATCAGGTCGATGAGATGATCAGCGTAGTGGACGGCATTCTCAGGCAGGCGACCACCGTGGGCTCGGCTTTTGGTGCGCTGGAAAAACGCATCGAGCTGCAGAACGAGTTCGCGAAAACGCTTTTCGACGCGTACAGCTCAGGCATCGGGCGTCTGGTCGATGCCGATATGGAAGAGGAGTCGAGCAAGCTCACGGCGTTGCAGACGCAGCGGCAACTTGGCCTGCAGGCGCTCTCGATCGCCAATGCCAGCTACGACACCGTAAGACAGCTCTTCCAGGCCTTCTAAGCGCATGCGACCCGCCCGTCTCGATATTATCGAGCCTGTCGAGACTGCTGTGGCAAATTGGCGATATCCTCGGGATTTGTGCAAGCGAGACGTGTCCATTCTACTGATTTTGTTTTATCGGAGGGGACGCGTTCATCTTGTTGCCGCATTCCATAATATTTGCTCGGGCCAGCTTCGAACGGAGAGCTTTCTGTCCATGATCAAGAAATTCGTACTTCTGGCGATGGCCGCCAGCTACCTGACCGCCTGCACCACGACCGACCCCTATACGGGCGAGCAGAAAATGTCGAATACCGCAGGCGGGGCAATGCTCGGAGCTGTCGGCGGAGCGCTTGCGGGTGCCGCCCTTGGCGGACGCGGGCATGGCCCGCGCAATGCGGCGCTGATCGGCGCGGGCCTCGGCGCGCTCGCAGGCGGCGCGATCGGCAACTACATGGACCAGCAGGAAGCGGAACTCCGCGCCCAGCTCCAGGGCACCGGCATTTCGGTGACGCGTAACGGCGACAACATCATCCTGAACATGCCGTCGAACATCACCTTCGACATCGACCAGGACGCCGTGAAGCCGGGCTTCTATCCGACGCTGAACTCGGTAGCGATCGTGCTCAGGAAGTTCAACCGCACATTGATCGATGTCAACGGCCATACGGATTCCACCGGCAGCCTGCAGCATAACCAGGATCTGTCGCAGCGCCGCGCCCTTTCGGTTGCCGGTTATCTCGGCGGACAGGGTATCGACCAGCGTCGCGTCTCTGCCGTCGGCTTTGGCCCGTCGCAACCGGTCGCGTCGAACGCGACGGAGGCTGGCCGCGCCCAGAACCGCCGTGTCGAGATTCAGATCGCGCCGATCACGCAGAGCTGAACTGCGCCACATTTATCAAAGACGGCCGGATCATCGCCGGCCGTCTTTCGTTTCAGGCATGCATCGTCGCGCCCTTAGTGATTTTGTCGACGATCTTCTTGCCGGCGCGCAGAGCGACGCCCACGACCTTGGCATCTTCCGGCGCGTATTCGGCAAATACCGCGCGATTGGCGGCGTCATGGCCGGTTGCAAACATCTCCTCGATGAACAGCGAGGATGGAATCTCGCGCTCCAGCACGCGGCGATGTATCGCTGAAATCGTCGCCTCATCGGCCGATAGCACGATGATCGGCTGGACTGACATGGCATTGTAGGTGTTGCCGGCGCGGTCCCTGTAGGCCTCGCCGATGATCGCGGGATTTTGCCCGGCGATGCCGCTCATCAAAAAGGCGGTTACATTCAGCTTCTGCCATGACGCAAGATTGTTTCGCAGAACGATCGCAATTTTGGTATCAAACATTCCAGTCTCTTTCATGCGGTTCGAGGTCGCGTTGAGCCAGGATGTAACGCCGCAGGTCTTCGAGGGTCTTGAACGTTTGTGCGTGCCGCAGGGCGGCGACGGCATTGTGGCAGCGCCAGCCTTTCCCGGGATCGAGCGCATCGAGGCGAAATTCAGCGGAAATGCCTTCGAGCCGCACCGGCACGACACTTATGGGCTCGGTGTGACGCTGAAGGGCGTGCAGGCCTTCTCGTATCGCGGCGAAAGGCGCTTCAGCATGCCCGGTCAGGTGATCGTGCTGCATCCAGACGAGGTGCATGACGGCGGGGCGGGCACCAATGACGGGCTGCAATACCGTATTCTCTACCTGGAGCCCTCGCTGCTTGCCGAATGCCTGGAAGCCGGGAAACTCGGGCTGCCTTTTGTCGACCAGCCTGTCATCAGCGATGCGGTTCTTGCCGGCGTCCTGCTTGGCGCACTGACTGATCTCGATGGAGAGCTCGACGAGCTCTTCGTCGACGATTTCCTGATGCGCATAGCCGACGGGCTTGTAAGGCACGCGAAGGCATTGCGCAGGCTGCCCGCCAGTATCGCCTGGAATCAGGCCCGTTGCGCCCGCGACTACCTTGAAGCACATGCGACGCGAACGGTGCGTTCCGGCGAGCTTGAATCGGTAACAGGACTCGACCGCTTTGCGTTGTCGCGGCATTTCCGGGCCGCATTCGCGACCAGTCCGCATCGCTACCTTCTGATGCGGCGGCTGCAGCAGGCGCGGGCGATGATCGGCGAGGGCAGCGAGCTATCGGACGTCGCCTTTGCCACCGGCTTTGCGGATCAGAGCCACCTGAACCGGCATTTCAAGAAAGCCTACGGCATGACGCCCGGCCAATGGGCCGCGCTCAGGCGGGGTTCTCGGCCAGGCCGCTCCTCCGCGCGATGAAGCGCGCGAGCATCGGCCCGGTAAACAGGATCACCACAAACCGCCCCACCTGCATCGCCATGACGAAGGGCAAGTCGACATCGCTAGAGGCGGCGATGATGGCAACCGAATCCGCACCGCCAGGGCTGGTCGCGAGATAGGCTGTCAGCGGATCGATGCCCGCGAATTTGTGCAGGGCCACGGCCATCAGCCCGCAGATCGACATCAAAAGCAGGATGGAGGCGGAGACGCGCGGCAGAGCGCGGGCGGCATGCTTCAGGATCGAACGGGTGAAACGCAGCCCGATGCTCCAGCCGATCAGGGCATAGCTGATCGCGAGCAGCCACATCGGCAGCTCGATCGTCAGGAGGTCGAAACCCTGCAACAGAGAGCCTGCGAGAAGCGGCAGGATGATGGTGCCGCCCTGGACTCGGAAACGGAAGGCGGCATAGACGCAACTGCAGGCAAGCAGCACAGTCGCGGCAAATGCCGGCCAGTCGATCGGCGGGAAGAGAATAAGCGGTGGCAGCTCGCCGTCGGCGGCGACCCAGAGGCGCGAGACGGCGGAAGCGGCCACGCAGACGAAGACGACGCGCAGATACTGCATGAAGGCGACAAGGCGGGCATCGGCGCCATAGGCCTCTGACATGATGACCATGGCCGAGGCGCCGCCGGGGGAGGAGCCCCAGACGGCGGTGGTGCCGGGCAGCACCTGCAGCCGGGTCAGGAGATAGCCGAGCACGCCTGCGATGGCGATCACCGAGACGATGACCAGCATGAAGAGCGGCGCATCCTTGGCCATCGTGGCGAGAATGTCCGGCGTGATGGCGCGCGCCATCATCAGGCCGACCAGAGCCTGCCCGAATTGCAAGGACCAGTAGGGTACGCGCATCTGGCCCTTGCCGATCATCAAGGCGAGAAAGATCGCCGCGATCATCGGCCCAACGAGCAGCGATGCCGGAAGGGCGAAAACTTCAAGAACGACAACGAGAGAGGTGGAGAGGCTTAGCAGCAGAACCCATCTCGGCAGGCTGGCTTCTCGTATGGCTCGGCTTGCGGCTTTAAACGGCATCGAACGCCTGTCTTTTCCGTCCGATGGGCCGCGGTGAACGGCATAGAAATTCATCGGTAGCAACATAAGGACCCGGCGGGAGCAGCCGGAAATCTATCGCCGGTATATGGGCAGGTTAAGCCGGCCGCAATTGCGAAATATGGCCGCGTTGGCGAAAATTCCGCCTGGCGCGCGCCAGCCGAATAGCAGCGTTGCGACAGGCGCAAGGCTCGGGCTAGAGACGAACGTTGGCTGCGAGAAAATCGAGCAGTGCGCGGACGCGGGCGGGCAGCGGGCCGCCTTGGCCGATATAGACGGCATAGAATTCCTCAAGGTCGCCGGGGTTCAGATCTTCAAGGACAGATACCAGTCTTCCTGCGGCGATATCGGCGCGGACAGTGAAGACGGCAAGGCGCGCCAGGCCGGCGCCGGAAAGTGCCAGGTGGCGCATCCCTTCGCCGTCGCCGACCTGAATGCCCGGCGACACCGTCACAAGCACCGTGTCGTCTTGATCAAGTAGCGGCCAGCCGCCGATGGCGCGGGAATAGGAAAAGCCGATGCGGCAGTGCTGTTGGAGATCGGCGATCGACTTCGGTTCACCATGGCGGCGAAGGTAGTCCGGCGAGGCCACGATGAGCTTGCGGGCTGCACCGAGCTTGCGGGCGATCAGGCTGGAATTCTTCAGCGGTCCGGCTCGGATTGCGACGTCGGCGCGCACCTCCATGAGATCGACGACCTTGTCCGTGTAGGAAATGTCGAGCGTCACGGCCGGATAAAGCGCCATGAAGGATGATAGGAGGGGCGCGAGCACATGATTGCCGAAGGACGCGCTGGTATTGATACGGATCGGCCCGGCCGCCTGTTCGCCTGCCGAGGCATAGCGCTCGGCCTCGGCGATATCGGCAAGGATGGAGACGCTCCTTTCGTAGAATGCGCAACCCTCCGGCGTGAGTTGCAGGCGCCGCGTCGAGCGGTTGATGAGACGTGTGCCAAGCCGAGCTTCGAGGCGGGCGATGAGCTTGCTGACGGCCGACGGGGTCATCCGGCAGGCGGTTGCCGCGGCGCTAAAGCCGCCGAGCTCGACGGCGCGCACGAAGACGTCCATTTCGCCGGCGCGATTGATGTCCTGACGGCTCATGATGAATTCAAATCACAAATGACTTTCTCGCTGGCAATCTATATCGCGCCTTAGCGAGTGTCTATCTCTCAAGACAACAGGAGACAGTCCATGGAATACAGAAATCTCGGTGCATCCGGCCTCAAAGTGCCGGTCTTGAGTTTCGGCGCGGGCACCTTCGGCGGCAGCGGCCCATTGTTCGGCGCATGGGGCAATACCGACGCGGCGCAGGCGCGGCGTCTGGTCGATATCTGCCTCGAGGCAGGTGTCAATCTCTTCGATACCGCCGACGTCTATTCGGCGGGCGCATCGGAGGAGGTTCTGGGGCAGGCGATCGGCGGCAAGCGCGACGCCGTGCTCATCTCCACGAAGATGGCCTTGCCGATGGGTGACGGGCCGGCAGATTGGGGAACCTCGCGCTTGCGGCTGATCAAATCCGTCGATGACGCGCTTCGCCGCCTCGGCACAGACTATATCGATTTGCTGCAACTGCATGCCTTTGATGCCTCGACGCCGGTCGAGGAGATGCTTTCGACGCTCGATCGACTCGTTGCTGCCGGCAAGCTGCGCTATATCGGCGCGTCGAATTTCGCCGGCTGGGAGCTGATGAAATCGCTCGCCGTCTCGGAGCGGCATGGCTACGCGCGGTACGTGGCCCATCAGGTCTATTATTCGCTGGCGGGCCGGGACTACGAATGGGAGCTGATGCCGCTCGCCGCCGACCAAGGCGTGGGTGCGCTTGTCTGGAGCCCGCTTGCCTGGGGCAGGCTGACCGGCCGGATCCGCCGCGGCCAGCCGATACCGGAAGGAAGCCGGCTGCACCTGACGGCGGAATACGGCCCGCCGGTCGATGACGAAATGCTCTTCAACATCGTCGACATTCTCGATGAGATTGCCGTGGAGACGGGCAAGACGGTGCCGCAGATCGCCATCAACTGGCTGACCGCCCGGCCAACCGTGTCCAGTGTCATCATCGGGGCGCGCAACGAGGAGCAGCTGCGCCAGAACCTCGGTGCCGTCGGTTGGTCGCTGACGAAGGAGCAGGTCGAAAGGCTCGAAAAGGTCAGCGCGGTGTCGGCGCCTTATCCGTATTTCCCATACAGGCGGCAGGAAGGCTTCGCGCGGCTCAATCCACCGCTCGTTTGAGCCATCTCACGAGACTCTTGACTGGACAGGCGCCATCCGTTGTCCCATACCAACCTGCCCGTGACGGCGGATAGTATGGGAGATCAACAGGATGGCGCTCAGCGATGCAAAGGCTGGAAAACGCAACGAGGAGGGCATTTTCGCGGTCGTCGGCATCTTGAAACAGCGCTTCGGCGAGCGCTTCCAGACCGGCGAATCCTTCCGCGCCCAGCATGCGCATACGACCACCTACATTCCCGCGCAGTTGCCCGACGGTGTGCTGTTTGCCGAGACGGCCGACGACGTGAAGGCCGCCGTCAAGGTCTGTGCCGAACACAAGGTGCCGGTGATCGGCTTTGGCACCGGTTCTTCGCTGGAGGGGCAGGTGAATGCCCCGAATGGCGGGGTTTCGATCGATTTCAGCCGGATGAACCGGGTTCTCGAAGTGAATGCCGAAGACCTCGATTGTACCGTCGAGCCGGGCATCACGCGCGAGGAACTGAACGTTTATCTCCGCGATACCGGCCTCTTTTTTCCCATCGACCCCGGCGCGAATGCCTCGATCGGCGGCATGGCTTCGACGCGGGCGTCCGGAACCAACGCCGTGCGCTATGGCACGATGAAGGACAATGTGCTCTCGGTTACGGCCGTGACGGCCAACGGCAAGGAAATCCGCACCGCGCGCCGGGCGCGCAAATCCTCGGCGGGTTACGACCTGACGCGCCTTTTCGTCGGCGCCGAAGGCACGCTCGGGATTTTGACCTCGGTGACGCTGCGGCTGCAGGGAATTCCCCAGAAGATCGCCGGCGGGGCTTGCTCCTTCCCGACAATCAAAGCCGCCTGCGACGCGGTCATCATGACAATCCAGATGGGCATTCCGGTCGCGCGCATCGAATTGCTCGATGACGTGCAGATGCGGGCATGTAACGCCTATTCGGGTCTGACCTACGCCGAGAGCCCGACGCTGTTCCTAGAATTCCACGGAACCGACGAGACCGTCGAGCTTCAATCGGCGCAGTTTGCCGAGATCGCGGCCGAATGCGGTGGCGGCGAATTCCTTTGGACGGCAAACGCCGAGGAACGCAACAAGCTCTGGAAGGCACGGCACGATGCTTATTGGGCCTGCCGCGCGCTGGCGCCCGGGCTTGCCGCACTTTCGACCGATGTTTGTGTTCCGATATCACGGCTTGCCGATTGCGTTGCCGAGACGCAGGCCGATATCCAGGAACATGGTCTGCTGGCGCCGATTGTCGGCCATGCAGGAGATGGCAATTTTCACGTGCTTCTCCTGTTCGACGACAAGACGGCGGAAGGTGTCGCGGTTGCGGAGAATTTCGTGGTGCGGCTCAACCAGCGGGCTCTCGCGATGGATGGAACATGCACCGGAGAGCATGGGATAGGACAGGGAAAGATGGCGTTTCTCGAGCAGGAACTCGGCGGTGCAGTCGATCTTATGCGGCAGGTCAAGCGGGCGCTCGATCCTGACAATATCTTCAATCCAGGCAAGATTTTTCATCTTGTGTGAAAACGGAACAATCTCATGATCTTCGGCTTTGCTCCCGGCATGAATAACAGTAGTGTCGGCAACGGAATCCCGAATGGAGAATGCTTGATTTGATGGGCCGGTTCCTCGTCTTTTTGGGGGGAGTGATCGTCGTAGTGCTCTTCGTGGCACTGCTCGCGCCGCTTTTCATCGACTGGACTGACTTTCGCAGGAATTTCGAAGAGCAGGCAAGCCGCATCATCGGCAAGAAGGTGACGGTGCATGGCACGGTCGATGCGCGCCTTTTGCCTTTTCCGTCGGTAACGCTGCATGACGTGCGTGTCGGGCAGGAATCCAACGGCCAGCCGATCGTGCAGATCGAGCAATTCGCCATGGATGCCGAACTTGCGCCGTTCCTTTCCGGCGAGGCGCTTATTTTCGATATGCGCGTCGTCAATCCGAAGCTGCGTCTTCGCCTGTTGAAGGACGGCACGCTCGATTGGATGCGCGGCAGCCGGCCGGAGATTCCTGCAAAGACCGTCGTTCTGGAAAGTGTGCATGTCACCGGCGGCGACGTGCAGTTCATCGACGATCAGTCGGGCCGCGCCCGCAGCATTACGGGGTTGAACGCGGAAATGTCCGCCCGGTCGCTGGCAGGCCCCTGGCGGATCGAAGGCGATGCGGCGCTCGACGGCGAGCATGGCAGCTTTTCGATTTCCAGCGGACAGCCCGACGAAACCGGCGCGCTGCAGGTCAGGACGCAGCTGATACCCGATCAGCGTCCGGTCAAAATCGATCTCGATGGTCAGCTGAAGCTGGCCGACAGAAAGCCGAATTATCAGGGCCTCATGTCGGCTGCGGTCGAGAACCGCGGCGCGGCCAAATCCGACGACAAGAATGCACTGCCGCCGCGCCTCAAGGGCCGCTTCGAACTGACCAACGAGCGCATCCGGCTTTCCGAGTACCGGATGGAAATCGGCTCAGTGGACGATCCCTATGTGATCACCGGCGAGGCGACGCTCGATACCGGCAACGCGCCCGAGTTCCTGCTGATCGCCGACGGCCAGCAGATCGATGTGAACAGGATCGGCAATCAGGGCGCAGGCGGCAAGACCGCGCGCGATCCCGGCCTGTCCGCCCGGCAGCGGCTCAATTCACTGATCAGCATCATCGCCCAGATTCCCGTGCCGCAGGTGCAGGGCAAGGCGAGCGTCAAGCTGCCGGCGATCGTTGCCGGGGATACGACCATCCGCGACGTGCAGCTCGATCTGCAGCCGGCCGGCAACGGCTGGACGATCGACAATGCCGTCGGGACGCTGCCCGGGCGCACCCAGGTGGAGGGCCGGGGCCAGCTGACGCTAAGGGGCGACCCTTCCTTCAACGGGCAGATTACCGTTGCCTCCAATCAGCCCTCGGGGCTTGCCTCCTGGCTTGCGGGTTCGGTCGACCCCGCGATCCGTCAATTGAAGCAGGCGGGCTTTTCCGCCGATGTCAGCCTGACGCATCAGCAGCAGCGCTTCAACAATCTGGAGATTGCCATCGGCCCCGCTACGCTGAAGGGCAAGCTGGAACGGCAAGCGCTGGAGAACCAGCCGCCCCTGCTGAACGTCGACCTTGCCGGCGATGCGATCGACCTCGATGCGCTGAGGGCGCTGACGGGTCTGTTCACGGGGCAGGACGCAGGCGAAAATGTGCTCGACCACAAGATTACGGCACAGCTGAAGGCGGATAAGTTCAGCGCCTTCGGCGTCGAGGCAGAGAATGTCGAAACCAGCTTTACGATCGCAGACGGGGCGCTTGCCGTCGACAAGCTGGTCGCCAAAAATCTGGCGGGCGCCGAAATCACCGCCACCGGCCGCGCCGAAGGCTCCTTGCTCGATTACAAGGGCTCGGGGGAGATCACCTTGAAGTCCGCCGATCCGGGACCTTTCTTCACGATGCTGAAGGAGCATCTGCCGCAGCATCCGGTGATGGACCGGCTGGTGCGCAATGCCGCCTGGTACACCAACACGGCGCTGCGCGGTGCGCTGACGCTTGGCGGCGACGAGGGCGACGGGCTTGCGCTGACGCTTGCCGGCGTTTCCAACGGAAGCCGCGTGAACCTCGACTACCGCATGTCGGATCTGTTGGCGCTGACGGGCAAGGGCACGACCAATCTGGAGGCGACGCTTGAAAACAGAACGACTTCGATCCTGTTCGGGCAGGCGGGCCTCGATCCGCTTCCGGTCGAAGCTGATGCCAACGGCCGGCTCGCCCTGAAAGTCCAGGCAAGCGGTACCGATCCGGCCGATGCATCGCTGACCTTTGCGACGGACCGGACGTCCTTTACTGCGAATGGCAAGGTCGATGTCCGTCCCGGGAATTTCATGAACGGCCAGATCGGCGTCTCGCTCGAGAGCGCCGATCTCGATCCGTATCTCGTGATGAACGGCATTGCGCTGCCGCAGATGGGAACCGGGCTGCCTTTCGGGCTGCAAACAACGGCAACCATCGATGGCGACAAGGTCGTCTTCTCCGACCTCAAGGGTCATGCCGCGGAAAATCAGTTTTCGGGTGCGCTGACGGTCAATCGCAAGACAGACAGGACGACAGCGAGCGGCGAACTTGCGCTTGACCGCGCCGACGCGGCCTGGCTGGGCGAGGCCGTCTATGGCCCGATGACAGATGCTGCGACGGGCAACTTCTCGACCGCAGTACTTGGGCAGCCGGTGTTCAAGGATATGGATGTCAACCTGAAGTTTTCGTCCAAGGAGTTCTGGCCGGGATGGTCGGCAGCCGTAACCGGCTTCACCACCAATGCTGTCTACAAGGGCGACGAACTGCAGCTCAACGACATGAAGGGCGGCTGGGACGGCGGCCAGCTTTCCGGCAACCTGCTTTTTACCAATGCCGAGGGCACCGGCTTCTTCCAAACGAAGCTTTCGCTTGCCGATTCCGATCTCGCCGGCGTCGTCTGGCCGCGCGACGGCGCGCCGGTTGCGAACGGCAAGTTCGGGCTTTCTCTCGGTATGGAAGCCTCCGGCAAGACGATGACGGACCTCGTGAGCTCGCTCACGGGCTCCGGCGAGCTGCGGCTTGGCGAGACTACCGTGCGCGGGCTGAACCTTGCGATCCTGCCGCCGCTACTTGCTGCAACGGATCCGATGCAGGACCAGCTCAATGCCGGAAAGATACATCCGATCGTCGAAACGCTGCTCAACAATGGAGAGGCGAAACTTCCGCCGACGGGCATTCCGTTCAACATCACCGACGGCGTGCTCCGCGTGCAGAACGTCACCGTTACCAACGAACTCGCCAAGGTCACCGGCAATGCGCAACTCAGCCTGCCGCAGGAGCGCATCAACGCATCGCTGAACATCACTCTCAATCCGGGCGAGGAAGCGCTTGCAGGCTCGGAGCCCGCGCTGCGGCTCAACTATTCCGGATTGCTCGCATCGCCCGGCCGGACGATGGATGTAACCGATCTCGCCGGATATCTGTCGCTTCGTGCATTCGAACGCGAACGCCGGCGTGTCGAGCGGCTGCAGTCGAACGTCCTGGAAAAGCAGCG
The DNA here is from genome assembly GCF_015353075.1 of Rhizobium sp. 007. NCBI lineage: Bacteria > Pseudomonadati > Pseudomonadota > Alphaproteobacteria > Hyphomicrobiales > Rhizobiaceae > Rhizobium > Rhizobium sp. 007. Next base: position 2,065,389 of record NZ_CP064187.1, on the reverse strand, counting down.
GTTGCGGCGCGAGGTGGCGCTTTACAAGTTCAACGATGCGGAACGCGCAAGAGCCGCGGCGATCGAGGCGCAGCGCAAGGCCGAAGAGGAGCGCCTGCGCGCACTTGCCGCGGAAGCTGCGCGGCAAAAGGCCGAGGCGGAGGCGAAGGCTGAAGCAAAGGCGAAGGCGGAGGCCGAGGCGAACGCCGCTGCTGAGGAGGCGGCGCGCCGCGCGCAGCAGCTCAACCAGCCACCACCGATAACCGGCAACCGGCTGAATTTCGATGCCTTGCCGGGCGTGCCGTTGCCGCAGTAAAGGCTCGCTCTAGCTGCGGTTTTTCAACCAGCTCAAGACATGGATCCGCAGCGCGGAGGAGAGGTTGCTTTCCGGCTCTCGCCGGTCGTCGATTTCGGATATGAGGGCCGCAAGCGGAATGGCGCGGGCTGTGGCGATCGCTTTCAGCTCGGCCCAGAATTCGTCCTCCAGCGAGAAGCTGGTGCGGTGTCCATGCAGGCTGGCGGAATGCTTGCGGATCATCGGGCTTTCCGCAGGCCTTTTTCGCGGAGTTCACAGATTGAGGGAGGAAATACCGCCAAGCGATTGACTGCGGATTCTTTTCGGCCCGTCTGCGCCGTCATTCGCCGCCTTCGTCCTTTTCGATTCGGCCTTGTCGGTGTGCTTTTTCGGCCTTCTCGTTCAGCGCTTTGGTCAGCTGCTTCTCGGTCTTGGTGAGGCCGAAACGGATACGATTCTGCTCGGCCTGTTTGTCCTTTTCGGAACGGGCCTGCTTCTTCTTGAACTGGCGGAGATTAACGATTTCTGCGCTCATGGCTTGCCTCCGTCCGGCTGGAAAAGGGCACATGAAAAAGGGAAGCGTCTGCTTCCCTTGGCATCTACTGCTTCTTGCGGAAGGCGTCGAGCGACACGACGGATCCCGGCTTCTTCTCGTCACCCTCGGCGGGTTTTGCCGCCGGCGGTTCCTCGCCTTTTTCGGGTGCGACCGGATAGGCGGTGATTTCGGCCGCGGGAACTTCCTCGCCGTCTGTCAGCGGCACGTCGAATTCAAGTTCGAAATTGACCGAAGGGTCATAGAATCCACGGATGGCATTGAAGGGGATGACCAGCTTTTCGGGCACGTCGGAGAAGGAAAGGCCGATCTCGAACAGCGATTCGGTGATCTTCAGATCCCAGAACTGGTGCTGGATCACGATGGTCATCTGCTCCGGATACTTGGATTTCAGATGCTGCGAGATGCGGACGCCGGGTGCACCGGTCAGAAACGTAATGAAGAAATGATGGTCGCCGGGCAAGCGGCCCGTCGTTGCGACTTCGGACAAGACCTTGCGGATCACGCCACGCAGCGCGTCCTGTGCCAGAATGTCGTAGCGGATGTGGTCCTGCCCCATACTTTTCCTGTCTTTCTTTGGTTCGGAAGTCTTTTCACAAGGGTATATGCCATGTCCGGCGGCCTTGGGAAAGGCTAAGTGTCCGAGTCAGCTTCACAAACAATACATGATTTGGGCGGCAGGGAGAAGGTGAAGGCTTCTGTTGCCAGGTGCCTTCGGACCCCGCCTTAAGGTGCTAACCAAAAGGACTTAGAGCGGAATTCCCGCACCGCCGTTAGGCAGCGAGAGCATATTCCTTAGCGTTGTTGTCGTTTGCAACTACACTTGTGACCCGATAACGGCGGTATCATGCCGAGCAAAAAGTCGATCTTTACACCCTTGTCGATCCTGTTTCGCCCCCATCAAAAGCAGTCGTGAACCGGCTGTTTTTGGTGGAGGCGCCGGGTACCGCCCCCGGGTCCAATAGGTTTATTACACCGCTCATTTATCGCCATAGCCGGTCCGAAAACCGGCAAGGCTGATATAGTGTTTTCCGAAGCGCATGGAAAGGGGATACGTCACAAAACCGTTGCAGGCAGCATGAGAATTGCCGGGATAAGCCTCCGCACAGTTGGTTTCAGCGGCAGAAGCGCCTAAATTGGGAAACGGAATCGGCCGCGACCATGTGATCGCACACGGGGAGACACGGATGCAGCGTCATCCTGAATATCAATATCTAGACATCATGTCCCATCTGCTGGAGAAGGGCGATCGGCGGATGGATCGCACCGGCGAGGGCACGCTTTCGACGTTCGGCGCGATGATGCGCTTCGATCTTTCGGACGGCAGCTTCCCGGCGTTTACGACCAAGAAGGTCTTCTGGAAGACGGCGGTGAAGGAGATGCTCTGGTTTCTGACCGGGCAGACGAACATCCAGTCGCTGCTCAAGGAAAACGTCAAGATATGGACGGACTGGCCGCTTGCTGCTTACCGCAAGGCGACGGGCGAGGAGATATCCCAGGACCGGTTCGAAAAGCGCGTTCTCGAAGACGACGCTTTCGCGGCGAAATGGGGCGATCTCGGACCGGTCTACGGCAAGCAGTGGAGGCGGTGGCTTGACCGGAACGGGGTTGAACACGATCAGATCGGCGCGCTCGTCCATAGCCTCAAGACCAATCCGACGAGCCGGCGCATGCTGTTCCACGCCTGGAATGTGGGCGAGATTGATCAGATGGCGCTTCCTCCGTGCCATATGACCTATCAGTTTCACGTTTCCGGACTGCAGCGCGGCAGCGGCCGGCCGCAGCTTTCCATGCTCGTGAACCAGCGCTCCTGCGATATTTTCCTTGGCGCGCCTTTCAATATATGCCAGCAGGCAGCATTGCTTGCTATGGTCGCCCAGCAGGTGCAGATGGATCGGGGTGAACTCATCTGGGTCGGAGGCGATACGCATCTCTACCTGAACCACCTCGATCAGGCCAAAGAGCAGCTTGCGCGCAAGCCCATGCCCTTTCCCAAGCTGGTGCTGACGCGCGAGCCCGACGAGATCGACGGTTATCGGATCGACGATTTCGAGGTCGTAGGATATCAGTCGCACGATCGGATCGATGCCCCGGTCGCCGTCTGACGGACGATTGTCCTAGCGGACCGAGCGCTTTCCGTTGCAATCGGCAAGTGCTTGCTGACTTCCGTGAAGCTCGTTCATGACTTTCGCGAGCCGGCCTGCCTCCTGCTCGTCCAGCCCGTCGAGGATCTGTCCGCCGAACGACGCAGGCGACTCCGTGACGTGGTCCCAGACGATCCATTGGTTCATCGGGTCGCAGATCACGTCAAATCGAGGCATCGCATTCATCATTCACATCAGCCTTCCGTCATCTTTCCGGATTAGGCCGACAGCCGTTAACAGACGCTTTCCGAACCGACCGAGCATGCGTTCCTTGCGTTTCACGGGGATGATCGGAAAGCCCATAAAATGCCAGGCGAATGCCGTGCCCAGGCCTGTCGTTACCGGAGAACCGGCCTTGCCGCCTGTGACAACCCACGCGAAAAGCCCCGCCGCCATGGCGACGATGACGAGGTCGATGCGGCTCGGCCGATTGTTTTGCGCAGATCTGTTTCCCATAAAACTCAACTTAACGTAGCATTTTCTGGAGTAAAATTGAAACGTACGGCGTGGTTTACGAATTGCTTATGCTGCGTTGCGATATCTCGCATTCGGACGTGCCCGCAGGCGTGGACGGGATTTTATCGAGCCTCTCTTGCTTGTTGGCCGGCCCGGCGGTAGATCCGGCGGGCCAAGCCGTCCCTTCAACCTCAGGAAGTTCATGTCCGACATCAGAAAGACCATCGTCGTTGCCGTGGCCGAAAATGGCGTCATCGGACGCGACGGCGATATGCCCTGGCGGCTTTCGACCGATCTCAAGCGCTTCAAGGCAATGACGCTCGGCAAGCCGCTCGTGGTCGGGCGCAAGACATATGAGAGTTTTGGCAAGCCGCTGCCCGGGCGCCCGCATGTGGTGATTTCCCGGCACGCGACGATCGAGCAATCGGATGTGACAATGGCGCGTTCTTTTCCCGAGGCGATCGGGATTGCCGAAAGGCTGGCGCGCGAGACTGGCCAGACCGAGATCATCATCGCCGGCGGCGGAGAAATCTATGCGCAGGCAATGGCGCTTGCAGACCGGATGTGCGTCACGCATGTGCAAACCCATGTTGCGGGCGACACATCCTTCCCTTCGATCGACCCTGCCGCCTGGATGGTAATTGAAGAAATCGATGTACCGGCAGGGGAAAAGGACAATTATCCGACGCGCTTCGTCGTCTATGAGCGCCGCAGCGCCTGAAAACGAAATATTTATCAATAAATATCGCCAAGTTCTTCATGCCGCGTTGAAAGCAGCTGCGGCGATACCTATAACGGTCACAATCGCTTAAAGCCTGCCGCCCCCGCGGGCACGATGCGATTGGGAGTTTAACGAACAACGAGGTTTTGATGCCCTGGAGCAATCAGAATGGCGGCGGCGGCCCATGGGGCGGCGGCGGCGGTAATAATCAGGGACCGTGGGGGCAGGGGCCGAACCGCCCGCGCGGCGGCCGGGGCGGGCCGCCCGATCTGGAAGATATCATCCGACGCGGCCAGGATCAGCTCCGCAACATCGTACCCGGCGGTTTCAACGGCGGCGTGGCAGTGATTATTGCCGCGGTTCTTGTCGTCTTCTGGCTTTTCCAATGCATCTACATCGTCCAGCCGGACGAGCGTGGTGTCGAGCTTCGCTTTGGCCAGCCGAAGGAAGAGATTTCGACGCCGGGGCTGCATTTCCACCTCTGGCCGATGGAAACCGTCGAGATCGTCAAGGTGACGGTGCAGCAGCAGAATATCGGTTCGACGTCGGCATCGTCTTCGACAGGTCTCATGCTGTCGGGCGACCAGAACATCCTGAACGTCGAGTTCTCGGTCTTCTTCACCGTCATCGATCCCAAGGCCTATCTCTTCAACGTCGAAAACCCGGCCGAAACGCTGCAGCAGGTGGCTGAAAGCGCCATGCGCGAAATCATTGGCCGGCGCCCGGCGCAGGATGCCTTCCGCAACAACCGCCAGCCGATCGAAACGGAGGTTGCCGCCATCGTGCAGGGCACGATGGACCGTTACAATGCGGGCATGGCGGTAACCGCGGTCACCATTCAGGACGTGGCGCCGCCGCGCGATGTCGCCGATGCCTTCGAAGAGGTGCAGCGCGCCGAACAGGACAAGCAACGCCTCGTCGAAGAAGCGAACCAGTATGCCAACCAGAAGCTCGGCCAGGCACGAGGCGACGCGGCCCAGATTCGCGAAGCAGCGGCTGCCTACAAGGACCGTGTCGTCAAGGAAGCGGACGGTGAGGCGCAGCGGTTCACTGCCATCAACGAAGAATATTCGAAGGCTCCCGAAGTGACCCGCAAGCGCCTGTTCCTCGAGACGATGGAACAGGTGCTGAAGAATTCCAAGAAGGTCGTGATCGATGAGAAGCAGGGGATCGTTCCCTACCTGCCGCTCAACGAGATCGGCAAACCGGCACAGCAGGGAGGTTGAGCCATGACATCGAACAGACTTCCCGTTATCATCATCCTGCTCGCCGTTGTGCTTGTCATCGCTTATTCCTCGGTCTTCGTGGTCAATGCGCGCGAGCAGGCAATCGTCGTGCGCTTCGGCCAGATCCAGTCGGTGAAGACGGAGCCGGGCATCTACTTCAAGCTGCCGCTCGCCTTCATGGATGCCGATCGCGTCCAGATCGTCGAGAAGCAGGCGCTGCGCTTCGACCTTGACAATATTCGCGTCCAGGTTCGCGGCGGTTCGACGTTCGACGTCGATGCTTTCGTGATCTACGACATCAAGGACGTGCGCAAGTTCCGCGAGACGGTATCGGGCGACCGCGAGGCCGCCGAAGCGCGCCTTCGCACCCAGCTCGATTCGTCGCTCCGCCGTGTCTACGGTCTGCGCGACTTTGATGCCGCCCTTTCGGACGAGCGCGTGGCGATGATGCTCGAAGTGCGCGACGACCTGCATGGCGACGCCGAAAATCTCGGCATCAATATCCAGGACGTGCGTATCCGCCGGACCGACCTGACTCAGCAGGTGGCGCCGCAGACTTATGGCCGCATGCGGGCCGAGCGTCTCGCCGAGGCCGAGCTGCTGCGCGCGCAAGGCACCGAAGAGGGCCAGCGGCGCCGGGCTATCGCCGATCGCCAGGTGGTCGAGTTCACGGCGGAAGCCCAGCGCGATGCGGAAATCATCCGCGGTCAGGGCGATGCCGAGCGCAACCGCATCTTCGCAGACTCCTTCAGCAAGGATCCGTCGTTCTTCGAGTTCTACCGCTCGATGGCGGCCTATTCCTCCGCGCTGTCGTCCCAGGATACGACGCTGGTGCTGTCGCCGAATACGGAATTCTTCCGGTATTTCGACAATTCCAAGGGCACGACGCCTCCGGCTCCACCTCAAGCCCCGGCACCTGCGGTCCCATCAAACTGACGCATCCGGATGCAGGATTTCCTGACAGGAATCGCTTTCTTTCTCATCATCGAGGGGCTGGTCTACGCACTGGCCCCTCGTTTTCTTGTCGAGATGGCCCGGCTGCTTCCGACGGTTCCGGAGCGCCAGCTACGCATCTTCGGACTTGGCGCCGTCGTGCTCGGTGTCGTGCTTGTCTGGTTCGTCAGACGCTGACGCAGATTGCACGGGATTTCGCGAAAAGGTGATTTCACGCTCCATCATTCCGCCCTATGTTGATGGTCAGACTGCCGCTTTGACCGCATAAGAGGAAGCTTGATGGCCCCCACGACACGCCCGACCTTCAGACGATCGCTCGCTCTCCTGGCCGGTGTTGCACTTCTGGCAAATATTGGTCTGACCGGCGCTGCTGAAGCGCAGAGCACGCCTCCGTTGAATGGTCCGGCCTCTGTTGCCGATCTTGCTGAAGGGCTTCTCGATGCGGTGGTGAACATCTCCACCTCGCAGAACATCAAGGGCGATGAAGGTGCCGGCCCGGCGCCGCGCGCACCGGACGGCTCGCCGTTCCAGGAATTCTTCAACGACTTCTTCAATAAGCAGCAGGGCGGCCAGGGCGGCAACCACAATGTCAGCTCGCTCGGCTCCGGCTTCGTCATCGATCCATCGGGTTATATCGTCACCAACAACCACGTGATCGAGGGCGCAGACGACATCGAGGTCAATTTTGCCAATGGCACCAAGCTGAAAGCCAAGCTCATCGGAACGGACACGAAGACCGATCTTTCGGTACTGAAGGTCGAACCGAGGACGCCGCTGACGGCCGTGAAGTTTGGTGATTCTAGCGACATGCGCATCGGCGACTGGGTGATGGCGATCGGCAATCCGTTTGGTTTCGGCGGGTCGGTGACTGTCGGCATCATTTCCGGCCGCGGCCGCAATATCAACGCAGGCCCGTACGACAACTTCATCCAGACCGATGCGGCGATCAACAAGGGCAATTCCGGCGGTCCGCTCTTCAACATGAAGGGCGAGGTGATCGGTATCAACACGGCCATCATTTCGCCGAGCGGCGGCTCGATCGGTATCGGCTTTTCGGTGCCTTCGGAGCTTGCTGCGGGAGTGGTCAACCAGCTTCGCGAATTCGGAGAAACGCGCCGCGGCTGGCTCGGCGTGCGCATCCAGCCGGTCACCGACGACGTGGCCGACAGCCTGGGTCTCGATACCGCCAAGGGTGCGCTCGTCGCCGGTGTCATCAAGGGCGGGCCGGTCGACAACGGTTCGATCAAGGCGGGCGACGTCATCCTGAAATTCGACGGCAAGCCAGTCAATGAGATGCGCGACCTACCGCGTGTCGTGGCCGAAAGCCCAGTCGGCAAGGAAGTGGACGTCGTGGTGCTGCGTGACGGCAAGGAGCAGACTGTCAAGGTGACGCTCGGTCGTCTGGAGGACAGCGATCAGGCCGCTTCCAACGACGCTGATACCTCTCCGGATGGTGTGATCAATCCTGATCCGGAGGAGAACGACGACATGGACGAGCCGAATCCCGATCAGGATCAGGTCCAGCCGGCACCCGACGGCAAGGGCCAGACCGATCAGCAGGCGCCGGTGACGCCCGATGCCAGGACGCCGAAGGATGTGCTCGGCCTCTCGCTGTCGCAGCTCAGCCCCGAGATCCGCAAGACCTTCGGCATTGCGGAAAGCGTGGACGGCGTCGTGGTGACCGAGGTGGCACCCGGCTCGGCCGCCGCCGAAAAGGGCCTGAAGGCCGGCGACGTGATCGTCGAGGTCGCCCAGGAATTCATGAAGTCGCCGGATGCCGTGGCTGCGAAGGTGCAGTCGTTGAAGCAGGAAGGCCGCCGCAACGCGCAGCTGATGATCGCCTCGGCAAACGGCGATCTGCGGTTCATCGCAGTGCCAATGGAATAACAAAACGCGGAATGGCTGATCCTTTCAGGAACTGGTGAACCGCTCCGCACCGATGTCTGCGCCAGTGACGACGATACGACAACAGCACGACATTCTCCTGTCTCTGTCGCGCATGGGTAATCGGTGTCAGCCGATCGTTCGTTCCCATTGCTGACGGCTGATCGCATAGAGCACGTGGCGTTTCAGATGCGGATGCGTGTCGGGAATTCGGGGATGATCGAAATCGCGGTCCGGATCGTGGTGTAGGCCAAGTCGGCGCATGACTGCGGTGGAACGATGATTGTCCGCTACCGCAAAAGAGACGATTTCGGGAGGATTGAACTGAGTGAAACCATGGCGAAGTGATGCTTCTCCCGCTTCCGTCACATATCCCTTGCCCCAATGCCGTTTGGCAAGACGCCAGCCGATTTCGATGGTGCCTGCCGGGAGGAACGGTTCGAGTTCGGGCCTCCAGAGGCCGCAAAAGCCGATCGGCTCATCGGTTTCTTTCAGTGCCATGGCATAAAAACCAAGCCCGTCCGTGGCGATGGCATTGCGGATATTATCCAGCATCGAATCTGCTTCGGCGCGGTCGCGGCGAAAGGCGAAGAATTCCATCACTTCAGGATCGGAATTGATCTCGTGGAAAAGCGGCCGGTCCGCATCTGTCCAATTGCGCAAAAGCAGGCGGTCCGTCGTCGCGATCACTGTCATGGCGTCACAAAATCCGTCTTCCGGTAACCCTGGATATAAAGCAGGGCGGTTAGATCGCCGTGGTTGATGCGCATTTTCGCTTCGGCGGCGACGGTGGGTTTGGCGTGCAGGGCGACGCCGGAGCCGGCGAGGTGGATCATGCCGAGATCGTTGGCGCCGTCGCCGACGGCGATTGCTTCTTCGGTGGAGATACCGAGCCTTGCGGAAATTTCGCTGAGTGCATCCACCTTCGCCTGCTTGCCGAGGATCGGCTCGGCCACGAAGCCGGAGAGCAAGGCTCCCTCTTCAAGAAGAATGTTGGCGCGGTTTTCGTCGAAGCCCAGAGTTGCGGCGATCCGGCTGGTGAAGACGGTGAAGCCGCCGGAGACGAGGGCGGTATAATAGCCCTTCGATTTCATCGTGGCGATCAATTCCGGGCCGCCGGGCGTCAGCGTGATGCGCTTGGCGATAACCTCGTCGATAACTGAAACCGGCAGGCCTTTCAGGAGTGCAACGCGTTCGCGCAGTGCGGGTTCGAAAGCGATCTCGCCGTTCATGGCGCGGGCGGTGATCGCGGCGACCTTGTCCTTAAGGCCGACTTCGGCTGCGAGCTCGTCAATGCACTCCTGCCCGATCATCGTCGAATCCATGTCGGCGATCAGCAGTTTCTTGCGGCGCGTATCGGCCTCCTGGACGACCAGATCGATCGGTGCGCTGGCGATGGCCGCGAGGATATTCGCCTCCGCCGCTTGCGGATCGGTGCCGTCGCGAAGGGCGATATCGCAGGCGATGCCGTCTGCCAGCCAGTAGAGCCCGGATGCCGTCACGGTTTCGGCGGCCTGTTCGGCAAGCCTCGGCGTGAGAACGGGATTTGACGGATTGGCAACAAGCGTGGCAACGAGAGCCATATGGAAAACCTTCTGAGCGCAACAAGTGCGATCCTGATAACCGGGCCGACCGCCAGCGGCAAGTCCGCGCTTGCCGTGGAACTGGCGAAACGCCACGGCGGCGCTGTCATCAACGCCGACAGCATGCAGGTCTACGGCACGCTGCGCATCCTGACGGCGCGGCCGTCCGAGGCGGAGATGCAGGGCGTGCCACATCATCTGTACGGCCATGTGCCAGCAGGCGCTGCCTATTCGACGGGGACCTGGTTGCGGGATGTCACGGCATTGCTGCCCAGTCTGCGTGCCAAGGGACAGTTGCCGGTGTTCGTCGGCGGGACGGGGCTTTATTTCAAGGCGCTGACAGGCGGCCTGTCGGATATGCCGGCGATACCGGAAAACATCCGCAACCGGCTACGGGCGCGCCTGCTGAATGACGGCGCGGAAACGCTGCATGCCGAACTCGCCAAGCTCGATCCGGCCGCTGCCGGCAGTCTCAGCATCCAGGACGGGCAACGCATCGTGCGTGCCTTGGAGGTGGTGGAGGCAACGGGGCAATCGATCCTGCGCTTCCAAGGGCAGGCGGGGCCGCTGATCGTCGATCCGGCGCGTGCGGAAAAGATCATCGTCCTGCCGGAACGCGCCGTGCTCCACCAGCGCATCAACGGGCGCTTCGAGAAAATGCTGGAGCAGGGTGCGGAAGATGAAGTCAAGTCGCTGCTGGCACTCGGCCTTTCATCGGAAAGGCCGGCGATGAAGGCGATCGGCGTTTCGCAGATTGCAGCCATGCTGAAGGGCGAGATGACGCGCAGCCAAGTGATCGAGAAGGGTGCTGCCGCGACACGGCAATATGCCAAGCGGCAGATGACCTGGTTTCGCAATCAGATGGACGAGAGCTGGAAGCGCCTGACATCGCCGCAGCCGTGATCAGGGCGTAAGCTTCAAGTCGGTCAGCTGGTTATCATCATTGCGAACGGAAACCATCGGCCAGGAGATGTCATGAACAATTTTCTCGCAAAGACGCTTGCTTCCATCAATGCCCTGATTGCAATCGTCATTCTGGCCTTCTTCACGCTGTCCGGCGCAACCGCCGCCTCGGCTCAAGGCGGGTCCGGAATGTTCGTGATCGGAGCGATTTTCGGCGCGATCGCCGGCATCGTGGTCGCCGCCCTGGTCTGCGGAACGATCGCCTTTCTGACGCTGATAGAGCGCCACCTGAGTGTCATTGCCGCTGCAGCCAGGCAATCTGAGGGGCAATGAGGCCTCAATCCTTGTTATGGAGGCTCCTGAGCGGCTTCTTGAGAATGCTCTCGCGGAGCGACATGCCGGGTTCGCGGTGCGGGCTGGCAGCCGGGTCTTGAGAGAACACCGGCCGCTGGGACGTTGTCTCCTCGCGGCGCATCTCTCGCCGGAGAGCTTCCAGGCGGCTATCCAAAGATGTCTGCGCCGGTGCGGTTTGCGGCTCGCGCGGCGCATGGCTGCGCGGCAGCATGTCCGGCCTGTAGGAAACGGTCGGCGCCAGCGGCGGCGCAGAGACGGATGCCGGATAGGGAGCATCCTCCGACGGCTCTTCGTCGTCGAACAGCATGTCGCTCTGCGCGGCACTGTAGCTTTGCTGGAAAGACGAAATATCCGGCCCGCCGCTGACGGCGCGCATGCGCGTCACGATCTTGCGCAGATCGACCGTATCGGGATCCTCGTCGGAATGTTTGGCGGTCGCCCCGTTCGCCTTCGGCAGCAGATGCTGCTCGACGCGCGAAAAACGCATGCGCATCGGCACGCTGATCGCCTCGCCGAAGGCGATCGCTTCGCCGTTGCCGATCGAGGAAATGAAGCTCGTCGTCGAGATCGACGAATTCGGGATTGCCGAGCGGATGATGTCCTGGTCGCGATCGTTGGCAAGGCGCATGGCAAACAGCGTTGAGCACTGTGAGAGGATCGTCTGGTCGAGTTCGCCGGGGCGCTGCGTGATGATGCCGAGCGAGACGCCGTACTTGCGGCCTTCCTTGGCGATGCGGGCGATGGCTTGGCGCGTCGGGATGAAGCCGAGGTTCGGATCGGCCGGAACATAGCGGTGCGCTTCTTCGCAGACGACGAGCATATGGACAGCGCCGTCGCTCCAGAGCCCGATTTCGAAGGCCATGCGGCACAGGACGGAGGCGACCGAATTCACCACTTCCGACGGGATACCGGAAAGCTGGAACGTGCAGATCGGCCGGTCGTCGCCAGGAATGCGGAATATCTGCGCCACGGTGTCCATGATCGTGTCGCTGATCGTGTTGTTGGAGAACATGAAGTGGTAGCGCGGATCGTTGATCGCCGCGATGATGCGCATCTTCAACGAGCGCAGGAAGGGCTTCTCGGCGCGGCCTTCGAGACGGCCGATGCGCTCGTCGATAAGCGCCAGCAGGTCGGCCATGCGGTAGGGGACCGGCGTGTCGGCGGTGATCGAGCTCTTCTCGGTGGTGCGGCGGACCAGAGAATTGTCGCTGCCGCGAAAGGCGCGCTTGGCGTCCGGCATGATGTCACGAAGCATGTCGAGTTCCTCAGGCACTGGCGCGCGGCCGCGGAAGACGACTTCTGCGAATTCTTCAAGCCGCATCAGCCAGAAGGGCAGGTCGAGCGTGTCGGTATCGATGACGACCGAATGCTTCGGGAAAGCGGCGGCGAATTCGTTGTGCGGATCGAGGATCAGGACGCGCAACTTCGGATCGGCTTCGATCGCCTTGTGCAAAAGCAGCGAGACGGCCGTGGATTTGCCGACGCCCGTGGAGCCGACGATGGCGAAATGCTTGGAAAGCATCGAGGGGATGTGGATCGCCGCATCGATGCTTTCGTCCTGGGTGAGGTTGCCGATGACCGCCGTCGTCCCGGTGCCTGCGTCGTAGATGCGCATCAGATCGGCGGCCCGGATGCGGTGCGCAATGGCGCCGAGATGGGGATAGCGTGAGATGCCGGTCGAGAATTCCTCGCGGCCATTTTCCTCGACGCGGACTTCGCCGAGCAGCTCGGTCTCGATCCTGAAATAGTTGTCCTCTCCCTCGCCCCAGGCATGCGTGCCGGTGTTCATGGCGTAAACGAGGGCGACGACGCGGTTTCGGCCGACGCTGATCGAAATCAGGCGGCCGACGGACCAGAGTTCGGTGAGATCGGTGCCGCCGGCCTCTGCGACGGCGGCGATGGTCGCGCGTGAGCCGCTGCACGCGACGACGCGGCCGAGGAAGCGATTCCCGGGGGTTAGGTTGTCGCGGCGATCCTGCTCGCTGGCTTTGCCTGACGTTTGCAAGTCGTTGTTGAGCAACGGCCTACTCCCTGCGTTAGCAGGCGATCATATGATTTATCCTTTAACAAAACCCTTCGGGCCTCTTGTTTTTTAGCGGGATAACCGGCGCTACATCCTTTAGCGCGCGCCGATTTTTTATTTCGGGAAGCGTTGACGCTGTGAAATTTTCTGTCTATCAATTGCGCCCATGAAAATAGCAGCAGCTCTTATTGTGGTGGGAAAGCGCATGGGCAGGATGGTGTAACCATCCGGCGATAGCCACCCATGCGCTAGTTGACAGGCTCCCTCTGGGGCCTTTTTTTATGCCTGAAATCCAGGCTTCCGCACCGAAGACCTCAATTCCAGCAGTCAAAACGGAACAGAAAACATGACGGGCACGGACAACCAGACACCAGACACTCGCATGACAGGCGCGGAGATCGTTCTGCGGGCGCTGAAGGACAACGGTGTCGAACATCTCTTCGGCTATCCGGGCGGTGCGGTGCTGCCGATCTATGACGAGATATTCCAGCAGGAGGAGATCAAGCATATCCTCGTCCGCCACGAGCAGGGCGCCGGCCATGCGGCCGAAGGCTATGCCCGCTCCACCGGCAAGGTCGGCGTCATGCTGGTCACCTCCGGTCCGGGTGCAACCAATGCCGTCACGCCGCTGCAGGACGCGCTGATGGACTCCATTCCGCTGGTCTGCCTCACTGGCCAGGTACCGACCTCGCTCATCGGTTCCGATGCCTTCCAGGAATGCGATACCGTCGGCATCACACGCCCCTGCACCAAGCACAACTGGCTGGTCAAGGACGTCAACGAGCTCGCTGCCATCATCCATGAAGCCTTCCGTATCGCGCAGTCCGGCCGTCCCGGCCCGGTCGTCGTCGATATTCCAAAGGACATCCAGTTCGCGACCGGCACCTATACGCCGCCGGCCGATCATGCGATCCAAAAGAGCTATCAGCCGAAACTCCAGGGCGATCTCAATCAGATTCATGCGGCAATCGAGCTGATGGCCAGGGCGCGTCGTCCGGTCATTTATTCCGGCGGCGGCGTCGTCAATTCCGGTCCGGAAGCCTGCAAGCTGCTGCGCGAGCTGGTCGAACTCACTGACTTCCCGATTACCTCGACGCTGATGGGGCTCGGCGCCTATCCGGCCTCCGGCAAGAACTGGCTGAAGATGCTCGGCATGCACGGTTCCTACGAGGCCAACATGGCGATGCACGATTGCGACGTCATGGTCTGCATTGGCGCCCGCTTCGACGACCGCATTACCGGCCGCATCAATGCCTTCTCGCCGAATTCCAAGAAGATCCACATCGACATCGACCCGTCCTCGATCAACAAGAATGTTCGCGTCGACATCCCGATCCGCGGCGATGTCGCCCACGTTCTGGAAGACATGGTTCGCCTCTGGCGTGCTCTGCCGAAGAGGCCGGAGAAGGGCCAGCTTTCCGACTGGTGGACGAATATCGCCCGCTGGCGTGCGCGCAACTCCTTCGCCTACACGAAGAGCAACGACGTCATCATGCCGCAATATGCGCTTGAGCGGCTGTACGAATTGACGAAGGACCGCGATACCTACATCACGACCGAAGTCGGCCAGCATCAGATGTGGGCGGCGCAGTTCTTCGGTTTCGAACAGCCGAACCGCTGGATGACTTCAGGCGGCCTTGGCACGATGGGTTACGGCCTGCCGGCAGCGCTCGGCGTGCAGATCGCCCATCCTGATAGCCTCGTCATCGATATTGCCGGCGATGCTTCGATCCAGATGTGCATCCAGGAAATGTCGGCGGCGATCCAGCACAATGCGCCCATCAAGATCTTCATCATGAACAACCAGTACATGGGCATGGTCCGCCAGTGGCAGCAGCTGCTGCATGGCAACCGGCTATCCAATTCCTATACGGAGGCGATGCCGGATTTCGTGAAGCTGGCGGAAGCCTATGGCGCCGTCGGCCTGCGCTGCGAAAAGCCGGATGATCTCGACGGTACGATCCAGGAGATGATCGACGTGAAGAGGCCGGTCATCCTCGATTGCCGCGTTGCCAATCTCGCCAACTGCTTCCCGATGATCCCATCGGGCAAGGCGCATAACGAGATGCTGCTGCCGGACGAAGCCACGGACGAAGCGGTCGCCAATGCGATCGACGCCAAGGGCCGTCAGCTCGTTTGATATCGAAGGTGAGGAAGCCAAGACAATGAACGCACATCTACAGCCGACAGGCTCCGCCTACTTCATCTCGCCGGAAACCGCAGCCGCCGAGAACCATACGCTCTCGATTCTCGTCGATAACGAGCCGGGCGTCCTTGCCCGCGTCATCGGCCTGTTCTCCGGCCGGGGCTACAACATCGAAAGCCTCACGGTCTCCGAAACCGAGCATCAGGCGCATCTGTCGCGCATTACCATCGTGACACGAGGCACGCCGCATGTGCTGGAGCAGATCAAGGCCCAGCTCGAGCGCATCGTGCCGGTGCACCGCGTCGTGGACTTGACGGTGCGTGCTCGCGAACTCGGGCAGGAGCGTCCGATCGAACGGGAAGTGGCGCTCGTCAAGGTGATCGGGACCGGCGAAACCCGGGCCGAGACGCTGCGTCTTGCCGATGCCTTTCACGCCAAGGTGGTCGACGCGACTGTCGATCATTTCATTCTGGAGATCACCGGCAAGTCCTCCAACATCGATCAGTTCGTGGCGATCATGAAGCCGCTCGGCTTGATCGAAGTCTGCCGCACCGGCATCGCCGCCATGAACCGCGGTCCGCAGGGGATGTGAACCGGCGTCTGGCCAGCGCGCGGCAGCCTGAAGTCTCAGAGCATTTCGAGCGCCGATTTGCGGGTCGGCGGCGGGAAGGCGGCGTCGAGCGCCGCCCAGTCCTCGTCGCTGATATCGAGCGAGACGCAATCGCGGTTTTCAGCGGCGCGGTCGGCATTCGACGTCTTCGGAATGGCGATCACGCCGTCGCGTTCGAGAAGGAAGGCAAGGGCAATCTGAGCCGGGGTTGCCTGATTGGCCTTGGCGATGCGGATGAGCTCGGGATTGTGCAGGATGCGGCCCTGTTCGATCGGCGAATAGGCCATGACCGGGACACCATGATCCTGGCACCAGGGCAGGAGATCATATTCGATGCCGCGGCGCGCGAGATTGTAGAGGACCTGGTTGGCAGCGACATGCCGGCCGCCCGGAACGGCAAGCAGTTCCTCGATGTCACCGATATCGAAGTTCGAAACGCCCCAGGCGCCGATCTTTCCGGCGTCCTTCAGGTCCTCGAAGGCTTCGACGGTATCGGCCAGCGGATGCTCGCCCCGCCAATGCAGCAGGTAGAGGTCGATCTGGTCGATGCCGAGACGTGAAAGGCTCCGCTCGCAGGCTTCGATCGTGCCCCTGCGGCTGGCATTCCACGGATAGACCTTGGTGACGATGAACAGGCCGTCGCGTCGGCCCTTGATGGCGCGGCCGACGATGCGCTCGGAATCGCCTTCGCCGTACATTTCGGCCGTATCGATCAGCGTCATGCCGAGCTCTATGCCGGCTTTGAGACTTGCGATTTCTCGCTCGGCTTCCGACGCCCGTTCTCCCATGTTCCAGGTGCCCTGGCCGAGAGCGGGGACTTCGATGCCGTTCGGGAAGGTGATCGCCGGGATAGGGTCGTCTTGCATGGCCGAATCTTTCATTTTTCCTCAAAGATTGCGCAGACGCGTCATCTTTCAAGCAATCCTGTCACCATGACAATGATTATCTGGCTTAGGAAATGCAGGCGGGTTAGCGGATTTCAATCGACAGGGATCGTCATGGGTTGACGATCTACGGGAGGTTCCATGCCGCTGGATACGTTTCTGGCTCTCGTTCTCTTTGCCTTCACGACATCGATCACGCCGGGGCCGAACAATATGATGCTCTTTGCATCCGGGGTGAATTTCGGCTTTCGTCGGACGGTCCCGCATATGTTGGGCATCGGCGCCGGCTTTTTCTCGCTGCTTCTCGGCGTCGGACTTGGGCTCGGCGCGTTGCTGCGAACGGTGCCTGCGCTTTACACGGCGCTGAAATTTGCGGGCGGCATTTATCTCGTCTGGATCGCGTGGAAGATCGCGACGTCGCGGGCGCTGAGCGGAGGCAAGGACAGCGTCAAGCCGATGTCATTCCTTGCTGCTGCCGCCTTCCAGTGGGTCAATCCCAAGGCTTGGGTCATGGCGGTAACGGCCATGGCGACCTACACCAATCCCGACCTCTATCTCGCCAGCGTCCTGATCGTCGGCCTTGCCTTTGCCGCGGTCAACATTCCAAGCGTTTCGACCTGGGCCGGCTTCGGTTCCGCATTGAGCAAATGGCTGTCCGACCCGGTGCGGCTCAAATGGTTCAACGTCACCATGGCGGTGCTCTTGGTGCTGAGCCTCTGGCCGATGTTGAAATAGAAAAAAGCGGACGGTCCAGGCGGCCGCCCGCAGAGGCGCTTAGATGCCGAACCCGCCGATGCCGCCAGACTGAACGATGATCGTCGGGTCGGTAAAGTTGCGGAAGCCCAGGAGCGGAATGTCGCAACGGCGGTCGAACTTGCCGACCGGAGCGGTGCGCTGGCAGTTCTCCGCGGACTTATAGGGATGTCCGGGGATCTGATACTCGCCCTTTTTCAGATCGCGATAGTCGTCCGCGCTTGCCCAGGAAGCGAATACAGCGCCGAGCGCTGCTGCGGGAAGAGTGATCCTGTTCATCGCAATACCTTTCCCCTACTTGCGAGATGGCGGAGAATATCACGCAAACCCGATTGGACCTCGGGTGCAATGGGATTAGCCCTTGGGGACGCTGCCTAACTTGACTGATGCTAAAACAGGGTGATCGAAGGCTTGTTGACCATCAGCCAGAGGATGCCGATCACTGCCAAGAAGGCCGGAAACCCGCAGGCGAACCAGATGTGGTAGAGCCGGAAATACTCCGGCGGCAGCTGTTCGCCAGCAGTGGCGGCTGCGCGTGCAAGATCGCGAAGCCTGACCTGTATCCAGACGACCGGCAGCCAGAAAAGGCCGGTAACGACATAGAGGATGAGCGAGAGGGCGATCCAGCCTTCGCCGAGCGGCCAGCCGATGATGGTGGCAAGCAGATAACCTGTCACCGGCTGGAGAAAAACAGCCGTTGCGGTGAAAATCGTGTCGGCGATCACAACGGTTCCCGCGACATGCGCAATCAGTTCCGGCGCTTGCGTCCTGTGCGCCTTTGCCATGAAAAAAGCGATCCCTGCACCGGTGCCCAAGAGCACGGTCGCGCCGATCACGTGGGCAAGCAGTAGAAGTTCTGCAAGCATCAGCGTTCATCCAGAATGGCAAGGGTGACGAGCGTCAGCAGAAGCGACGGGAGGACCTTGACGAGAGGTCCCAGCGGATCGCGCCAGAGTGAGGGTTCGAGCAGGGTTGCGCCCGCGAGATATGCGAGGGAGACGGCGAACATGGCGAGAAGGGCTTTGCGGGCGATGGGCCGGAAAATGAGTGCTGAACCGAGCGCGATGTCGACGGCGCACGTGAAAAGCGTGAGCGCCATTGCAGTGGCGGTCGGCATGAAGGGTAAAAGATGCTGACTTGCCGTCTGTGGCGACAGAAGCGGAATGATGCCGGACAGCAGCCAAAACAGAGCGAGGCCGGCGGCCATCAGCGGCTTCAGCAGATAGAGGCGCGCGAACCACAGATCCTGAATGCCCGACGGGTTGGCTGCCAGCGTGGCCGCGACTGAGCCGCTGCGGATGGCTGGAACCGTTCCATTGCTTGTGACGCCTTTGGATATGATGGCCATGGCGGTCGAACGCAAGGGCGAACGCCAGCCGAGGCGCCCCGCAATATCGGCGAGCCAAGTCACGGGTTTTGCCAGCGCTGCTGGGATGGGGATGATGGGCGCGGGCGGAAGGCCTAGCCATTGGCGATGCAGTTTCACGAGCTCGGAGAGCATGAGCGTCTCGCTGGATGCGAGTGCAATATCTTTTCCGCTGGCAATTTCGCCGCAGACTGCTGCGCTGACGGCTGCAGCGACATCTTTGATATCGATCGTCTCGACCGGGCTTTGCGAATGGAAAAGCGGCAACACAAATGGCATTGATGCGAGCGCCCGCAAGAGCGCTGAGCCGCCATGGGAATTGCGCCCGACAACGAGTGCCGGACGCAAAATGACGTAAGGTAAACCACTTGACGCTAGGGTATCGTCGCCGCGGCGTTTTGTGGCGAGGAACGGCAGGTCGGCAACTGGAGCATCCGTGTTTGCTGATATCTGGACGATGAGGCGGACGTCCGACGCTTGGCCGCGGTATAGAGCGCCAGCATCGCATCTGCCTGCGATGCGGCAAGGTCGTCGGAGAAGCCGTCCTGTAAGGCGCCTGCGCAATTGACGACCATATGCTGGTCTTTCAGTGTCTCTTGCCAATCGGCAGCTGTGGTCATGTGGGCGAGATCGGCACGCAGCCAGCGGACATCGGGCCATTTGATTCGAGCCCGGACAGGAGTGCGGCCTAGGCCGCTCACGGCATGGCCATCGGCCACCAGACGGGCGGCGACCGCGGAGCCGATGAAACCTGTTGCGCCGAGAATCAGAATGTTCATGCGCCGAGAATATCGAAAAACCGCAAGGCGCATAGATTAGCTTGGCGGGCTGCATTCACGCGCCTAAAGATAATCATCCTATGCGCGGAGGGCCTCGTCTTGCACGATCATCCTGATCATGATCACCATCATCATCATCACGACAACCGCTATTCGGACATGCAGGCGCGGGTGAAGGCGCTGGAGACGGTGTTGACGGAGAAGGGGCTGATCGATCCGGCGGCGATCGATGCGATCGTCGAGACCTATGAGACGAAGATCGGCCCGCGCAACGGCGCCCATGTCGTGGGAAAGGCCTGGAGCGATCCGGCATTCGCCGAATGGCTGGAGAGCGATGCGACGGCGGCAATTGCGAGCCTCGGCTATACCGGGCGGCAGGGCGAGCACATGCGCGCCGTCTTCAATACGCCCAAGACCCACAACCTCGTCGTCTGCACGCTTTGCTCCTGCTATCCCTGGTCGGTGCTCGGCCTGCCGCCGGTCTGGTACAAGGCGCCGGCCTATCGCTCGCGGGCGGTGATCGATCCGCGCGGCGTGCTTGCCGAATTCGGCCTGACGCTGCCCGCGGAAAAGAAAATCCGGGTCTGGGATTCGACGGCCGAGCTGCGCTATCTCGTCATTCCCGAGCGCCCCGAGGGAACGGAAGGCCTGAGCGAGCAGCAACTTGCCGGTCTCGTCAGTCGCGATGCGATGATCGGGACGGCAATTGCGTCTAATCCGGGAGCAGCCGCATGAACGGGCCGCACGATCTTGGTGGACAGATGGGGTTCGGGCCGGTCGCGGCTGAAAAGGACGAGCCGTATTTCCATGCTGAGTGGGAGAAGCGTGCGCTTGGTCTGACGCTATCGTGCGGTGCCTTCGGTGCCTGGACGATCGATGAGAGCCGGCATGCGCGCGAGAATATTTTGCCAGCTGATTATCTCTCCGCAAGCTATTACGAAATATGGATGCGGGCGCTGGAAGTGCTGCTCGATCGGCACGGATTTGCAACGGCTGCGGAGATCGATGCCGGCCACAAGCAGACGGCCGGAGCAGTGCCGAAACGGGTTCTGAAGGCGGATATGGTTGCGAACGTTCTGGCGCGCGGCGGCGCTTGCGACCGTCCGGTGGAAAGGGCTGCGCGCTTTGCCGTCGGCGAGAAGGTCCGGACAAGGAATTTTAATCCGGAAACCCATACCCGGCTGCCGCGCTATGCGCGTGCCAAGAATGGCGTGGTCGAGGCGGTGCAAGGCTCCTTCGTGTTCCCGGACGACAATGCGCATGGCAAGGGCGAGAATCCACAATGGGTCTATACCGTCGTTTTCGATGGCAGGGAAATCTGGGGCGAGGGCGCCGATCCATCGCTGACGGTTTCGATCGATGCCTGGGAGAGCTACCTTGAGCCTTTGTGAAACGGCATCGCCGCTGACGCGATCGCCCCAACTGCCGAAATCCGCCGATGGCGAGCCGGTCTTTCCCGAGCCCTGGGCGGCTGCTGCTTTTGCAATGACAGTGCACCTCCACGAACGCGGTCTCTTCACATGGAGCGAGTGGGCGGAGACGCTTTCGGCCGAACTGCACAAGCCGGGCCGGGTGGTGGATGGCAGCGACTACTTCGACTGCTGGGTCGCGGCGCTATCCTCGCTCCTTGTCAACAAAGGCATCGCCGATGCCGGCGCCATCCTTTCGCTGCAGGAGAGCTGGCAGCGTGCGGCGGAAGCCACGCCGCACGGAAAGCCGATCGAGCTTTCCAACGATCCGCTGCGCTGATCGTCACGACGGGAACTGCTTGTAGCACTCCTCGGCCACCTGCCGCAGCATATCGCGCGAAATCTCGCCGGTGACGGCATAGCCGAGCTCGCCGTCGATCCAGTAGAATGTCTCGACACCGCCGGCGGAGGCGAAACGGAAGCTCGTCGTCCGGTTCGCCTTGTTGCGGCCGATCAGCGCGGTCAGGCGTTCGCCACCCTGATTCTCGTACATGAACATCGCGCCCGGCTTTCCATCCACCGGCAGCAGCCGTCCGCCCACGAGCCGGAAGCCGAGGGCCTGTAGATCCGGCACCTTCAGGTTCGGAATAGAAAGCCGCTTGCCGAGCCAGGTCGCCAGATGCGCTTCCTCATTGGCGAAGACTTCGACAGGATGGCGGACCTCGCCTGCATAGACCAGGAAGGCGTTCTGCGCCTCTGCCGGCAGTGTCTCGGAAGCGGCAAGCTGCAGTTCGGGTTGCTGGACGAGCGGAGGGCCGTAATGACCGGCAAGGGCGCCAAGCGCGAAGAGAGCGACGGCGGCTGCGGCAATGGCCGAACGTTTCGGCCAAACGGAAGCGCCATTTTCCGGATCGACCAGCAGGATGTCGCTTTCCTTGGATTTTTCGTAAGGCGCGAACGTTGAACGGATCGCAGCATTCTGCGCCTGCCATGCCGTCACCTTGGCAGCGTCCTCGGGATTGTCCTGCAGCCAAGCCTCCACACGGGCGCGGGCGTTTTCGGGCAGTTGCCCGTCGGCATAGGCGTGGAGGTCCGCTTCGGGCACGGTCGAGTTGGTCTCGTTCATTTCGGTCTCCGAAGCGTAATCACATTGTCGGCCTTCATTAGGTCTCCAAGCCGCTGACGCGCGCGCGACAGGCGCGACATGACGGTGCCGACCGGTATGTCGAGCGCGGCGGCCACCTCGCTGTAGGTATAGCCTTCGATGATAACCAGCATCAGCACGGCGCGGTTTTCCTCCGACAGGCTGTTCAGCGCGTCTTCCAGCCGCAAGCGCTCTAGCGGATCGGCGGTCGTCTCGGGCGAGGGCATGTCTTCGGCGCTGTCAAGCTCGACCATCATGCTGGGCGGGCTCTGGCGGCGGGTGTTGCGGTAGAGATTGGTCATGATAGTCAGCGCCCAGCCGCGCAGGTTCAAGCCACGCCACTGCGAACGGCGGGCAAGTACCTTCTCGACACAGTCCTGCAGCAGATCCTCGCCGTCGGCGTCGGAGCGGGTGAGGCTTCGCGAATAGCGCCGGAGCGAGGGAAGGAGGGCCAGGATCTGGCCCTCGAATGTTTCGGGTGCGGGTGTCTTCACGCCGGTCCACTCAGGGTTTGGCAAGGTCCCAGTTGCCCCCCACGCCATCGCCGGTGATATCGCCCTTCTTGGTATCCTTCACCCAGAAATAGAGCGGCATGCCGTCCTTGGCCCATTGCTTTGTGCCGTCCTTGCGGTCGATGATCGAATATGCACCATCGGCCTTCGCATCGCCAGCGGCCATCAGCGGCGGCCAGTTCTTGGCGCATTGGTCGTAGCAATTGGAAACGCCTTTCGTGTCCTTCTTGAAGGTATAGAGCGTCATGCCGTTTTCGCCGGCGAGCACTTTGCCCTTGGCGGATTCGATGGTCATGACCGGCGCTGCCGCGAATGCAGCCGTTGCCGCAGCAGATGCGACGGCGAAAGCGATCAAGAATTTTACGGATTTCATGTGGGTCTCTCCTCACGTTCGGCAGCTTTTTTGCTTACCGGAGATGAGACACCGAAAGCAGTGATTTTATTCCATGCGGTGTGAGGGATTTTTGAATGAATGCCGCGTTTGGTGCCGTGCCGAGATTGACCCTGCTTGAACCAGATACACTCGTCACTTAAATTACCGGCCATCGTTGATCTCAACAGGATGTGTGCAGCAATGGATTTCAACCCGATCGCATCGCCAATTCGCCTTGCCACCGGGGAATTTCATGTCCATGCCTGCATTCATCACACTCTCCAATCTGTTGTGGTCCGCGCCTGACGGCCGCCCGCTTTTCTCATGTCTCGATCTAAGCTTCGGCGCGGACCGAACGGGTCTTGTCGGCCGCAACGGCGTTGGCAAGACCACGCTTCTCAAGCTGATCTCAGGCGAACTCCAGCCTTTGTCCGGGACGATTGCGTTAGGCGGTCGCCTGGGCGTGCTCCGCCAAAGGGTCCAGGTGGAAGCCGAGGAGACGGTTGGCGATCTCTTCGGCGTGACCGAGGCGCTCGCCGTCATTCGGCGTGCCGAGGTGGGCGAGGCGACCGCTGAAGAGCTTGCATCTGCCGACTGGATGCTGGAAGCCCGCATTGCTTCGGCTCTCGATCGCGCGGGGATCGACGCTGAGCCCGAAACGCGCCTTGTCGCACTGTCGGGTGGACAGCGCACGCGGGCAGGGCTTGCAGCGCTGATGTTCTCGGAGCCCGATTTTCTCATCCTGGACGAGCCGACCAACAATCTCGACCGCGATGGCCGCCACGCCGTCATCGAACTCCTTGCAAATTGGCGGGCGGGGGCCATCGTCGTCAGCCATGACCGGGAATTGCTCGAAATCATGGACGCCATCGTCGAACTGACTTCGCTTGAGGCCACGCGTTACGTCGGCAACTGGAGCCAGTATCAGGAGCGCAAGGCTTTAGAATTGGCTGCCGTGCAGCATGATCTCGCCGATGCCGAGAAGCGTGTGGCCGAGGTTGCCCGAAGCGCCCAAGCAACGGCCGAACGGCAAGCTCGCAGGGATCGTATCGGCCGGAAGAAGGCTGCCAGAGGCGACATGCCGCGTATCGTCGCCGGCGGCTTGAAGGAGCGCAGCGAAGCAACAGGCGGCGATAACGCCCGGCTTGCCGAACGCCGGCGCACCCAGGCGCTCGAAGACGCAGCAGCCGCGCGCGAGAAGATCGAAATCCTGCAGCCCTTTTCGGTGACGCTTCCGCCGGCCGGACTGCCTGCCAACAAGGTCGTCCTGAAGATGGATTCCGTGACGGCGGGCTATCGGCCTGCCGAGCCGGTCCTCAGCGATCTGTCCTTCGGCATCGTTGGACCGGAGCGCATCGCCGTCACCGGCCCGAACGGTTCGGGCAAGACGACATTGCTGGCGCTTGTCACCGCGGAGTTGAAGCCGTGGACCGGGACGGTCTCGGTCATTTCCAAGTTCGCAATGCTCGATCAACAGGTGAGTCTTCTCGATCCGTCGATTTCGATCCGCGACAACTTCCTGCGGATAAACCCGCGCGCGGTTGAAAATGCCTGTCGGGCGGCGCTCGCCCGGTTCATGTTCAGGGACGATGCGGCGCTCCGGATCGTATCGACGCTCAGCGGCGGCCAGCTGTTGCGGGCCGGTCTGGCGTGCGTTCTGGGCGGACCGGAACCGCCTTCGCTCCTGATCCTGGACGAGCCGACCAATCATCTCGACCTCGATTCGATCGCTGCGGTCGAGAGCGGATTGCGTGCCTATGACGGCGCGCTGCTGGTCGTCAGTCACGACGAAGTCTTCCTGGAAGGCATTGGGATTACGCGCAGGCTGGAGTTGCCTACGGGCCGTTTACCAGCTTGAGGATAAGCTGCTGGATGTTGCCGCCTTGGCCCATTTCGACCTTGTCAAAGTCGCGGCCCTGCTGGCGCTGGTAGCCGGAGAGTTCGCCGAGGCGTTTTGTCAGCACGACGCGGATCTTGCTGCAGTCCGGATCGTCGGCGGCGGTGAGGCCGAGGCTGTAGGCTTCAATCGCGTTGACCATATGCTTTATGGTTTCGCCGTGCCAGCGCTCGTGGGTCTCGACGCCAGTAATGAAGCTGTCCCAGCTTGCCTTGGTTGCAGGTGGCAGCTGTGTCGTAGGCTCAGGTAGAGTGTAAGTGATAATCAGTTTCGGCCGAGCCACAGTCAGCCTGCAGGACCTGTCCGCCTGCGGCTCGTATTTCCTGGTCCAGGTGAGCTTGAACGTCGTGTGCGCGATGACGCGTCCGATGCCAGCCTTCGGGCCGTGTTCGCCGATCGATGCGTAGAGCTCGGCGCCGGATTTGCCAGTGATTGTATATGGCTTGACCTGTTCGATGGCCTGCCATTCCGCGTGGGCGGCAGCAGGTATCGGCAGGGCCGCCATCATCAGGCATAATTGAATGCTTCTTCTCACGTGAATCCCTCAAGCAACGTGGCGACACTAAAGGGCGCAAAACCTGCGTTCAAGCGGCTGAAAGCAGGCAATCGCGCGGCAGCAATCTGCGGGCGCACTTTTCCACCTTGCTTCGCGGCTGCGAATCCTGCCAAGTCGCTCCCATGCAATTTGCTCCGCAACAGGACGAAGCCCTGAAGGCCGTTTCGAAATGGCTGAAGGAGGGCCGGTCGCCGCTCTTCCGTCTGTTCGGCTATGCCGGAACGGGCAAGACGACGCTCGCCAAGCATTTTGCGGAGAATGTCGATGGCGACGTGTTGTTTGCCGCCTTCACCGGCAAGGCGGCGCAGGTGTTGCGCTCGCGCGGTGCCAGCAATGCCAAGACCATCCATTCGCTGATCTATCGCCCGCGTGGGGAAGAGGCTGTCGAGGACGAGGAAACCGGCAAAACCTCGATGACGCCGATGTTCACCATCAACCGGCAGAGCCCGGTCGCCAAGGCGGCGCTGATCATCGTCGACGAATGCTCGATGGTCGACGAGGCGCTTGGAAAGGATCTGATGAGCTTCGGCACGCCGATCCTGGTGCTCGGCGATCCCGGCCAGCTGCCGCCGGTATCGGGCGGCGGCTTCTTTACCAATCAGGAGCCGGATTACCTGCTGACGGACATTCACCGCCAGGCGCGCGACAATCCGATCATCAAGCTTGCGATGCAGGTGCGCGAAGGCAAGGAGATCATGTATGGCGACTACGGCACCGCCCAGGTGATCGCCAAGAACGAAGTCAACCAGGCCTTGGTGCTCGATGCAGATCAGGTGCTTGTCGGCACCAACCGCACGCGGCGGCGCTATAACCAGCGCCTGCGGGAGTTGAAGGGCTTCACGGCGGATTATCCGCAGACGGGCGACAAGCTCGTTTGCCTGCGCAACGACCCCGCCAAGGGGCTGCTCAACGGTTCGCTCTGGCAGGTAATGACGTCATCGAAGGAGACGACGAAGCCGGGCATCAACCTGCTCGTGCGGCCGGAAGACGACGACATGGATCGCGGCGCAGCCAAGATCAAGCTGCTGAAGCAGGTTTTCGAGGATGTCGAAGGCGAAATCCCGTGGAATACGCGCAAGCGCTACGACGAATTCGATTACGGCTATGCGCTCACCGTGCACAAGGCGCAGGGCTCGCAGTGGAACAATGTCGTGCTTTTCGATGAAAGCTGGGCCTTCCGCGATACGCGCGAACGCTGGCTTTACACGGCGATCACGCGCGCGGCGGAGACGCTGACGATCGTGCGGTGAAGCTGCGGAAACGGTGGCGGCCGTTGCCGGAACGTTATACCTTGACGATGCCGAGAAGCACTGCCTTGGTGATCGCCTGAAAGCGGTTGTTTGCCCGGAACTTCAGGATGATGTCAGCTTCGAGCGCCTGTGCTTCGTCATGCTTCAGGTCAAGCGCGCGGGCGATGCGCTGCGTCGAGAAGCCTTCGGCCATCAACGAGAGGCAGCGCAGTTCCTCATCCGAAAGGGCGGATTGATCCTCGTTGTCGTTCAGCGGCGGTATCTCGCTGCTGGCATCGGGGTCGAGCAGATCGCTGACCTGTTGCAGCTGACGGTGCAGCGTCGACATTTCCGCCGTCAGCTCGCGCTTGCGCACGGCGAGCGCCTCCTGGAAGATTGCCTCTGCTTGGTCCTGCGAGGAGGCACGGCGCAATTCGTCCATCAGCTCCTGAATGACCGCGATCGGCATCCCGGTCTCGCGGCAGACGTTGATGACGGCCATGCGCATCACGTCGTCCTCGCCGTAAACGCGCATCAGGCCGATACGATTTGCCGACAGCAGTCCTTTCTCTTCGTAGAAATGCAGCGTCCTGTGCGTGACCCCGAATGCGTTCGCCATCTCGGCGATAGGCACCGGTCCCTCAGGCAAATCCGGCGGCAGTGCGGCAGATGGCAGGAACCGGTATCTGGACCGGCGCTCCGAAGACTTACCGGCGGCGGCACGTTTGGTACCGTCTGGCATGAACCCTCCTGGGGCAAAAGTTGCACCTCATGCGGTTTTGCCAGTTGCTTCGAAGGCGCTGCGGAGTGGTGTTTCCTCGAGGCGTTCTTGTCGTCGGGAAGAAGCAGTACGCGGCGTACTTACTCGATACTTATTCTCACGTTATGCGTGAACGGACATTTTTGTAAGTGCTAAAAATAATCGCTTTTAAATAGGATAGCAACGCAGCGTCCGAAAACTTATATCCAACGTAAGGTTGGCCGGATAGGGTGCCCGCGGCGGCTGAATTTCTTGCGGCGGAATGGGAAATACTCCTGCCGTAGACACTTCCGACCATGCGGGCGTCCATCACAGATTTGCATGCAGTCATATGCGAATCTCGTTGGCCTCGCCGGGCCCATTGGCATAAAAAGCAGCTCACGCTTATCGCACTGAATGGATCATCGACATGCCGACGACGCTTTCCGTCAATCTCAACGCCATCGCCATGCTGCGCAACAGGCGCGATTTGCCCTGGCCGAGCGTCGAGGCGCTGGGGCGCATCGCCTTGCAGTCGGGGGCCAGCGGGCTGACCGTCCATCCGCGGCCGGACCAGCGGCACATCCGCTTCTCTGACCTGCCGGTGATCCGCAATCTGATCGACGACGAGTTTCCGGAGGCCGAGTTCAATATCGAGGGCTATCCGACGCAGGAATTCCTCGATCTCTGTAGAGGTGCCGCACCCGAGCAGGTGACCCTCGTGCCCGATGATCCATCGCAGGCGACCTCCGACCACGGCTGGGATTTCCGCAAGCACCAGGCTTTTCTCACGGATGTCGTCGCAAAACTGAAGAAGATGGGTACCCGGGTTTCGCTGTTTGCCGACGGCGACGGTGATGCCGAGGCGGTGAAGATCGCCAAGGCGACGGGAGCGGACCGGATCGAGCTTTATACCGGCCCTTATGGCGGCTGCTACGATGCGCCGGAGCGGGCAGGCCCCATTCTCGAAGCGCTCGGCAAGACGGCGGACGCAGCACTCGCAATCGACCTCGGCGTCAATGCCGGCCACGACCTGACCGTCGCCAACCTGCCGCCGCTTGTGAAGCGCATCCCGAGGCTTGCGGAAGTTTCTATCGGTCACGGCCTGACCGCGGATGCACTGGGATACGGCATGGCGGAAACTGTGCGGCGGTTCTGCCGTGCGTGCGGGCAGAAGATATGAGGGACAGTGCTTCTTCTTTCGAAGGACGAGGGGCGCGCAATGAGGTGCAGAGGGTCTCGACGTCTCATCTTTCTCATCTCTGTCCTCGGGTTAAACCCGAGGATTGTCACAGAGATCCAGCTACGACGCGTCTTCGCCGTGAATGACTCATTTACCTTGAAGGGAGTCTCCTGCGCCGCGCTGGATTCCTGTGAAAGGCACATGAATGAGAAAAGGGAGAGAAGGCCAAGACAGCGGCGCCCTGTTTGCCGCTCCCTTGCCTGCGATTGAAGTGCCAGGAGATGCCCGCCTTGCCCTCCCCATCAACTCTTGATGAGGCAGCAATCGACGCTTTACGTCAGCAGAGCCGCCTTGTTTGCAACGAAGAAGTCCTCGAGCTTCTGCGTCTGCTTGCCGGTCAGCGCCCTGAAGTCGTCTGTGAGGAGGTCGAAGTTGCCGGCGCGGATGTTGGCGTCGGCTGAGACCAGCATGTCGGCGACAAAATCGGGAAGGCCTGCGCCGCGCATGCCCTGGCCGAGCTGCTCGTCGCTGACCTTGACGGCCTGCAAAGGCTTTCCGACAGCAGCGGCGATGCCGGCGGCGATCTCGTCGGCGGTCAGCGATTGGCTGCCCGTCAGCGTGTAGGTCGCGCTCTCGCCCGTTCCGGAGGCGAGGGCGGCGGCAATTGCCAATGCGCAGTCTTCGCGGGAGATATTGGAAACCTTGCCGTCGCCGCTTGCCGTGTACCAGCTGCCGGACTGCAGGTTATGCGGCATGCCGTGTAGATAGTTGTCGAAATACCAGGCGTTGCGGATGATCGTGTAGGGAATGCCGGCAGCCTTGATGGCGTTCTCGGTGCCGAGGTGGTCCGGCGCGAAAGTGACGAGCGACTTGTCCGGCGAGGGCATCGAGGTATAGGCGATGTGCTTCACGCCGGCTTTTGCCGCAGCCTCCACGGCGGCCTTGTGCTGCGTCAGACGCTGGCCGGGGACGGCGAGCGCGTCGGTGCTGATGATCAGCAGGCGATCGACGCCCCTGAAAGCGGCTTCGAGGCTTGCCGCATCGTCGAAATCGGCCTTGCGGGTGGCAACGCCCTTGGCGGCGAGCGACGCGAGTTTCGCCGGGTCGCGGGTGGCGGCGATGATGCTTCGGGCCTGAACGTTGTAGGTTTCGAGCAGGTGATGAATGACGCGCCGGCCAAGCTGGCCGGCCGCGCCGGTGACGAGAATCGTTTCGCTCATAGGTCTTCCTCTATGGTGGTCTCAAAAAGAGAGCAGCTCTAAAATAGGAATTGACTTCGAGCTGTAAAGAAGGCAGTTTTTCCGCTCTACGTTACCAAAAGGGAACCGTCCCATTATGAGCGCTGTCCTCAATCTGAAGAGCAAGCCCGCCCCCGGCATCCGCCGGGAGATCGATCTGGGGAGTCTCGATTTCAGCAATTGTCCTGTCCGGGACATGATGCAGCAGATCGGCGGCAAGTGGTCGACGTTGCTTTTGGAAGCGCTTGCCGCGCGGCCATACCGCTTCGGTGAGCTGCGGCGGAAGATACCAGATATCTCGCAGAGGATGCTGACGCAGACGCTGCGCGACCTGCAGCGCGAAGGCTATATCGAGCGGGAGGTGTTTCCGACGAAGCCGCCAAGCGTCGAATACCGGGTCACCGAACTCGGACGCTCGCTTTACGCCACGCTGGCGCTGCTTTTGAACTGGGCGGAAGCAAATCATGACGCCGTTCGCGACGCCCGCGCCCGCTTCGATACCGCTGAAGGTTGAGGCGCGGCTTACTTGCCGCGCCCCTCGGTGAGGAAGAGCAGGAAGGCGAAAGCCGGGAAACAGAAGCCGATCCAGGCTGTCATCGTCCATCCACCCGCCGCATAGGCCCAGCCGCCGAGCGCGGAGCCGAGAGCGCCGCCGGCAAAGAAGGTCGCCATGTAGAGACCGTTCAGACGGCTGCGATGGTCGGCGCTGATCGCATAGATCGCGCGCTGGCCGCAGACCAGATTGGTCGTCACGCCGAAATCCAGAAGGATCGCTGCTGCCGTCAAAAGGATGAGCGCGGTCAGCGAGCCGTCGGCTGCGAAATGGCTGATGACGAAGGACACCATGCCGAGCAGCATGGCAAAGGCCGAAGCGATCTGCGTCAGCCCACGATCGGCCAGGCGTCCGGCAATCGGCGAGGCGACGGCACCGGCAGCGCCGGCAAGCGCGAAGAGCGCGATACCGTTCTGGGTCAGGCCGAAAGCCGGGCTTGCAAGCAAAAGCGGCGTCGTCGTCCAGAACAGGCTGAAGGCACCGAACATTCCGGCCTGATAGAGCGCGCGGCGCTGCAGGATGCGGGAGGTCATCGCAAGGTGCAGCATCGAGGCAAGCAGTGCACCGTAGCCGAGCTTCGTGTGCGGGGTGCGAACCGGCAGATTTGCGCGCAGGATGAGGACCAGCCCGACCATGACGACCGCGGTGATGTAGTAGACCATGTGCCACGACGAGGCTTCGGCGATGAAGCTCGCAAAGGGGCGGGCCAGCATGATGCCGCAGAGAAGGCCGCCCATGACGTTGCCGACGACACGGCCGCGCATCGCATCCGGCGCCATATGGGCGGCGAAAGGCACCAGAACCTGCACCGCGACCGAAGAGAGGCCGATACAGAGCGAGGCCAGCAGGAACAGGGCGGGCGTTGAGGAGAGTGCTGCGCCGACGAGCGCGACTGCCGATACTAGGATCAGCATCAGCACGAGGCGGCGGTTCTCGAGCAGGTCGCCGAGCGGCACGATGAGGAGCAGGCCGAGACCGTAGCCGATCTGCGTCAGCGTCACGATCAGGCCCGTGGCTGCCGGCGTGAAGCCGAGATCGGCACTGATCGGGCCGGCCAGTGGCTGGCCGTAATAGAGATTGGCGGCGACGAGGCCGCAGGCGGCCGCGAAAAGGAATGTCATCAAAGGCGAGATCGCCCGGGGTATAGCGGTCTCATTCGTTGCAGTTGAAATGCTCATGAAAAACTCCGGTATGCTGATCTGGGGGAGGATCGGTCTTGAAGTCGTTCTGCGCCACCCGCTTGTTGCGGGCGAAGCGCTGTCAGTCGAGAAGTTTTATGGCGGCGTCCGCCACGGCGGTCATGTCGTCCTCTCGGCGGCCGGTCTTGCCGGCGACGCGCATGCCCTTCGTCAGGCACAGCAGGGCGCGGGCAGCCGTTACAGCGTCCAGCGTTTTTAGGATCGAGCCGTCGGACTGGCCGAGCCGGATGAGGTTCAGCAGCAAGTCCTCGTTGGCGGCAAAAGCAGCGGCGACGCGTTCCGCGGCCTCCTCGTCGAAGATCGCAAGCTCGTTGGCGCTACCGACGACGAGGCAGCCGCGACGGCCGATGACGCCATGCGATGACGCAGCGTAAAAGCGCAGGATTTCACGGATTTTGTCGCGGCCGGTCTCGACCCTGTCCAGGCGCTCATCAAGCAGGCCGCGGCGCACGGCGCGGTACCGGTCAAAGGCGGCAAGAAAGATGCCGCGCTTGTCTTTGAAGGCCTTGTAGACGCTTCCGGAGGTAAGCTCCATCGCGTCCGTCAATTCGCTGATCGAGGCTGCGTGGTAGCCGCGCTCGGAAAAGACGCAGAGCGCCTTGTCGAGCGCAGCGTCCGTGTCGAATTCGCGCGGCCTGCCGCGGGATCGGATTTTGTCATCGAGGGTTGCCGTCGTCATGGCTCACCTAATTAGGAAATGATCGTTTCCAAATCAAGCGAAACTTTTGCGACACGACAAAATCAGAGGTCGAGAACCCAGGTCTGGCCGTTTTCCTCTGGCCCGAACATGCGGTGTCTCTCTTCGGAGACAAGACGGAAACCGGCTTTGACATAGATGCTGCGTGCGGCGTGCAGAACGTCGTTGGTCCAGAGCGATATCTGGCGGTAACCTTTCGCCCGCGCGAAGCGAATGCACTCGTCGACCAGCGTCTTGCCGAGACCAAGCCCGCGCGCGGCCTCGTCGACATAGAGAAGGCGGAGCTTGGCAACGCCGTCGCCGCCGTTCGTCACAAGAATAGACCCGACGTTGATGCCATTGCGCTCGGCGATCCAGCAATATTCCATCGCAGGATCGAAGGTCGCCAGGAACTTGCCGGCGACCTCGGCCACCAGGCCTTCGAAGCGCATGTCCCAGCCATATTCCTCGGCATAGGCCTTGCCCTGGCTCTGCACGATCCAGCCGATATCGCCGGGTCTATGTGCGCGGATGACCGCGGGGGACGGTTTGACGCCCGGGTCGAGCAGCGAGCGGATGGTTTGCATCGCGTTTAAGACGCTTTGCGACTCGCCAAGGGCAAGCGCATCGAAACGTTCGGCGATCTGCACATTCGAGCGGCGGCCGAGTTCCTGCAATTGCTCCTCTCCCTTGCCGGTGACCGTGATGATCTGGCTGCGCAGGTCGGCGGGATCGGCCTTCGTCTCGATGAGACCGTCGCTGCGGAAGCGCTTCAGAATGCGGCTGAGATAGGCGGGATCGAGATGCAGGTCGCGGACGAGCGCGACGGCGGTTATTCCGTCGTGCGAGCCGATCTCGAACAGCACCCGTGCGTCCGTCAAGGTGAACGGCGAGTCGAGATAGGCCTTGTTCAGCACGCCGAGGAAGTTGGTGTAGAAGCGATTGAAGTCGCGGGCGGCATCGATAAGGGAGGAATCGGGCATGGACAAAATCTCCTGATAGGAGACTTTGTCCTGCAATTGATTGACTCAGTCAAGTAAACTGCATGTTATGCAGCTTCTGTTTCATCGCTCCGCTCCTTGCCGATTGAAAAATCGACGGCCGCCCTTGCATGGATCGCCGTGGTGTCGAAGCCGGGCAGAGGCAGCTTGCCGGGGTCCAGGATGAGGCAGATCTCGGTGCAGCCTAGAATGATGCTGTCTGCGCCTTTGGCGCGTTCGCGTTCGATGATTTCCATCAGCTTCGTCCGCGAACTGTCGAGCACCTTTCCGGCGCAAAGTTCGTTGAAGATGATGTCGTGAACGATGGTGCGGTCGGCTGCATCCGGGACCGTCACGTTGACGCCCAGGCCCTTCATGCGGTCCGCGTAAAAACCATGCTCCATCGTGTAGCGGGTTGCGAGCAGCAGCGGACGCTTGCGGCCGGCTGCCTTGAGCGACTTCGCCGTCTCGTCGATGATATGGATCAGCGGAACCGAGAGGCGCGATGCCACCTGATCGGCGATCAGGTGCATGGTATTGGTGCAGATGAGAACGCAGCGGACGCCGGCGGTCTGCAGGCGAAGCGCTGCATTGCCGAGGCGTGCTGCAGCGCCGTCCCAGTCGCCGGCCTTCTGCATGGCGACGATCTCTTCGAAATTGACGGAATGCATGACGAGTTCGGCCGATGCGAGACCGCCAAGGCGTTCGCGCACCATCTCGTTCACCAGACGATAATAGACCGCCGAGCTTTCAAAGCTCATGCCGCCGATCAGGCCAATTGTCTGCATTTCCACGCTCCTGCTTTTTGATTTCTGACGCGTAAAGCATGCCTCAGTCGCTGCGCCGAATGTTTGCATTCTTTGACGTTGATTGCAGTAACGAACTATCAGTTTGCGTAAGATTTCTGTAATGTGCAAAAAATCAGCGTCAATTAAAGAGATGGCAATGCTTGATGATCGCGATAGAAAGATTCTCGACCTTCTCCAGGCCGATGCCGGCATTTCCGTAAGCGATCTTGCAGAGCGCGTCGCGCTTTCGGTTTCGGCCTGTTCACGGCGCATCCAGCGCCTTGAGGAAAGCGGCCACATCGCTCGACGCATCGTCGTGCTCGACCGCGAAAAGATGGGCGTGCCGACCACCGTCTTTGCGCTGATCAAGACGGCGCATCATTCCGACGAATGGATTGAGACGTTTCGCAGGGCGATCAGCGGCATTCCGGAGATCGTCGAGGCCCATCGGCTGACGGGCAATCAGGATTACATCCTGAAGATCGTGCTGCCGCGCGTCGAACATTACGACGTCATCTACAAGCAGATCGTCCGCAAGATCGAGCTGTTCGACGTCTCGGCTTCGATTTCCATGGAGATATTGAAAAGCGGCAGCGCGATCCCGGTCGGCTATGCCGATTAAGATCGCACGGCAGCTATGTCGAACCGGCCGTTGAAACCTCCCTGCAAAGGGCGACATTTGCGTCAGCAAAACAGCAAAAAGGTTATGTCATGAGCGATCATCGGGTCGTCGTTGTCGGCGGGGGTTTCGGCGGGCTACAACTCGTCAACGGGCTCAAGGGTACAGGGGCCAAGATCACACTGGTCGATCGTCGCAACCACCATCTCTTCCAGCCGCTGCTCTATCAGGTCGCGACGACGATCCTATCGACATCGGAGATCGCCTGGCCGATCCGTCATCTCTACAGCAACAGGCCGGATGTTACGACGTTGCTCGGCGAAGTCACCGGCGTCGACACCGCGGCAAAGCAAGTGACGTTACGCGGCGGATTGACGTTAGGTTATGATACGCTTGTTCTGGCCACGGGCGCAACGCATGCCTATTTCGGCCGCGACGAGTGGGCGCCCGTCGCACCAGGCCTGAAAACGCTGGAGGACGCGACGACGATCCGCCGGCGCGTGCTGCTCGCCTTCGAGCGTGCGGAGACGGAAACCGATCCGGTCACGCGTGATGCGCTTCTGACCTTCGCAATCGTCGGCGCAGGACCGACCGGAGTCGAACTTGCCGGCATCATCGCCGAGCTGGCGCGCAAGACGCTGCCGCGGGAATTCCGCAACATCGATACGCGCAAGGCGAAGGTCGTGCTGATCGAGGCGGGGCCGCGGGTGCTGGCAAGCTTCGCCGAGGAGCTTTCGGCTTATGCGCAGCAGGCGCTCGAAAAGCTCGGCGTCGAGGTTCACCTCGGCGAGTTCGTAACGGACTGCACCGCCGCCGGCGTGAAAGTCGGCGAGAAGTTCATTGCCAGCAAGACGATCGTCTGGGCGGCTGGCGTGCAGGCCTCGCCTGCGGCAAAATGGCTAGATATTCCCGCCGATCGGGCAGGGCGGGCAATTGTCGAAAAAGACCTTCGCGCGCCGGGATTGCCAGATGTCTTCGTCATCGGCGATACGGCGTCCGTCGTTCAGGACAACGGCAAGCCGGTGCCCGGGATCGCGCCTGCCGCCAAGCAGCAGGGCGCTTACGTCGCAAAGGTCATCCGCGCGCGCCTACAGGCAAAGCCGGCACCAGGACCTTTCCGGTACTGGCATCAGGGAAGCCTTGCGACGATCGGGAAAAGCGCTGCCATCATCGATTTCGGCAAGATCAAGCTGAAGGGGTGGATCGCCTGGTGGATATGGGGCATTGCCCATATCTACTTCCTGATCGGGACGCGCTCGCGCTTTGCCGTTGCCTGGAGCTGGCTGTGGATCTATCTCAGCGGTCAGCACAGCGCGCGGCTGATCACCCAGAAGGAAACCATGCGGGAAGAGAATTAAGAGAAAGGCGGCTCGGGTGAGCCGCCCTTCCGTTGTCAGGCCGCCAGCGAGGCGATGTCGATGACGAAGCGGTAGCGCACGTCGCTCTTGATGACGCGCTCGTAGGCTTCGTTGATGTCCTGGATGGCGATCTTCTCGATTTCGGAGACGATGTTGTGCGCGCCGCAGAAATCGAGCATTTCCTGCGTTTCCTTGATCGAGCCGATCATTGAACCCGAAAGGCTCTTGCGGCCGGCGATGACGGAGAAGGCGTGGACAGGAACAGCATGTTCCGGAACGCCGACAAGCACCATGGAACCGTCGAACTTCAGGAGGTTGAGGTAGGCGTTCCAGTTGATCGCCGTGCCGACCGTGTTGATGATCAGGTCGAAGGTGCCGGCGAGCTTCTTGAAGGTCTCGGCATCGTTGGTAGCGTAATAGTCCTTGGCGCCGAGCTTCAGGCCGTCTTCCTTCTTCGACAGCGTCTGGCTGAGCACGGTGATGTCGGCGCCCATGGCGGCGCCGAGCTTGACGCCCATGTGGCCGAGACCGCCCATGCCGACGATTGCGACCTTCTTGCCGGGACCGGCCCCCCAGTGACGAAGCGGCGAATAGAGCGTGATGCCGGCGCAAAGCAGCGGCGCGCCGGCATCGAGCGGGATGTTGTCCGGGAAGGAGAGGACATAGCCTTCCTTGACGACGATCGAGTCGGAATAGCCACCATAGGTCGGCGTTTCGCCGTCCGCTTCGACGTCGTTGTAGGTCTGGGTGAGACCTGGCAAGAAATGCTCGTAATCGAGATCGCGTGTGGCACAGCCGATGCAGGAATTGACGAAGCAGCCGACGCCCACGCGGTCGCCGACCTTGAACTTCGTGACCTTCGAGCCGACAGCCGAAACCACACCTGCAACTTCATGGCCCGGCACCATCGGGTAACGCGAATTGCCCCATTCGTTGCGGGCCTGGTGGATATCGGAATGGCAGACGCCGCAATATTGGACGGAAATGACGACGTCATCGTCATTCGGTTCACGGCGTTCGAAGGTGAAGGGCGCCAGCGGTTTTGACGCGTCAGTGGCGGCATAGCCTTTTGCAATAGCCATCTGAATCTTCCTTTGATTTGAGGAATTGGACGGCCGGACAATGCATCGAAACTGCAAGGTGGCGTTAGAGCGATCCTGCGAGCTTTTTGCACGATCCTGCAAATCCGCTACCCGCCAGCAAAATGCTATTGGCGGAAGTCGCAGGTTCGGTGCTGTCATTCAGGTGTGCTGGGCCGTGCTACAGGATGATGATCAGCGGACCTTCACGTGTGAAAAACGTCGCCACGCAGATTGTCGGGATATGCGCAACGCCTCCAACTAACCCCGCGGGACCGACGCGTTTCCACGACCGATTGGAGTTGGTGCTCTTCCCCTCAACCGCTTCTTGAGCCGGCCTGAGTAGAGCTAGCAATCTTTCCGTTGTTGCCTCGCCGCAATGCACTCTAAAATGCGGCCGTATTCAGCGACTAGCGTGTCCAATTCGAAGGCTGCCTTCGCAGTCAGGGTTCACCTGACCTGTCAGGATAATCCGGACAATTCGAAGTCAAATGTTCCTCTTCAGCTCTGTGGTTCGCCAATTTCTATTGCGTGCCCATCCGGATCGTAAAAACGGAAGACCCTCTGTCCCCACGCTTGTTTTTCTACGGGGTGAATCAACTCCACATGCGGCGCGATCTTTTCAAAGGCGGCATCGACATCGCCATGTTCGAAATACAAAAGCAAGTTTCTTCGCCCATAGGATTCGGCTCCGTCACGCGCCTGGCGCCAGACCGTTTGTTCAAGCGATCGTCCCTCATGGATTGCAAAGCCGGACTCGAAAAGGACGAAATTTCCGGCGTCCTCTATAATTTTCAGGCCGAGCAGCTGGTTGTAGAATTCCTTCGAGCGATTGATGTCGCGAACGAAAGGAATAGGATTGATAAAACGCATCATTTTCCTCTCGACAGGCTCAAATTCATTGCCGCAAGATACTGACCAAAGCGCGCGAGTTCCGCATGAGGCTTTTGCAACTTGGCAGAATAGGAGGTTTCGCGAATGCCGCAACGGCCGATCCTGACGCCGAGCTGTCCTCAGCGGTCCATTTCCGCAATGGCGGCCACTCCCTTGCTTCCCGAGACCTGATAATGCGACTTCGGGTTTGTAGGATGCTGCCGTGAAGCTTAGATAAGGTGGACCTGCACCATCTCAGAACGAGTTATCCCATGACATTGCCCTTCAACCCTTATCAGGAAATCGCGTCTATCGCGGCGCGCCATACGTCCGGGGAGGGCGAGTTCGCGACGGCCATCGGCAACCTCTTCCTGAGCCGCCGTTCAAAGCCGGCGGGACCCTTTCACTCGGCCTACCGCCCGTGCGTCGCTATGGTGCTGCAGGGCGCAAAGAGCGTCAGGCTCGGGACGGAAACGCTGAACTACGGCACCGGCGACTATCTTCTGACGTCACTTGACCTTCCGGTCGCTTGGCGCGTGACGGAGGCAAGCCCGGAGGCGCCCCATCTATGCTTTGCAATGGCGATCGATGCCGAAAGGGTTGCTGCGCTTCTGCGCCGCGTCGATATCCCCCGTCCAGCGGCGCATACCGAGGGGCTGCGGGGCATGGCGGTCAACGCCGCGCCGCCGGAACTGCTGGAGGCGGCCGTGCGGCTGGTGCGCCTGCTTGACCGTCCAAATGATATCGCTGCCATGGCACCGCTGATCGAGCAGGAAATCCTCTATCGCGTGCTGACCGGGCCCGTCGGCCCGCACCTCTTGAACATTGCGCTCGCAGAAAGCCAGAGCAACAGGATTGCCCGCGCCGTGGGATGGCTCAGGGAAAATTATGCAAGACCTTTAAGGATTGAAGCGCTCGCCGAGCTTGTTGGCATGAGCGTCTCGTCGTTCCATCATCATTTCAAATCTGTCACCGCGCTGACGCCGG
This sequence comes from Rhizobium sp. 007, assembly GCF_015353075.1. Lineage (NCBI taxonomy): Bacteria > Pseudomonadati > Pseudomonadota > Alphaproteobacteria > Hyphomicrobiales > Rhizobiaceae > Rhizobium > Rhizobium sp. 007. Next base: position 2,026,384 of record NZ_CP064187.1, on the reverse strand, counting down.
TGCAGTTCCAGAAGCAGCTCCGCCTGCACGAGGCGCGTCGCTTGATGCTGGTCGAGCGGCTGGATGCCGGAATGGCCGGGCATCGCGTCGGATATCAAAGCCCGTCGCAGTTCAGCCGGGAATACAGTCGTCTCTACGGCATCTCGCCTGCGCGCGACGTCGACGCAGAGCGCTTGGCGACCGCTGCCGAATAAAGCGGCCGGCTCCAGAAAATTTTTGCTTCGCCTCTCGTCCCCCTCTTGACGGGTGAGGGCGACTGCGCGATAAGCATCCACGAACCGTACCGTACGGTACGTATTTTGGGAGCGCATATCGTGTCTGTCGAAACCTTGGAGCCCAGCGAATTTTCGCCGCGTCAGAACGCCGTTCTGGAGCAGGCGCTGCAGCTCCTTGTCGATGGCGGGGAGAAGGCGCTGACGACGTCGGGCGTCGCACGCGCTGCCAACTGCTCCAAGGAAAGCCTCTACAAATGGTTCGGCGACCGCGATGGCCTGCTGTCGGCGATGATTGCCTATCAGGCCAGCAAGGTGCGCACGTTCGAGCGCAACGGCGAACGGCTGACGGCGACGAGTCTGCATGACCATGTCGTCCTCTTCGCACGCGACCTGCTGGAGGTTCTGGCCGGCGATGTTTCGCTGGCGCTAAACAGGCTGGCGATCGGCCAGTCGCATCGCGACGGCTCGAAGCTCGGCAAGCTGCTTCTGGAGCGCGGCCGCCGCCAGATCGACCGCCGCGCCATGGCGCTGATCGATGCGGGGAAGCGGGCAGGGCTGCTGCGCTTTTATGATGCCGACGAGGCCTATCACACGCTTTACGGCCTGATCGTCTCTGACCTGCATGTGCGCATGCTGCTCGGCGAGCCAGGTCTCAAGGATACCGCGCGGCAGGCGGAGAGGGCGGTGACTGCTTTCCTCCGCCTCTACGGCACGGAGAAGGTTTTGGCGGAAATGCCGGCGCTGAGCTGAGTTCCGCTGTTTTACCAATCAACACGACAAGCAAAAGGGAAGGAACTTCAAATGCGCGTCTATTACGATCGTGATGCCGATCTCAACCTCATCAAGTCCAAGAAGGTCGCCGTCATCGGCTACGGTTCGCAGGGCCGCGCCCACGCGCTGAACCTGAAGGACAGCGGCGCCGGCAACGTCGTCATCGCGCTCAAGGCTGGTTCGCCGACCGTCAAGAAGGCCGAAGCCGACGGCTTTAAGGTCATGACGGTTGCAGAAGCCGCCAAGTGGGCCGACCTGATGATGATGGCGACGCCTGACGAGCTGCAGGCCGACATCTACAAGTCGGAAATCGCTGCCAACATCCGCGACGGCGCCGCGATCGCTTTCGCACACGGCCTCAACGTCCACTTCGGCCTCATCGAGCCGAAGGCTTCCGTTGACGTCGTCATGATCGCGCCGAAGGGCCCGGGCCATACGGTTCGCGGCGAATACCAGAAGGGCGGCGGCGTTCCCTGCCTCGTTGCCGTTCACCAGAACGCGTCCGGCAATGCGCTTGAACTCGCTCTCTCCTACGCCTGCGGCGTCGGCGGCGGCCGTTCGGGCATCATCGAGACCAATTTCCGCGAAGAATGCGAAACCGACCTCTTCGGCGAACAGGTCGTTCTATGCGGCGGTCTCGTCGAGCTCATCCGCGCTGGTTTCGAAACGCTGGTCGAAGCCGGCTACGCTCCGGAAATGGCGTATTTCGAGTGCCTGCACGAAGTGAAGCTGATCGTCGACCTGATCTATGAAGGCGGCATCGCCAACATGAACTACTCGATCTCGAACACGGCCGAGTGGGGCGAATATGTCACCGGCCCGCGCATCATCACCGAAGAAACCAAGGCCGAAATGAAGCGCGTCCTGAAAGACATCCAGACCGGCAAGTTCACGTCGGAATGGATGCAGGAATACCGCGCCGGCGGCTCGCGCTTCAAGGGCATCCGCCGCGTCAACGACTCGCACCAGATCGAAGAAGTCGGCGCGAAGCTCCGCGGCATGATGCCGTGGATCGGCAAGAACAAGCTGGTCGACAAGAGCGTGAACTAGGCGCGTCTTGACTGCTGGAATTGGAAGGGCCGGGGCGGAAGCTCCGGCCCTTTCATTATTGTGCTCGCAGGTGAAGCCAGCGCGTCGGCTTGTTGTCGTAGCCGCTACCATCGACTTCATCGATGGTGATGTTCCGCCAGCCGCCGGCCATCAGCAATTCAAACAGACAGGCCGCGGAAAGGTAGTTGTAATACCGGCCGAAGCTATCGTGTCCCTCTGCCGTCCCCGCCTTGAAGCTTGCATGGAGCGCGCCGCCATCCTTCAGCGCCTGGCGGATACGGGCTAGCACAGCGGGCAAGTCCTTTCGCGGCACATGCAGCAGGCTGGCCTCGGCCCAGACGCCGTCGAATTCGTCTTTGGCTTCCAACTCCTCGAAGCGCATCACCTTGACGGGCTTGCCGATCAGTTTTTCAGCTTGCTTGGCCAGTTCCACCGAGCCATCCGTCGCCATCACGTCGAAGCCTTTGGAGAGCATATAGGCACTATCCTGTCCACCGCCGCAACCGAGTTCGAGGATGCAGGCGCCGGAAGGTAGGGCGGAGAGAAACGCGTCGAGCCGCGCCGTCGGCAGCTTGCGGTTCCGCAAGGCATAGACTTCGGCATTTTCGTCATAGAATGAGGGCGTCATCAAGCTTTCTCGAAATCAACGGTACGCTCCAAATCTTTGAAGTGAGCGTCCAGCGTTAAAATATCGGTATCGTGAAGCTCTGCCGTCGCATAGACGATAGCGTCGGCCATGGCCAGCTTGTGAGAGGCCGAGACCTCTGACGCCCGCCGGGCGAGCATTGTATCGAGCGGTACGACGATGCATGTGGCGGGTCAAAGCGGTCGTTTCTGTCGCGGTAATTCTCTGGGTTTGCGCCTTGCGCAAGGCCGCGGAGATCGTTCAATCCCGGCACAGGCATCAGCAATACGCCTTTTCCTTTCGGGAGAAAGACGAATTCCCGTCCGGCCGACCAATGTTGTTGGTCCCGGACCTCCTTCGGAATGGAAATCTGAAATTTCGCAGATAAGGTCGCAGTTGCCATTCTTGCCTCTGCTTTATCGATATCCATAAGGCAAGAATACAGCATGGGCAGTCAAGATCCGCTCAATTTCCTTTGTCTCGCTATTCCTGTGCTTGCAGCTTTCGAATACAAGACCTGAAACTTGTTACCAGGACAAGAAAATAGGTCAGCATTATTGACATAAATGCCGCTGCATGGTCTGGTGGCGGCTATAGAAAATATGAGGAAATGCCCATGTTGAATTGGGAGAATATGTTTGCGACGCGATCGTCGCGCATGCGTGCATCGGAAATCCGCGAGCTGCTGAAGCTTCTCGATCAGCCGGACATCATTTCGTTTGCCGGCGGCATTCCGGATCCGGCGCTGTTTCCCGACAAGGAATTCCAGGCGGCCTATGCCGATATTTTCAATAGTGCGGCAGTGAGCTCGGCGCTGCAGTATTCGGTGAGCGAAGGTTACAAGCCGCTACGCGAATGGCTGGTGAAGCAGATGGCTGCGCTCGATATCCCCTGTGAGCTCGACAATGTCTTCATCGTTTCGGGTTCGCAGCAGGGCCTCGATTATCTTGGCAAGCTCTTCCTGTCGCCGAAGGATACGGCGCTCGTCACCTGGCCGACCTATCTCGGCGCGTTGCAGGCCTTCAATGCATACGAGCCGTCTTACGATCAGTTGACGCCGAACGGCAACCGGACGCCGGATTCCTACCGCGCCACCGCCGCCCAGAACGGCGGCAAGGTGAAGTTCGCCTATCTCTCGGCGGACTTCTCGAACCCGACCGGCGAGACCGTCGATCGCGCGGGCCGTGAAAAGGTACTCGAACTTGCGGAAGAACTCGATATCGCCGTTATCGAAGATGCCGCCTATCAGTCGCTGCGTTATGACGGCGAGCCGATCCCGCCGATCCTGGCGCTGGAGATCGCCAAGAAGGGGCATATCGACAACACGCGCACGATCTATTGCGGTAGCTTCTCGAAGACGCTGGCGCCCGGTCTTCGCGTCGGTTTCGTCGTCGCCAACGCGCCGGTTATCCGCAAGCTGGTGCTGATGAAGCAGGCCGCTGACCTGCATTCCTCGACGATCAACCAGATGGCGATCACCCAGGTCGCCGAGCGCGGCTTCGATGCGCAGGTCGCAAAGATCAAGGCGGCCTACAGCCACCGCCGCGACGCGATGCTGGCCGCACTTGCCAAGCATATGCCAGCCGGTATCACCTGGACGAAGCCGGAAGGCGGCATGTTCATCTGGATCACGCTGCCGAAGGGCATGGACGGTGCGGCGCTTCTTGCAAAATCGATCGAGACCGCAAAGGTCGCCTTCGTTCCCGGCAGGGCCTTCTTTGCCGACGGCTCGGGCGAAAACACGATCCGCGTCAGTTTCTCCTGCGCCAACGACGTCATGATCGAGGAAGGCATCGGCCGCCTCGGCAAGCTGATCGCAAAGGAAATCGAAGGCTGAGCGCCGCCGATCCCTTAGAAGCCTATTTCTTCAGGTGCGGGGCGAACAATTCCATGTCCGCCTCACTCAGACGGTCGCTCGCCGTATTGAGCTGGTGCCAATAGGGATAGATCACCGGCGGCAGGCTGACGTCGTCGAGGCGCCTGCGCTCCTCCTCGGTCAGCTTCAGTTCGGCAGCGGCGAGGTTGTCCTTGAACTGCGCTTCGGTGCGCCCGCCGATGATGACGGAAGTCACGGCCTTGCGGCCGATCAGCCAGGCAAGCGCCACCTGCGCGGCCGATACACCGCGGCTCTCGGCGATCGCCACCAGCGTCTCGACGATATTCCAGAGGCGGTTTTCGTCGCGGATCGGTGGTTCGGTCCATCCGGCAAACTGACGGGTACCTTCCGGAGCGGCCTGATTGCGGCGATGCTTGCCGGAGAGGAGACCACCCGCCAGCGGGCTCCAGACGAGAACCCCGAGCCCCTGATCGATGCTGACGGGCAGCAGCTCGTATTCGGCGTCGCGGGCTTCGAGCGTATAGTGGATCTGCTGGCTGACGAAGCGCTGGCGCTTGTCCCTTTCGCTAATGCCGAGCGCCTTCATGATGTGCCAGCCTGAAAAGTTCGAGCAGCCGACATAGCGGACCTTGCCCTGGTGCACGAGCGTATCGAGGGCCTCCATGGTTTCTTCGAGCGGCGTCTGGCCGTCCCATTCGTGAAGCTGATAGAGATCGATGACATCGGTCTTCAGGCGCTTGAGGCTTGCCTCGCAGGCCGCGATCAGGTGCTGGCGCGACGAGCCCGCATCGTTCGGGCCGTCGCCCATCGGGAAGCGCGCCTTAGTCGCGATCAGCACGCCGTTCTTGCGCTTGCCGCCGAGGACTTCGCCAAGAATTTCCTCCGAGACGCCGGCCGAATAGACATCGGCGGTGTCGATCAGGTTGACGCCCGCATCGAGGCACAGATCGACAAGGCGGCGGGCTTCGGAAACGCCGAGATCGCCGACCATCTTCGCCCAGCCCTTGCCGCCGAAGGTCATCGTGCCCATCGTCACGGTCGAAATCTTGAGGCCCGAGTGGCCAAGTAGACGATATTCCATTGCTCATCTCCCAAATTCAAAATCAAAAAAGAAACGCGGGTTAGAAAATAGCGGGGTACCGTCGTGGTCAAGTGCGGCTCGCGCCAGTATTCGCGGAGGCCATGGCCGACTGTCACAATCATGTTATTCGGCCTCTCTATGGAACCGTCATGTTCATCATGAGGGAATTGCCATGAAGAAGCTCTCCATCTTTGCCGCATTGCTGGCTGCCGGTCTCGTTTCCGTTTCGGCTGAGGCTGCCAATCTCGTGCTTTATACCAGCCAGCCGAACGAGGACGCGCAGGCGACGGTCGATGGCTTCATGGCCGAAAATCCGGAGGTCAAGGTTGACTGGGTGCGTGACGGCACGCCGAAGATCATGGCGAAGTTGCAGGCCGAGATCGAAGCCGGCAACCCGGTTGCCGACGTGCTGCTGATCGCCGATACGGTGACGCTGGAGCGCCTCAAGGAGGCCGGCAAGCTGCTCGCCTACAAGTCGCCGGAAGCCGCAAGCTACGACGCCGCTCTCTACGATGCTGACGGCCACTACTATTCAACGAAGCTGATCACCACCGGCATCATGTACAATACCTCGGCCTCGATGAAGCCGGCGAGCTGGAAGGATCTGACGAAGCCCGAAGCCAAGGGCCTCGTTGCCATGCCGAGCCCGCTGACCTCGGGTGCCGCGCTCATCCACGCCCAGACGCTGGCTGCAGTCGATGGCCTCGGCTGGGACTACTACAAGGCGCTTGCCGCAAACGGTGCCATAGCTGCCGGCGGCAACGGCGCTGTCTTGAAGTCGGTCGCCTCGGGCGAAAAGGCCTATGGCATGGTCGTCGACTATATGCCGATCCGCGAGAAGGCAAAGGGTGCACCCGTCGAGTTCGTCTTCCCGCAAGAGGGTGTTTCGGCCGTGACCGAGCCGGTCGGCATTCTAGCAAGCACCAAGAACGCCGAAGCGGCGAAAAAATTCGTCGACTACGTGCTTTCCGAAAAGGGTCAGGAAGGCTTCCTGAAGCTCGGCTATATTCCGGCCCGCAACGGTATGAAGCTGCCGGAAGGCTTCCCTGCACGCGACAGCATCAAGGTGCTGCCGATCAAGGCTGGCGAAGCGTTGAAGAATACCGATCAGGATCTGAAGACCTTCTCGGGCATCTACGGATCGAACTGATCACCACCGGATACCCGATGCAGGGATATGTTCGTGCAGGAAGCAGCCAGCCGGCCTGGTTGTTTCCTCTCATCATTCTGGTGGTTCTGATCCTCAGCGTGCTGCCGCTGGCGCGGCTTGCCGTTGCAGGCATCGCCGCGTTGGCAAATGGCGGCGTGTCTGCCGTGCTTGCCGATCCCGCACTCTGGTCGGCCACCTATTACACGATCGTCACCGCCATCCTTGGCACGGTGATTTCACTCGTCATCGGCTGCGCCTTCGCATTTCTGCTGACACTGACGGATATTCGCGGGAAGGGGCTGTTGAGCTTCCTCTTCGTGCTGCCGATGATGATCCCGCCGCAGGTGACGGCTCTCGCCTGGGTGCAGATGTCCGGCCCGTCGAGCCCGCTTCTCAAAGCGCTGCATATCGCGCCGCCGCTCGGCTCCCCGCAGCCGCTTTATTCGGTCGGCGGTATTGCGCTGCTCTATGGCGTGCAGCACGCGCCGCTCGTCTACCTGGCTCTGAGGGCCGGGCTGATGGCATTGCCGCGCGACGGCGTCGAGGCCGCGCGGCTTTCCGGCGCATCCAGCTTTCGTGTCTTTCGCGATATCATCCTGCCACTGTCGCTGCCCGGTGTCATCGCGGGTGCGGCGATCTCGTTTGTCTCCTGCACCGGCAATTTCGGCATCCCGGCGATCCTCGGCATTCCTGCCTCGATCTACACCTTACCGACGCTGATCTTCTCGAAATTCTCGGCCTTCACCAGCCGCACATTCGGCGAAGTCGCTCTGCTGTCGGCCATCATCGCGATTATCTCCGTCGCCGGGCTTGCGATCCAGGATCGGGCCTTGCGCGGCCGAGACTATCGCGTGCTTGGCCTTTCGGGTGCGACTGCCACCTTCGATCTCGGTGGCTGGAAATATCTGTTCGCGCCGCTGCTTTGGGTCATCTTGTTCTTCATGCTGGCCGCACCGTTCTTCGCGCTGCTCGCCGGCGCGCTGGTGCCGGCCTATGGCGTGCCACTGAGCTTCAAGACCATGTCCTTCAACGCTTTTCATGAAATCCTCTTTCGCCAGGCGGTGACGCGGACGGCCTTCGTCAATTCGCTTTCTCTTGCGGCCGGAACGGCCATGTGTCTCCTGCTGGTGACTGTTCTGTCGGCCTATGCGTTGACGCGGCGCAGAGATGCGATTTCGCGCGCCGTCTCAAGTCTGATTGAGATACCCTATTCGCTGCCGGGCATCGTCATTGCCGTTTGTTTCATCCTCGTCTTCGCCGCGCCGCTGCCGGTTCTCAACATCACGTTCTACGGCACGATCTGGATCATCCTGATCGCCTACCTCTCCAGCTTCTTTGCCGTCAGCCTGAAGCCGGTCGTCAGCGCGTTCCATCAGCTCGATCCGGCGCTGGAGGAGGCAGCGCGGCTTTCCGGCGCAGGCTTCTTCCGCCGGCTGAGGGATATCATAGTGCCGCTGATTGCGCCTGCGGCTGGCGCCTCGGTCATCCTCGTCTTTCTAATTGCCTGCAACGAACTGACGATTTCGGCGCTGCTTTGGTCTGCGGGCACCCAGACGCTTGGCGTGGCGATCTACAATCTCGATGACAGCGGCAGTTCGGATCTGGCGTCTGCGCTTTCCGTGCTTATCGTCCTGATGGTCATCGTCATGATGCTGCTTCTGGAATTGCTGGCAAAGCGGCTGCCCAAGGGAGTGGTGCCATGGCGAAGCTGATCCTCAATCATGTCGGTAAGGATTTCGGCACTGGAAGACCAGCGGTGAGCGCACTTTCACTCGACGTGCGCGAGGGTGGATTCCTGGCGCTGCTCGGTCCCTCCGGCTGCGGCAAGACGACGGTGCTGCGAATGATTGCAGGTTTCGAGACGCCGACCGACGGCTCGATCCATCTCGGCGAGCGGCTGCTTGCGGACGCGTCGCAATCCCTGCCGCCCGAACGGCGCAACATGGCGATGGTCTTCCAGTCCTACGCGCTCTGGCCGCATATGAATGTCGCCGATAATGTCGGTTATCCTCTGAAGGTGCGCGGCATTGTGGGCGAAGCCTATCGCCGGAAGGTGCGAGACGCCCTTTCGACCGTGCGGCTTGCGGAATACGCCGAGCGGCGTCCGGCCGACCTCTCTGGCGGCCAGCGCCAGCGCGTGGCGCTGGCGCGCTGCCTGGTGACATCGCCAGATGTGGTTCTGCTCGACGAGCCGCTCGCCAATCTCGACCGGCACCTGAAGCAGGAGATGGAAGAGAGTTTCCGCGAGTTTCATTTGCGCTCCGGCGCCACCATGATCTATGTGACGCATGACCAGAGTGAGGCCATGGCGCTTGCAACGGACGTTGCGGTGATGTCGGAGGGCCACCTGCTGCAGGTCGCGCCGCCTGCCGAGATTTATGCACGCCCGGAAGGCCGGATGGTCGGCGGATTGATCGGGCGGGGGGCGATCCTGACTACGCGGTCCCCTGGCGGTGATAAGCGAAATTTCGATTGGAATGCGCTGCAGGCCATCATTCTAGATCAACCGAGCGAGGGGCCGCAGATCGATATGCTCGTGCGTCCGGAAGACGTCCTGCTCGGTGGCGGGGGCATTCCGGCCACGGTGGAATCGGTTCTCTATGAAGGCGAGCGTTATGCGCTGAAACTCGCCCTGGCGGACGGCCAGATGCTGCGTGCCTTCAGCCGCACGACGGTGCAGGCGGGCGATGCGCTGAAGATTGCGATCCGTTCGGCATGGCGGCTCTGATTTCCGTCTCGCTGCCTTCCCGAATGCCTCTTTCGTCTCTACAAATGACATAACGCCAACCGGAAATGTTCGATGTCGCTTCGCATTGCCACGTTCAACGTCGAAAACCTGATGACGCGTTTCGATTTTACCGGTTTTCGCAACCAACTGCGCCAGGACCGCGTCATCAAGCTTTTTGAGATACAGAGCGAAGGCGTCTACCAGCAGCTCGAGCAAGCGCGGGTCGTCGCCTCGACCGACGATACACGTCAGATGACGGCGCTTGCGATCGCCGATGCCGATGCGGACATTCTCTGCCTGCAGGAAATTGATAGCATGGGGGCACTGCAAGCCTTCGAGTACGGTTATCTTTTCCGGATGGTGGGAACCGGCTACCGGCAGAAGTATCTCGTCAAGGGTAATGACAGCCGCGGCATCGATGTCGCGGTCCTCGTACGCGAGGAAACGCACGACGGCCAGAAGATCGAACTGAAGGAGATCAAGAGCCACGCGATGCTCACCTATCGCGAGCTCGATCTGTTCAACGATCAATTGGCGCTCACCAATCGCATCGACGACAAGATCTTCAAGCGCGACTGCCTGGAACTTGATCTCTCGATCGGCGGTGTGCCGCTGACGCTCTATGTCGTGCATTTCAAGTCGATGGATGGGCCGCGCACCAACGGCGTCAGCAGCCGGCAGGCAACGATGCCTGTCCGCCGGGCGGAGGCGCTGGCCGTGCGCCGGATTGTCGAGAGCCGTTTCGGCGCCGGACATACCGCCAGGAAGAATTTCGTGATCTGCGGCGACATGAACGACTACCAGGAGCGCGTCAACGTCATCGGCGTGCGTCGCAGCGGATACCGTTTCGAACACACGGACGAAACCGAAAGCGCGCTCGACGTGTTCAGCCATGACGGTTTTGCCGAGAATGTCGCGCGCCGCCGCGATCCGCTCGACCGCTGGACGCTCTATCACGCGCGGGGACCGGAAGAGCAGTGGCTTTGCCAGCTCGACTATCTCTGGCTCTCGCCGGCGCTTGCGCAAGCGAACACCGGCCGGGTGCCGGAGATCATCCGCAACGGTCAGCCCTTCCGCACTATCTTTCCGCCCGGCCAGGAGGTCGAGCGCTATCCGCGCACCGGCTGGGATCGGCCGAAAGCCTCCGACCATTGCCCCGTCGTCATGACACTGGATTTGACATGAGTCTTGCATTTTCAGACGATCTTACCGGCTGGCCGCCGGAGAAGACTGTTTTTCCTGTCGCCTCCATCGACCTTCGCGTGCTGGCGGGCGAGCATCCTTATCATCTGCAGAATGCAGCACTCGCGAGCGAGAACTGGAAGCGCGAGATATCGGCCAAACCGGAGCTTTTCGATGGTCGTATGGTGTTTCAGCATCAGCTTGCGTTGAACGATGGCGGTATTGCGGGCAGGGGCCACATCATTCCCTTCTCCACCTTTCTGTGGTGGCGCAAGCAGGCCGAGCGCCGCGGCGGCATCCACCTTTTTGCCTTCGGCATCATGGTCTCGTCAGATGGCGCGATCATCGCCGTGCGCATGGGCGCGCATACGGCAAATGCCGGTCAGGTCTATTGCGCCGCCGGCTCGCTGGACCTCGACGATATCGCCGGCGGCCGTTGCGACGTCGAGAGCAATATGCGGCGCGAAGTGCTCGAGGAGACAGGCATGGAACTTCGCAATGCAACGCCGGATACCACTTACTACGCCTGCCATTTCCGCCGCGCGGTCACCGTGTTCCGGCTGTTCCGTTTCGGCCTGGCTGCGGACGAAATGATTGGGCGGATCGCGGCCCATATGCTCGTTGCCGAGGACAAGGAAATTGCCGGAGCGGTTGCGATCCGTTCTGCTGATCACTCGGCCTATCCCTATAACGTCGCCATGCTTCCGATCATCGATTGGTATTTCGCTAGTACAAACGAGGGCTAATATCTTGCACTCGTTTCGCCGGTCGGGCAGGTTGCAGGTTCGATGACCGATTAAGGAGGCCGATGTGGCGCGCAGCTACAGCGTCTATGACGTGTTCACCGACCGCAAACTCGCGGGAAATCCGCTGGCCGTCATCTTCGACGGCGACGATCTCAGCGAGGAGGCGATGCAATCGATCGCCCGCGAGATTAATCTCTCCGAGACAGTCTTCGTACGCCCCTCGGCAAATCCAGCCTATACAGCCAAGCTCAGGATTTTCACGCCGGGCCGCGAACTGCCCTTCGCCGGCCACCCGACCGTCGGCACGGCGATTGCCCTTGCCGAAGAGGCGCACGGCCGCGACATGACGCTCGATCTCGTTTCGGTATTGGAGGAAAATGTCGGGCCGGTGCGCTGCGCGGTCCGGCTGCGGCGGGGCGAGGTGAGCTTTGCCGAATTCGATCTTCCGCGGAAATCGCAGCAGATCAATATGCCGCTCGAAAAGCTCGGCATCGCCAATGCGCTGTCGCTCAAGGTGACGGAGATCGGTTTCGAAAATCACGTGCCCTCGATCTGGAGCGCCGGCGTTCCTTTCCTGCTCGTGCCGGTCCACGATGTCGGGGTTGCAAAACGGCTGGAATTCGATCCGCAGCTCTTTGAAAAGACCGTGCCCTTCGTCGACGGTTCGCTGGCCTCGGCCTATATCTACTGCCGCGCCGGCGTCAACCATTCGGCGAAGTTCCACGCGCGCATGTTTGCAAGCGACATGGGGATATCCGAGGATCCCGCAACCGGCTCCGCAGTCGCGGCACTTTCGGGAGCGATCCACCATTTCGACCGGCTGCCGGACGGCCATCATCCGATCACGATTGAACAGGGGGTGGAGATGGGGCGGCCATCCTTCATCCACCTGCATGTCGATGTCGAGGCCGGCACCATCTCCAATGCCCGGATCGGGGGGCAGGCGGTGCGCCTTGCCACGGGTACGCTCGACCTTTGATTTCATTCCCATTTCAGCCATGCAGAAAAATCTTCGAAATTAATCAAAGAATTTTCCGCAGGGCGCTGGACAAGGCCTGCGATCCTGTTTATACGCCCCGTCACACCGCGCAGCCAAGCGCGAACGGGTGATTAGCTCAGTTGGTAGAGCAGCTGACTCTTAATCAGCGGGTCGTAGGTTCGAGCCCTACATCACCCACCATTTATCTTTCCCATGCTAGTTCATGAATTGCCAGAAGCCTTGAAACTCACGCCTTCTTGCGGTTCTTTGTTTCCATGTGTTGCCAATCTTATTCACCCAAGCCCACAAGATTGGGGGTGTGAATGGGGGTAGGCGGCGCGTCATTGGGGGTATGATAAGTGCTGACCGACACAGCGATCAAAAAAGCAGCAGCGAAAGATAAGGCCTATAAACTAAGCGACAGCGGCGGGCTCTACGTCCATGTCACGCCGGCCGGTGGAAAACATTGGAGGCTCAAATATCGGTTTGCTGGCGCCGAGAAGCTCCTATCGCTCGGACCATAAGCAAGCACTGTTACAGGAGGGCTGTGCCGCGCGATCCGTGTGTCAAACCAAAGACGCGGTGAAAAGTTTCCGTTCCCGCTGGCACTACGGCCCGGACGCGTTCAGATGAGCGGCGGGCGAGTCTCGACGACCAGCTTCAAAATAGAAAACCATTTTCTTGTTGACTTCGCGCACGTCGTGCACAATGTTCTCTTTATGTTCCTGTTGTGATAACGGGTTGTTTGTCAATGCTACTTTACTTTCAACCAAGCATTGATTCGGAGCCGTAATGCAGCTGGAGAACCTCAAGATTAACCGCGTGGTCATGCACGAGGTGTTGAAACGTGATGACGACAGGCAGCCAAAAGATCCCGTGTACGGTGAAGCGCTTGAAGATTTGGAGGCGGCGGCAAAGGGAGCCTTCACGCTCCGAGTAACGGAAGCGCTGTCGACGCAGTCAAAGAGCATTGAAATGCATATCTCTGACTTTTCAGCTAGCAGCATGGTCGATATCGCCGGCCGGCTTATCGACCTTGATGACACTGATTTTCTTGAAGTATCTAAGGAAATTGCGGTGCGTCTTGCATCTGCTCAGAAAGCGAGAAGCATTCCCGGAGGAGTGGTAATCGCATTCGACGGATCCTTCGGTGTTCCTGAACGAAAATTCCTGGGAGTGATTAAGGCCGAAACGCAGAGCGGCTTCCGACGCAGCAAAAACGCGGAGAAAATTCTTACCGAATTCCTCGACAACATCTTTCTCACGCCGGCCACCCGATTGTATAAAATCGGCTTTCTCGTTCAGGAACCCAAAGATGACGGTTTCTACTGGCGAGCAATAATCTTCGACAGCAACATTTCGAGTTCGCACCGCGAAACAGCTGCTCAATACTTTTACGAGAGCTTCTTTGGCTGCTTGTTCCCAGCAAATGGTGCATACGAGACCTCACGCTTCTACGACCTGACCAAAGAGTTGTGCGACGCGGGCCGTTTTCACCTGACAAGAAGCGCGACCTCGGAGATGCGCTCTATACTTTCGTAAAGACCGAGCAGGCAGCGACCTTTACTACCCACGAATTCGCAGACAAGTATCTGCCCAACGACCAAAAGGACGCCTACAAGCGTTTCATGGTGTCGAAACGCTTCCCCGAGCGGGCTGTAGTCAGGGATACCGCCGAGATGGGCGCCCGGCTTAGGAGAAGGAAATTTTAATTCGGTGACAATATCGAGTTTTCTGTACCGCCCGAATTGTTGCACAACCACGAAGTTACAATCAAAGAAGCTCCCGCTGAGGAGTTTGGAGGCGAAGGCAAACAAATGTGGATCCAGATCACCATTAATCGAACGATGACCGATCAGCTGTGACTGATCGAAAGGCTTTTGTCGAACGATGGCAACGTGAGCGCCCCGTGTATGATGCTTGGGGCCATTTCGTTGTCGACAAGATTGTGCAGTTGCTAACGGTGGAACTAGCCCCCACAGGCTTGGGGCTGTTTCTACGTATGCCTGTCGTCCCCCGTGTGAAGACGGAGGAGTCGCTTGTTCAGAAAGCTTTCATCCGGAAAAAGTATGCCGATCCCTACAATGACATCGAAGATAAAGTCGGTGTGAGGTTTGTTGTATTGCTGAACGAAGATGTCCGCCTGATAGGAAAATGCATTGAGAGCGCAACCGCTTATTGGACCGCGGATAAGGCTCGAGACTTCGAGTTAGAGCGACAGGCCAACCCCTCCGTCTTCGACTATCAGTCACTGCATTACGTAGTCCGGTCGAAACCGGGTTTGAAACACGGGGGTGGATCTCCCGGCAGATCTTCCATGTGAGATTCAAGTTCGGACATTGCTCCAACATGCATACAGTGAGCTGACGCACGACACGATATACAAGCCCTCCGTTGCCACTACTCCGGAGATGATGCGTGCCGCGGCCAAGAGCATGGCACTCATCGAAGCGACTGACGATTACTTCTCAGAAGTGGTCGAGATAATCCGCACCAAAGAAAGGTCGGCACGCGAGGTCGAGGCCGATCTCATGGTGGAATATCGTGCACTCACCGGCCGGGAACCCATACCTTCGCCTCTCAACACTCGGCTGATCGATCACTATAAGAAGTTTGCGGGTGCAAACTTTTCGGCCGACCTGCGGGAATGGCTCGACAAAAAGCCTTACATCAGAGAAAGGCTCGCCAATCGGGATGCATCGGATTTTATTTTCGATGTTCCAGCCGTGTTACTTGTGCTTTTCGCTATCTCGGGATCTCCCGAGAACGCAAAAGTTGATAGTCCCCTAAGCGATGAAGAGTTGGCGCCATTGTACTCACTGTTGGGTTACGGGCTGCACGGTTAAAACTTCCAATCCCGCCACGTATCAATTCGTTCGATCTCTGCGCGCCCCTCGTCCGTCACAAACCATTCCCTAATGCCACGGTGATCTTTGCGCTCGGCCGGACGACTCCGATTTTCGCCAGCTGTCGACCATCTCAATGATCCGGTAAGGATAATGACGGGTTAATATCCACCGGGCGCGTGCCGATCTGATCTCACCACCACAGGAATATCTTACTCGCCGCCAACTGGCGCCGGGTGCTTCCGCGCCTGACCTCAACGACATGCTATCGATCAAAATGAAACGGGCCGCACCCCAGATGCGACCCGCTCTGATAGCGCGGCGACGGCAATACAACTGCCGCGAAGGCATGCGTAACATAAGCGATCGCTAATTATATCTACCTCTTTTGTAGGATACTTCCCCAATCTGGAGAACTTGACTGACGGCCTCCGCGTGCAGGTGCAGCTTTCGGTCGATTTTATGTGAGCATCATTCAGGATTGTTCGGGGTTTTCCCCGATATCCACAGCGCAAACTCAATCCACGCTTCCCCACATTCTGGAGAAAGCCATGCCGGTCCTCGCGCCTGCAAACGGGCTCGTGCGCTCTGCTTAGCCACCAATCCACCAAGGACAACCAAATGACCACCACAACTGCGCTGCCCGAGGGGTGGCTTCCGCGCGCCCAAATGGAGCGTGTGATTTGCCATTGGACGGCCGGCGGCCACAACGCGACAAATTTCGATCGTGAACACTATCACATCCTGATTGAAGCCGATGGCAATGTGGTGCGCGGGCGCCCATCGATCGCACTGAACGAATCGCCAGCAAAGAAGGGCTATGCCGCTCACACGCTGAATTGCAACAGTGGCAGCATCGGCGTGTCGTTGTGCTGCATGGCTCTGGCGACGGAGGCGCCGTTTAATCCCGGCAAGTCGCCGATGACCAAGGCGCAGTGGGACAAGTTGGCTTCCGTGGTGGCGGATTTGTGCCACGCCTACGGCATCCCCGTCACGCCCCGCACTGTGCTTAGCCATGCTGAAGTGCAGGGGAACTTGGGGATCAAGCAGCGCGGCAAGTGGGATTTCACGCGGCTGGCATTCGCGCCTGAAGTGAAGGGCGCCAAGGCGTGCGGCGATCTGCTGCGTGCGGCCGTGGCGGGGCGGCTATGACTGTAGCACCAATAAAAAGAAGTAAGCGCCGCTTCTCAAAATGGCTCGTTGGCATCAACGTCGCGCTTGCTTGGGGCGCGATCTATCTAGCCATCGTTTATTTGCAGGCCGCGTATGTGGCGGCTAGCGGCTTCGCCTTCGTGCTCGGAATCGCCGGCGCATATCTGGGTGTCGGTCATTTGGACCTGCGGTCTTACGTGCAGTCGATCACGCAGAGCGGAGCGACGGCGGGCGGTTACTACCCGATAGAGCCGCCTGTGACAAAGTCCGCAACGCCGGAGGATCAACTAGCATGACGTGGATCGCAAAATTCCTTGGCATCGACAAATGGCTGGTACAGGGCGCGGCCATCCTGCTTGCGGCCGGCCTCGTGCTCCTTGCTGGATACAAGGTTTACGACGGCATTTATGACCGCGGGTACGGTGCGGCTAGCGCCAAGTTTACGGCAGAGATAGCCGAGATGAAACGGCAAGCCGCAGACGCACGCACCGCCGAAATCGAGCGCCAGGACGCGGCCAACAACGCAGCCAAAGAGCGCGAAGCCGCACGCATTGCAGCCGACGCCGCCATCACCGAACAACTCGAAAAAAGAATTGAGGAGCTCCAGCGTGAAGCTGACCAAGATCCTGATGCTGGCAAGCCTGTGCTTGGTGCTCCCAGCGTGCGCCGTATCAACCAGATACGATAAACTAGTCGTCGTCCCGCCGCCTGTGTTGCGGAAGGCGGATAGCATGTTGCTCGAGAAGTGCGTCGGGCCTGTCGATATCGGCGACAAGCCGCTGGCGCAAGCGCAGCTTGAGAAGCTGTGGATCAAGGACCGCGAACGGCTGCTGTCGTGCGTTCGTCGCCATTTGGCGCTGCGTGATTTCTACGCCGACCGCGATGCTGGCTTGGCTGGCAAGGCGGTGAAGAAATGACGCCAGAGGAAATCATGAAGGCGGTTCTCTTCTTCCTGACCGTGGCTGGCGCTGGCTGGGGCATCTGGTGGCGCATCGATAGCCGCGTGAAGGAGGCAGACAAGGCCACGGACGGCAGGATAAAGGCTGCAGAAGGCAAGGCAGACAAGGCCACTACTGACCTCGCCGCTCACAAGCTCCATGCCGCAGAAACATTCGCAACCAAGGCTGGCATGCAAGAACAGACGGCGCAATTGCTCAGAGCCATCGAAGGCGTCGGCAATCGCATCGACGGTCTCCACGAGAGGCTAGACCGCGCATTCGAGCGCACCACGCGCACTACCAGAGCCTAACCAACCACATACTAGGAGATCATCATGGCAGCAGCCCAACTTTTGGCCGTCGGTTCAACGGCAGCAAATTCATTTGCTGTGGCGGTTCGGTTTGGCAATACGTCCAGTATTTCCGGCAGCAACTCGCTCGGTGCACAGCACGTCTCGGAAAATGCCAACGTCGTGGCGCTCGGTGCCGGAACGAAGTATATGGGCACCGCTCCCCAAGTTCTGCCCTACGGCGCAACGCTACGGGTGGATGCTGCCGTGCGAAACGCTGGCGGCATCCCGACCATATGCCCAACCTACGATGACGGCTTCCTGTCGCAGCATCAGCAGGCTTTCCCGGAATACCAGAATCGCAGTCTGAAATTTACCTGCATGGTGCCTTGGGGGATGATCGGGCTGGACGGAACCCGCATCTCAGGCCGTATGCTAATTGAAGAGCTTCAGGAAATGTATGATGCGGGTGTCGCGGCGATGTGCCTCGATGGCACGCGTGACGACGCCTTGATGACCTTGAGGGCAAACCCGGCTGCAGTCGTCACGGAGCTAGCAGAAGGCAAGCAGTGGCTTGTTGATCATGGCCTTTCGGCGGGCGCGCTCGGATGGGGCTGGGACGCGTTCTGGTATCCGAACGGTGAAACCGACAACAATGCCACCCGCATCCAGATCGCGGCCTTGACCGGGGATGGATCGAACAACGTTGTTGCAGGTGCCGCGCCCGCAACTGCCGTAGCGGTCGGAATGAGCATGGCAGGTTACGGCATCCCAGCCGGAACGACCGTCACCGCCGTGGCCGACACAACGCATTTCACCTTGAGCAATCCCGTTCCGGTGCAGACGAAACCGGCGCTTGCTGTCGATTGGAGCGGCGCTTTCGCGGTTGGAAAGCTTCAGACCGCACTCAAGGCGGCGGGCCTGAAGATCGGCAGAACAACGCTAACCGGACAGGAGTATACGCGCTTCGGCTTTGATGCTGATCAAGGACTCATGATGAACAGCAATACGGCGACCGGGCAGTCGGCTGCACAAATGCAAGCTGTTGTCGACCTTGCCATACTTCGCGGGACAACAGCTATTATTCACATTCACAATCACGACGCGGCTCGTGACATTCCGTTCCTTGATTATTTGCAGGCTAAGCAGAACGCAAACGAGTTGCGCGTCCTGACGCTGCCGGAGCTGATCGCACGGGATTACGGCAGCAAGCCGGTCGCCTAACACCCCACCGCCCCATCATCACAGGGCATGCGGCAATGGGCAATTTCATTGCAAACTGGATCACCGCGAATGGCTGGTGATACCCGAGGAGATCATTGCGAGAAGCCGCGCCCAAAGCGGATTCCGCTTAACCTCGGGGAGGTTGAATTCGCGCCGCCCTTCAGTCGTCAATGACATGATGAAATAGTCACCGAAGTCATCTTTAACCCTGAGGTTAATCAGACCGGCGTGGGCCGCCTGCTCAATAAGCTTTCGCTCTTCGTCATCGACTGATGCCTCGCTGAGCGTGTATGTCCCATCCAAGGACTTGGCGGCTTCCCGGTGGATTTCGACGACGAGGTCGTAAAGCTGCGATGGCATCTGATGCTCTGCATTGTTTGATGGTGCTAGTACTGGCGAGCCTCGAATTCTTCGAGGGTTTCGGCGTCTTGGCGGTATTCCCATCCGTTCACGGTTTTGCGCCGCCAAGTCTTGCCCATGCCGCCGGTCTTGCCTCCGTCAATGGTTCGCTTGGCGAAGAACGGTGTTCTGCAGAGATGCCATTTGCTCTCATCAACAAAAGCTCTTAGCTCGGCTGTTCTGCCGAAGCGAGGAAATGCGAATGCCACGGTGTTTGCCCCCAACCACACGACTGGAGGAGACGAGTATCATGATTGTTAATGCACGGTAAGGGTGCAAGAAATGACCATGATCCTTTTAGGCAACACCCCAGCCACCGCATCATCCAACGTCTTCAAAGCCGGATACTACGTCGGCGGCGGTCTTCACATTAATTGAGCGAATCGCATCGCCAAGGCAGCAATCTTGAACGCATTTAAGACGTTCGTTCAGCGACGGGATCTCCAACGATATGACCGAACAGGCGTCTCGCAGACTTCAATATTTTGTCACGTAAGGAAGGTTGAGGGCCGTGAAGGAACTCCACACCAGCGCGGGTCAATGAGAAATGCATGCAGGCGTCGAAGCCGGAACTGTCTTCCCGAACTAGATCCTTATCCCAAGCCTCACGGAGACCCGGCAAGTTGGTGTCCATATCCTCGCCGTCGGACAACGGGTATCGCGCCCAAGTCTCAACGGTCAGTAGTGCATTTCGAATTTGTGTCATGCAAGTATCGCCATTTCTCAAAACTGATTAGCCGAGCAAGAACGACTCCAACATACTTGGTATTTATTGTCGAGTGACTTGGATGTGACATATTGGTTATTTTTGCGGGCAACACGCACCGCATCATCATGTGGTGGGGGACCACTAAAATGAAAAGGGCCCGCCACTAGGCGAGGCGGGCCAAGCAGTCGGGCTCTGGAGAGAGAGCCCACGCACTATCGGGAGGTAGTACGATTGCCTATGCGGAGGCATCCCCACAAGAGCATTTTTGTACTTGCTAATAAAGAGATGCATTCGCATCAGGCGAGCTATCCACTCGTATACCCCTCCATCATCTGTGGGGGGCAAGCCCTGAAATGAAAAAGGCCCGCCGGGGTGTTGGCGGGCCAAAGAGCATGACAATTGGAGATCGAGGCGGGAACGCCTCGCCTTCATTAAGCATATTTTAGTGACGACTACATTACGTTGAACGACGTAGCCGTACCCTAGCTTTGTCTGGTGGGGTGCTAGAGCTCAGCGCCGAACTGATAGGCGTTGAATTCCGTAGCGGTCGGCGCAGCCTATCATTATCCTGCGCCGATCAGAGGTTGATAACCGCGGCGCAGGGGCCATGCTCCTTGGCCGAGCTAAGGTGTGAAATGGCCCCGGCCTAAATCCCCTAGTGGCTAAAGTCTGACACTTGATGCCCATCTCCATTTCGAATTGGGCGGACGCGTGTCAGCGTGCTAACGTCACAAAGCCAAGGCCGTTCTGGGTCTCGGCTCAACGGACAATGGAGAAGCGCGATGACGATGGTGGTCGTAACCCACGCCGTGGGCAATATGGAGATTTGGCTCAAGGGCAGCGAAAACCGCAAAGCGGTGTTTTCGAAATTCTGCTCGAACCATCGGATTTTCAAACACGCCGAGACAAACCGTGTCTCGATCCTCTGGGAGAATGTCGACCTCGCCAAAATGCAAGAGACGATGGGCGCTGCGGAAACCGCGAAGGCGAAGGCTGCAGACACGGTTATCGACCCAGTCGAAATCTACATCGAGGTTGAGGGCGGCAAGTGATCGGCCTGATGAAAGTGCGTCAAAACGGATCACGCTGAGTTGGGCCAGGATTGCGCCTTCCGACGTTCCGGCGCGGGCGGCCCTTCGCGAAGTGGGCACCAAGCGTTAGATTTTATCCACTACCGTCCATGCAGGCTTTTGATCTGCTCATAAAGCTCTTCGACCTTTCGCGACGCCTCTCGCGCCGTGGGTGCCCAGCCGTTGTGAGGCAGGATGCTCTGGCTCTGCCAAGGGATAGTATTGATCGCCCATCGCCACTGGCGGATGCGCGACCCGCTGGTTAGGTCGAGATAAATGCGCCCGAACTACAAATCTCCATCCAAAGAAACAATGTCCTGGTGGCCCTCGCCGGGCCATGTCTCGCGCCATTTGTATTTCGGCTGATATTCTTCCGTCGTCATTGCCTCAAATTTCGTTTTCTTTTTAAGCATTCCCTGATGCAATCATCAGATGGCCAAGTCTCCAGCTTCAAAGCCGCTGCTCGCATCCGATAAGCCGGTTCGATCCCGGCCGCGCAAGCCACGCGATCCAGCGCAGCCGAACCTTCCCCTCGATCCCATGCCGCAACAAAAGCCGATACGATAATGACGCATGAAAGAATGAGAGTGATGATCTCGTTGCTGGTCATCCGCCGCCTCAGTCAAGTCTCGCCACTTTAAAGCAAATTCGCTTTTCGGCGAGCTTCGCACGCCCTCCGGTGCCTGCCAAAGGCGGTTTTCGGCCCGAAGGGGCGCCACTCGCCACCTATCGAATAATGATGGCCCGGTTTCATCCTCCTTCGCAGCCTTCATTATTGCGAAACTGAAGTCGACATATGGCTCCTCTGTCCATCCACATGAGGAGATTAACAATGGAGAAAGTCGCGACTATCGGCTTGGACTTAGCCAAAAACGTTTTCCAAGTTCACGGCCTGGACGCCGATGGCAAAAAGCTTTTCAACAAGAGGCTCCGCCGCAGCGATGTGCAGCCGTTCTTTCAGCAATTGTCACCATGCGCCGTTGCAATGGAAGCAGGCGGCAGCGCTCACTACTGGGCGCGAGAAATTGAAGCACTGGGGCATAAGGCCATCATTCTACCCGGTCAGTACGTCAAGCCATTTGTCAAACGAGACAAGACGGACGCGGCCGACGCTCAGGCCATCGCCGTTGCTGCACTACAAGAGGGAATGCGTCTCGTGCCTGTGAAAACGGCTGACCAGCAGGCGCTGACCGTTTTGATCAAAACGCGTGCATTGTTCATCCGACAGAGAACGAAGGCCTTTAATGCCATCCGAAGCCATCTGGCAGAATTCGGACTGATTGTTGGCACCGGTACAGTCCGGTTAGAGGCTTTAGCGAGGTCCTTGGACGGCGATCAAACAGGTCGCGTCCCTTCTGCTGTAGGCCATGCAGTTTCCGCTATTTTGGATGAGGTCGATGCGCTCAGAGAAAATTGCCCGCTTGGAACGTGACATCACCTCGTTGTCCAGGACAGACAACGACGTTATTCGTTTGATGACGATTCCAGGGGTGGGACAAGTTACGGCGTCCACGATCAAGGCATATGTACCAGATCCTGCTGCTTTCAAATCTAGCAGGCAATTTGCATCATGGCTTGGCCTCACGCCCAGAGCTCATGATAGCGGCGGCAAGAGCCGACCCGGGAGAATTTCAAAGCGCGGCAACCCGACATTACGATCATTACTCGTGCTCGGTGCTATGGCGGTACTTCGCGGGGCGAAAATAGGCCGGAACGCAAGCCCCTGGCTGAAAACTCTCGTTGCCAGGCGGCCCTATAAAGTCGCTGCTGTCGCAGTTGCAAATAAGACCGCGAGAATAGTCTGGGCCTTGCTTACCGAAGGCGGAGTATATCGTCGACCTGAAGCCAAACCGGTATAGCTGTGACCGATCGGTCAAGCAACAATCGGCGTAGCATTTAATAATATTCTGGACATAAGCTATGGTCATCTCTGAGCAGAAACAGCCCGTGGCGAAGAATGTGCTCAAAGCACGGTGCTGTAAATGGTCGTTTTTGCTCGCGTGAACCAGACAGGCATGCGCACTATCTCGCAATGCCGTATCTCTCTCTGCAGCCATAGCCAAAGACCGGGAAGTGTTTGCGCTGAGCGGGCCACCTTTCCAGGTGGCCCGTATTCCCGCCGTACATGCGGGATCAGCCGTCAAGGACAAGCTTACTGCTGCGTGCCGCCACCTGCCGGAGGAGCGGCCGGCGCCGGAGTTGCATTGTTGTCAGCCGGCGCGGACGGCGTCGCCGGTGCTAGAGCAGGCTCCGAATTCGTCGTTGAAGCCGTTGTCGCAGGGTCCGTATCCGGCTCATCGAGCCACTCTACGATTGCGAAAGCCGCAATCGCGAAGACCGCGATCCCGGCGATCCAAGCGCCCCACGAGGGCCGGCGAACCGGTGTCGTGCGTAGGTCAGGCTCGCTGGTCGGGTTAAGCGGGCGGTTCGGGTCGTTCGGGTTGTTTGGGTCGTATGTCATGCCACTTTCCTCATCTTTGGTGGTAGTGAAATGAAGCGATGGCGTGTTTGTTCCGCGTGGCGGTCGGCAAGACGCTCTATGTCGGCCTCGTCGATTGTCCGTGAATACCGGCACCACGCCTCAAAACTTCCAGTTTTTCCAAGTGTCTGTTCGTTCAATTTCTGCGTGGCCCTCGTCTGTGACGAGCCAAGCCCTAAATCCGCGTCGCAGCGTCGCCGCAACATATTTCGGCGGCACCACCGGCAACGCGCCGAAGCCTTCGATCATGAAGGCGTCTTCGGGTGGGTATAAGGTTTTTGCGGAAAGGTTATAACTGACCTTTGCGTGTCTTCTGTCCCACTTCCGGGAATGGCTGATGGCATCTCCCCTGAGGCTATCAAGCCGAAAAGCCCAAGGCGTTAGACCGCAATAAGCTGCGGCTTCTTTGCGGCCGATGAGGCGAGGGGAGGAGGTCATTTCCGGGCCGTTTTCGACCTTTGTGCGCGAGCCTTGCGGAGAAGGGCCAAAGCTTGCTCGCCCGTCCGAATTGCAGATTTTTCCATCACTCGCTCGCGCTTGTCCTCTTTCGTCTCTTCTTCAACAAAAGGGGAACGTCGTCGATTGATATGAGCATCGACCGGCCAATCTTCCTCGCAATACCCAGTCGTCTGGCCTTCTCCCACACTGTGCGCCCAGTGAGGTGTATTCCACTGGACGCCTTAATGCGCTCGGCGATCTGCTCAGGCGTGAGGAGCTTATCAAGAAGGTGACTCACTTTTCCGCCTCTCCGCGCGCTGCTATCTTTGCCTCAATCCATTCGATGATCCCAGATTTGACGAACGCAACTCGTCGATCGCCGAGTTCCACCGGTTGCGGGAAGCGGCCTTGCTCGCGGTAGCGATTGACCATTGTCCTGGACATTGAAGTCATTTTTTCGACTTCTTTCACCGACACGAGGATTGAAGCTTCATCGGGGACGCGTTTCATGCGGGCTTCCTGTGATTGGCAATTCGATCCTTGATCCAGGCGATGACCTCAGCGCGAACGTATGCCATGCGTTTCGGCCCTATGATTACGGGCATCGGAAATCGGCCGTCGGCGCGATATCGATCAATCTGAGTACGGCTGAGGGTGGTTAGGCGTGTGACTTCTTTGGGAGAGATAAGGATGACGCTTTCCTCTGCTGGGATCTTTCGCGTCACTTCTTCGGCTCTTCTTTGAGCTTCGCGCGTTCAATTGCCGTTCCTCGTTCGACCGCGAGCTCGTGCGGGCGCTTCCGCGTTCCATAGCGGGCCGTCTTCGGTCCCGGGGCATAATAGGTTCTCTGGGTATTACGCCTAATGAAACTCGCGATCTCGTCTGCGCTGAATGTCAGGTGCTTCCGCATTGTGCCGCGGCCAGCGTGAACGAACGCGAGCTCCCCATGGCGCACAAGGTCATGGATCGTCGACGCTGACACATTTAGGGTGCGCGCGACTTCCGGCAGGGATAAAAGCCGCGGCACAGCCAGAGCTTCCATGCCAGCCATAAATGCCAACTGCACGTCTTCGCGCCTCCAGCCTATTTCGGGATCGAGCGGCTGAGCGGAGCGGGCGTAGGCGAGGGCGGCTTGTTGAAGTCTAGATTTGTCCATTTGTTCCACATAACGAGTTTACAGACCTGCCGCCGGCACGAATGCCGGAGAGCTTCTTTTCGGTCTCCTCGATGTGGTGATGTGAGGTTGGTTGCCGCTACGGTTGGTGAAGCCGCAGGTAGAAATTATTGAGAGATAATGTTCTGGTCAAGATGCAAAGATTGCAGCGAGCCGTTCGAGATCCTTCAATCTGACTTCCTCAGATACCGGTTCGTTTTTATTGGCACGAAACCATTCAGCTGCTTCCCGTACGCGTTCGCCAGTAGGGCCATCGTAAGCACCGAGCCTGCCAATCCATTCTCTCACGGTCTCACGTTCCATGCGGCCCGCGCTGTAACGGGCGTGAACGGTCTTAGCAGAAGCCACTAGATCGGGAATATTCAAGGGGGCTCCGCTGACTTCAGCCACCAGCGCCTGGGGGCGCGTCATTCACGAGATACTCGCGGTATTGAACCATCTGCGTGTCGTCGGCGTCGATCGACTTGCCAGCGGGCGCCACGAGCCGAACACCTGGGCCACCTGAGCCGGAGTAGTCGCCGTCGAGGAAGGCGATGCCAGCGTCAGAAAATGCCCTCTCGATAGCGAGAATCGTGACTTCGCGTGGCGCCCTGGCCCCTCGCTCGAAATCAACAATCGTTCGAAGAGCCACGCGAGAGACCTCTGCTAGCTGCTCACGGGACCATTCCACGAGTGCCCGCGCGGCGCGGCTTTGAGAGGGAGTAATCATAAAATAACCCTTATTGCACTTTTTATGTTGACATGGTTTGCGCGATGTTGCATTTATTATGCACACTTCGAATACAAACACAACGAGGAGCCACAGTGACCATGCACACGCGGATCAGCCCGACGATAGAACCCTTTTGCCGCGCGGTCTCATTGCAAGACGAGGCTCCGTGGCCTTGCCCGTAACGCGGGCAGTTACCATGGCCGATCGCCCAGCCAGAAGACCACGGCGCGTTTATCGCGCAGCTTGGAAGTTCAGGATCGGCGCCGACGTCCAGTTTGGAAGTGAAATGAAGGCTAGGGTGCTTGGTCGCAGACGAACAGCGCGAGGCATCGAGCTATACGACATTGAAGTTATCGGCGATGCCTACGGGCGCCCTCTGCGCACCGTAATGGCCGGCGCCCTGGAACCGCTCAAGGGCTGACCACATGACACGCCACATCCAGAACCGCATCAAGATTCGCGAGAAGCAAGGTGGTCTCTGCGGGGGACTGATGGTGCTGAGCGACAAGCCGCCGCGCAAGCAGCCACCAAACGCTGAAACTATGGAACACCTGCGGCGCCGCTCGGAAGGCGGCCGCAACAATCGCGACAACATCGCCTTGGCGTGCAAGCGCTGCAACGAGGAGCGCGGTGGAATGGATTGGTTGCTCTATACGACGTACCGTCGTGGAGAACTCTGGGAATTAATTGAGTGCGCGTCGCCCCGCGCGCCTCGGCGCGGGCCTTAGAGGCTAGCGCCAACCGCCTCGTCGACGCCGCGCTATGGCAGCCGGCGGCTCCCAGTTGCCAAAGGCCGGCGCGGTCACCACCTGCACCCACGCCAGCAGCGCGCCGGCCAGTTGACTCTGCTAAGCGCAAGTCGCCGCCACGCAACGTTCATCGGTGGTTCAGGCGCGATGGTTCAATGTAGATAGCGAGGAGGAGTTCATGATGAAAAAGCTCTTATCCGCCCTCGCAGCTGTAGTCCTGGCTGCCTCTTTCGCCCTACCGCTAAACGCTGCGCCGATCTTCGTGCCGAAAGCAGAACAGGTGCAGACCGGCGATGTCGTGCAGGTCAAAAAACGGCACCATGGTCATTGGCGTTCGGGTCGCAATTGGAACCGGCGGTACGCCTACCGTTCCTGCCGTTACTACGGCAACTGCTACCCTCGCCGATACGGGTACTACGGCTATCCTCGGTACTACGGCGGCTATCCTGACATTACCGCTACCACCGGCGGTCGGGAGTGACCCTCTATTTTGATTTCTAGTCGGTGGCGCTCGCAGGTCAGGGAAAAAGCGAACGGTTTACCCCTCAGCCCAGCCCGTCGGCCTCATCAGCCGGCGGGTTTTTTTCTTGGTGGCACACGCGAAAGAAAGACCGTCTCAACCTGGCCAGTCGAGACGGTCAAGACGGATGCGTTATCCGTCGGCCACGGTGAGAGATGGGGTAGAAACACCGAGGCGCTGCTTGCTCGCCTCATCCGGGGGGGCTGGGGTGAGATGAGGCAATGACAACCTATCAGCAGGCGGCACCTGGAGAAATTATACAAAGGTTGTGCGAAGCTGGACTCTTGGGATGCGGGATGGTCTTTGGGGGTATAATTGGGGGTATTATACATATGGCTGTAAGAGATAGGTACGTTTATTCAAATACTTAAAAAAACAGTTTGACAGATACATCACCCACCATTTTCCCTATTATGCAGGGCATTCAGTAGAACCGTAAGAACGAACAAACGTTTCGCGAGGCGGCTGTTTTGCTGTACGCCGCCTCACTGCCTTAATGCATGCTATCCAGCCAGTCGGACTGCTGTTACCCGCGCCTAGGCGTGAGCATGGGGATGATGAACATCCCAGACTGCCCATAGCGATATCGCAGCGACGAGCACTCCCATGATGACGGCCGTCCACATCGCTGCTGCGCTGGCCGCAAAGCCGAGCGCCCATGGCGAGGCAATCAACCATAGGCCGACTACCAGGTTTGCCCATTCCTCCCATTCGGCGAAAGCCGAAAGCGCCGTGATCGCCAGGGCGCCGAGAATGATGCCGACGATCCATGCGTTCCAGGTCGGCGCGGCTTCAGCCGCAAAGCCGACAACCCATGGCGAGATGAACAAGCATACCGCCAGGACCAGGTTGACCCAATCCTGTATCCTTCTTCCTTCCATCAGTGTGTTTGCCATAACAACCTCCCAGCATGATGCCTAGCTAAGCATCATTCCCGCGTGCACTGCACGCCTATTAATATAAGTAATTTCTGATGTTCATCATTCAAGTGGCTGCGCCGATGAGGCCTTCGCGTCGAATGGCGATCTTCGTATTCATGATTTGGGATTGAAGACCGGAGTTGTTCGACCCACGGCATTGATTTTGCCGTTTTGTGTAACATGTTCACGGCATTGCCAATTCCTATCAGGGGATATCGATGCCGAAATCCATGCTCGCCTTCGCCTGCCTCGCGGCACTGCTGCTTTCGTCTTGCGGAAATACGGCCTGGGGCCTAAAGCGTGATGGCCAGGAAGCGAGCCGCGCTATGGACGACGCGTCGCATCGCGTGCTGTCAGCTGATTCGAAAAAGAGGTAGATGTTGGGCTAAGCAGGAGGCAGCATGGGCTGCCCCTCGCTTTTGCGTCTCAGTCTTGATCCTACCGCACCGGTGCTGCTGACGGGGTAATTGCCGGTTCCTTCGGCGAGAAGATGATGAAGGCGAAGAGCAGAGCGCCGGCGAAGATGATCAGTGACGAAACGGCGACGACCGGCTCCATGGCCGCATTCCCCCGCAGCATCATGTAGAGCGCCGGGACCAATACCGTAAGGCCCGCCGTGTAGATGTAATACTGGATCATAGCGATGCGGCGTTCCGCTTTCTTCGGGTTCAGTGCATGATA
This sequence comes from Rhizobium sp. 007, assembly GCF_015353075.1. Classification (NCBI taxonomy): domain Bacteria; kingdom Pseudomonadati; phylum Pseudomonadota; class Alphaproteobacteria; order Hyphomicrobiales; family Rhizobiaceae; genus Rhizobium; species Rhizobium sp. 007. The sequence goes on along the minus strand of NZ_CP064187.1, from coordinate 1,997,719 downwards.
CCCTCCGAAAATCGCCATGCTGACCCAGCCCAAGAGATTACAGTGGGCATGGGCGCCGATAACGGTATGATCGTGGGAAATGGCCATGTTCAAACCGATGGCGATCCCGATAATGAAGAAGACGATTGCGGTCTTGAAGTAAAGTTCTGCTACGCGTGGCATGAGTTCCCCCTATGTTTTATCCATGTAAAGAATACCACTTCCTTGGGGGTAGGAAAATGCGGAAGGTGAAAGTAAATCCACATCCCTTGCAGGGAGAGACGCACTGCTCTCTTCGCGGCAGCGGCTCTTTGCTTAGCCAAAGGCGGCCCTTGATTTCGTCTTCTGTCCGCGAAGTATGGTTAATTTTTAACTATCTCGGGGATATGACGGAACGGAAGCGTGCCGCCGGCCGTTAAGGCGGCGAACTGGAGGAGCCCATGATCTTTAGAATCGTTACCGCCAAATCCGAAGTCGAAACCGACGACACCGGCACCTATCCCGACGGTATCTTCGAATCGAACCGCATCGATTTCAGCGCTCGCCGTAATGACCGCTATCCTACGTCGCATGAGCGTGATTATGGTCCTAGCCGCAAGGTTGCGGTAATCCCGCTGGGCCTCGCCTGAGCCGGTTCAGGCGGTCTTTTCCGTCAGTGCGCGGAATGGAAACTTGCGGCTGCATTCGCAGCGGATGATGTATGTTTCCTGGAAATTCGAGGATTTTTGCTCGAAGAAGCCTTTGGGCAGCTGATCGACACGAAATGCGGGATTCTTGCGCGAAGGGTGGTCGTCCTCCGAGGCCTCGGCGAAGCCGGTATTGCCGCATTGCGGGCAGGTCAGCTTTTTCGAAAAACGGTCTCGTGCGGCCATCGGCTTCCTTTTCATTTTTATCGCGTCATACAGCTGAAAGGCTGCACATGAAAGCCAGAATGCTTTCATGCAGCGGCACCAGCCCATTTAAGGTGCCGGCGCTTCGACCTGGGGCGGGGGTCGTGTAGAGCCGGTCGTCGCCTGATCAGGACCGGGTGAAATGGCTATGCTGCCGATGATGATGACAACGGCGATCGCTCCGGCGATCCCGAAGGTCCAGATCAGCCAGCTGCGCCGCTCCTCCGCCAGTAGGCGCGTTTCTTCCTCGGCGGGCGACGGCGGGACGGGCTCACCGCGTTCCTTGGGTTCATCAGTCATGAAAACTCCCTCTTTTATCTGGAACAAGCGCCTCTCCGGATTGTTCCGTTGCCGAAGGAGCTAAAGACTGTCCCGGCTTTCGAATAGCAGCGAGCGAGGGCCGGACTATGGCCACTGCGGGCCTATTCGGCAGGATGTTCCACGCCGTCGAAGCTGGCTTCAGCAAGCTCCACCGTTGCAGAGACGGGGGCCTGATTGTCCACCGAGACGACGGCGGCCGGAAGCGGCGTACCGCGCTTGCGTTCGCGGGCGAGCGTGAGCAGGCCCGAGCAGATGATCAAAACGATGCCGGCGGCCATCGGGAGATCTATGGTATCATCAAAGATGAGATAGCCGAAGACGATTGCCCAGATCATCTGGCTGTACTGAGGCGGGGCGACGAGGTTTGCGGGCGCGAAGCGGGCCGCCGTCATCAGAAGCACGTTGCCGATCGCTCCAAGAATGCCATAGCTCGCCATGAAGAGCCACTCGCGCGGCGTCGGAACGGCAATATCCGAGAGCATCAGAAGGCCGCTGACGATCAGCGTTCCGAGAAGCCCGGCGCCATAGAGCGAAATGCGCTTTTCGGCGGGGCCCATCGCCCGCAGGATGACGATGGAAATGGCTGCGCTCAAGCCGCCGATTGCGGCCGCCAGATGGCCCGCCGACAATTCGCGAAAGCCGGGCCGCAACACGGTCAGCACGCCGATGAAACCGACGACGACAGCCGTCCAGCGCTGCCAGCGCACGTCCTCCTTAAGAAAGATGACCGAGAGAATCGTCACGAAGGAGGGCAGCAGGAAGAGGAGACAGAAGGCCTCCGCCATCGGCAGCTTCGTGAAGGCGATGATCGAGGCGATCGCGCCGATCGCTCCGCAGACGAAGCGAAGCGCCCACAGTATGCGGTTCGATGTCTGGACGATATCGAGCCAGGAATCATCCCGCGCTTTGATCACCGGCAAAACGACCAGGCCGAAGATCGAGCCGATGAAGGCCACCTGGTAAGACGGGATCGCACCGTGAAGGATCTTGATCGAGGCATCGCTAAAAGCGAAGACTGCATAGGCGGCGAATGCGACGAGGACACCGCGGAGCGGCGAATGGGTGGGGGACATGTTCTCGAATCGAACTTGAGGAGGTTGTCTCCCGAATACGAAAAAAACCTTGCGGAGAGCAGATGCGGTTGCGAATAGCTGCCATGCGAATGGGCACTGCTCTTTCCGTCTACGTCAATTCGCTGCGAAGCTCTGCTCCGTATTCACGGTAGATGCTCAGGCAATCCGTGTAGCTTAGCGAACCGTGCTCACCGTAGATGATATGCACGGCCGACGCATCGGTTGCCGCTTCTTCGGAGACGAAGAGGATCGCCTCGCCAAGCGACTTGCCGGTGATGGGTAGGTCAGTTCCGTCTTCCTGTGTCATTCCCTTGACGATGGCTGCAATCTTGCGATGGCTGAAAACGGCGCGGCGGTCTTCCGGCGTCATCGAAATATCCTCGGTTGAATTCCGGCGCGGCGAAATCTGCCGCCCCGGTCATCATCAAACGCTTGTGAAGCCAATTTGTGCCGTTGATGCGTACAGGATCGCGCAGGAAACCGGAAATTGTAAGCGGGCACGGACCGTTTTGACTTTTCCCGGCAGCGTAAGGAGCGTATTCAGGGTGCCGAATTCCTGCCTGCCCGGTTCCCAGCGGCGATACGCACTTCTCCTCCGCAATGCGCAATGGCATATCGATGACAACACTACAGACGAGTGAAAAAACGGACGAAGCGCCGAGCGCAGGTCAGGCGAAGATCGTTGCGCTGGTCGTCGCCGTATCGTTCTTCATGCAAATCCTCGACGGCACGATCGTCGCGACCTCGCTGCCGCAGATGGCGGCGAGCTTCGGCGTGCAGCCGGTCTCGATGAGCATCGGCATCACCGTCTACATGCTGTCCATGTCGGCTTTCATCCCGCTTTCCGGCTGGCTTGGCGACCGTTTCGGTGCGCGGCGGATATTCCTGGCGTCGATTGGCGTCTTCACCGGGGCATCGCTCTTCTGCGGCCTTTCCGGCAGTCTTACGGAATTCATCGTCGCACGTGCGATCCAGGGCGCCGGAAGTGCGCTGATGACGCCGGTCGGGCGCATCATCGTTTTGAAGAGTGCGCCGAAGTCTGAATTGGTGAATGCGATCGCGCTCATCACCTGGCCGGCGCTGACGGCTCCGGTCATCGGACCGGTGCTCGGCGGCTTCATCACAACCTATGCAAGCTGGCACTGGAACTTCCTGATCAATATTCCGATTGGCCTTCTCGGCATGGCGCTCGTGCTGCGCTTCGTGCCGGAGCAGCGCGAAGAGAACCCGGGTCGTCTCGATGTGCCGGGCTTCATCCTGAGCGGTGCCGGAATGACATTCGTGCTTGCCGCGCTCGAGCTCTCCGTGAAGCGGGAAGGCAGCCTGCTTCTAGTCTTTGCCATGCTTGCAACCGGCATCGTGCTTTCCGTCATGGCCACCCGGCATTTCCTGAAGGTGGAAAATCCGCTGCTCGACCTCTCGGCGTTCAAGGTCCAGACCTTTGCGATTTCGACGCTCTCTGCGGGCACGGCCTGCCGGATAGCGATCAACGCCACGCCCTTCCTGCTGCCGCTGTTGTTCCAGCTCGGTTTCGGTTTGAACTCGATTGCCGCGGGCACATACCTGCTGGTTTATTTTCTCGGCAATCTCGGCATGAAAGCAGTGACCACGCCGCTGCTTGCGCAGTTCGGATTCCGCAATGTCCTTTGCGTGAATGGGCTGATTGCGGCTTTATGCATCATTGCGTGCGGCTTTTTCACGCCGGATACGCCGCTGGCGGTGATCTACGCGATCCTGCTTGCGGCCGGTCTTTCACGCTCGATGGAATTTACCGCGCTGAACACGCTTGCCTTCGCCGATATCAGCCCGGCGCAGCGCAGCTCTGCCTCGACATTATCAAGCATGCTCCAGCAGGCCGCCATGCTGCTCGGCGTCGCTGTTGCGGCGGCTCTGCTTAATATCTCAACCGCGCTTCGCTCGGCACTGGAGCCTGCGCTTATCGATTTCCGCTGGGCCTTTTTGGCGGTCGGCCTGATGGGGATCATGTCGTCGTTACGCTTTTTCAGTTTGCCTGCAGATGCCGGCGCGGAAGTGTCCAAGCACAAGCGCTTTCAAGAAAAGTGAAGGCGATGGAACCATTCCGGTCCGGCCGCGTTTAGTTTCGGGTTTGCGCATCTTTCTGCGTTCGCAGTATCTTTTTATCCCGCGGAGTCTCCAGCGGGCGGGGTCATATTGCCGGCATGATTTCAAATGCGAACTTCCTTCGATTGAAGGTCTGCAGGGGGACAGAGGCTTTGCCGCTGTTTACGCGCAATGGCCGATACAATACGACATTCGAATGCAGGCGACCCGGCCGCCGGGCAGTTGCGTTGCTGCTTGGCAAAGTCCGGAGGCCCAATGCGTGACTCGGCTGATGATGCGAATCTCGAAATCCGCATCCTTTACATCGATGACGACGAAACGCTCGCGCTGCGGCTGAAGGAGAACCTCGCTCGCCATGGTTTCGCGGTGGAATGGGTGCGAGACGGCGCGGCCGGATTGAAGCGGATTGCTGAAGGCGGCATCGATGCTGTCGTGATCGACCATCTCCTGCAAACGGAAACCGGACTCGATGTCCTGCCGCAATTGATGGCGCTGCCGGATCATCCGCCGGTGATCTATGCGACTGCCTCCGACGACACCGGCATTGCCGTTGCGGCGTTGAGGGCGGGCGCCGACGATTATGTCCTCAAGGGCAGTTCCCCCGATTATTTCGATCTGCTTGCGGCGACGCTGGAGCAAGGGCTGGAACGTGCGCGCTACCGGCGCGAGACGGCTGATGCGCAAGAAGTGATCCGCCAGCAGAGGGACCGCGCCGAAATGCTGCTTGCCGAAGTCAATCATCGTATCGCAAACAGCCTCGGCCTTGTCGGAGCGCTGATCCGCATGCAGTCGTCGATGACGACGGACCAGGTGGCGATCGACGCGCTGCACGAAACGCAGATGCGCATCAACGCCATCGCGAGCGTCCACCGGCGCCTCTACAACAGCCGCCAGATCGGCACCGTGCAGCTTGACGAATATGTCGAGAACCTTTTGAGCGAACTCGAGGCTTCCATTCGCGACGACAAGCGGCCGCACCGAATCGTTCTGACCGCCCAGCCGATGGATCTGCCGACCGACAAGGTCGTCACGCTTGGCCTCATCGTCAGCGAACTCGTCACCAACGCTTTCAAATATGCCTATAACGAAGGTGTTGAAGGCGAGATCAGGGTCATCGTCGAGCAAGCGGGCGAGCAGTTGCGTCTCGTCGTGGAGGACGATGGCGCCGGCTTCGACCATTCCAGCCCCGCGAAGGGCACCGGCCTCGGCACGAAGATATTGACCGCGATGGCAGCAAGCCTCAAATCGGAGTTGACCTATGACCCGGCCCATCGCGGCACCCGGGCCATACTGGTCTTTTCCATCGATTGACGGGCGCAGGGAGGGGAGCGGTGGCCAAGATATGCACGCCGGAGGAGGTGTATTCCTTCTGGTTCGAGGAATGCAGCCGCGAGCAGTGGTTCGAAAGGACCCTCTCACTCGATGAGGAAATTCGGCACCGTTTCCGGGATACGCACCTGGCACTGGCGGGCGGCGTGATCGGCGCCTGGCATGCGAGCCCGCAGAACCGGCTCGCCGCGGTCGTCGTGCTCGATCAGTTTCCGCGGAATATCTATCGGAACACGCCGCTTGCGTTTGCGACCGACGGATTGGCGCTGCGCGAGGCGAAACTGGCGCTCGATGCCGGTGCCGATCAGATCGTCGAGAAAGAATGCAGGACATTCTTCTACCTGCCTTTCGAGCATGCCGAGGACATGGCGGAGCAGGAGCGGTCGGTGATGCTGTTTCAGGCGCTTGGCGATGCGGAATATCTCGATTATGCCATTCGCCATCGCGACGTGATCGCTGCCTACGGCCGGTTTCCGCACCGCAACGCCATCAGCGGAAGAGTTTCGACGACGGCCGAACTGGATTATCTTGCCAGGCCCGGCGCCGGTTTCTGAGCGGCGAAAACAACTTCCGCCTTTCTGTCGCCTTTCTTTGCTATAAGAAGCAGGCCTCACTGATGAACAGAATCCTTGCGGGGACATTTTGCGGCTGACAATCATTCTGCTCCGGACGCTTCTTTGCTTGATGCTTGCAGTATCGGCTGCCGGTCTGCCTGGCAGCTTTGCGGCTGCGCAGGAGCCGCCGCAACCGCAGGCGCAGACGGAGGCGCCGGCTCCCCTTGCGGATACGGGGCTCGACCAAGCAGTCAAGGAGATCGAAAAGGCCAAGGCAAAGCTCGCGTCCTTGCAGGACGGCGTGAAGCAGAACGCCGACAATGACGACGCTCTCGTCAGCCTGTCCGCGCAGGTGGATGAACTGGGACGCCACATTCTCACGACCTCCGTCAATCTCCGCCCGCGTTTCGATCAGATCAAGAGCCGTCTCACCGAGCTCGGCGATCCGCCGAAGGAGGGACAGCCGCCGGAAGCGCAGATCGTTACCGAGGAGCGAAATGCGCTGACGGCAGAGCGCGCGCAGATCAATGCCGTGACCGGCGATGCCGAAAACCTCTCGCTTGCCATCAACCAGCTGATGAACGAAGTGGTTGAAACCCGCCGGCGGCTTTTTGCTGCTACTTTGCTGAGGCGCACCGAGGTTTCGGTGTCGGTGCTCGACGATGCGGCCAAGGCCTTTGTCGAGGAGGTTGGCGAGTTCCGGCAGGCACTTTCGAGCTGGCTGAGTTTCGTGTGGAAGTTCAAGCGATTCGCGATGTTCGCCGCGATCTTCATGTCGCTCGCGACAGGCCTGGTCATGCTTTCAGGCGGCTACCGGATGTTCGGCCGCTACCTGACGCGGGACGACGGCGTCGAGAATCCTTCCTATATCAGCCGGCTCTCGATTGCCTTCTGGTCGACGCTGATCCGCACCTTCGCGCTTGCCGCAGTGCTGGTGACCTCATATATCTTCCTCAATGGTTTCAACGTGTTGAGGCCGGATATTGCGCCTGTTGTCGCCGCTCTTTTCGGAGCGATCGGGCTGATCTATTTCGTCGGCCGCTTCAGCAATGCCGTCTTCGCTCCCCGGGAGCCGCAGTGGCGCCTCGTGCGCCTTTCCAATCGCGGCGCGCAATCGATCGGCGCCTGCCTGCTGGCGATGGCGATTGTCAATGCGCTCGACTACCTGTTCGGCAGCGTCAGCGAAGCGATGGGCTCACCGCTGGTTTTGACCGTCGTCAGAAGCCTGATTGCGGCGCTGATTATCGGTCTCATCCTGATCGCGGCCTCCTTCGGGCGTCCGATGCTGGCGCACGACGGAGATCCCGATGCGCCAGGGCGCCACTGGCCGCGCGGCATGGCGATCATCCTTCGCCTGCTCGGCCTAGGTCTCATCGTGACCGCGCTGACCGGCTATGTCGGCCTTGCCCGCTTTGTCGCCACGCAGTTCATCATCACCGGCGCGATCATCGTGACCACCTATATCGGCCTGCTCTCGGGCAAGGCGATTTCCAAGCAGGAGAGCTTCGGCGAAACCTTCATCGGCCGTTTCCTGAAGAGCCGCTTCAATATGGGGCCGGTGGCGATCGATCAGGTCGGCCTTGGCGTGGGACTTGCGATCTATGCCGTTGCGCTCATGACCGGCATTCCCCTGATCCTGTTGCTCTGGGGCTTCCATATCCAGGATCTTCAGCTGATCGCCTACCGTCTTTTCACGGAGGTCCGCCTCGGCGGGATCAGCATTTCGCTGCTCGGCATCTTTACCGGTATTCTGCTTTTCGCCGGCGGTTATTTCTTGACCCGCTGGGTTCAGCGATGGCTCGACAGCAACGTCATGGCGCGAAGCCATGTCGATCTCGGCGTGCGCAATTCCGTCAAGACCGGCATCGGTTATCTCGGCGTCGCCGTTGCAGCGATCATCGGCGTTTCGGCGGCAGGTATCGACCTTTCGAACCTGGCACTTGTTGCTTCGGCTCTTTCGGTCGGTATCGGTTTCGGCCTGCAGAACATTGTTTCGAATTTCGTTTCGGGCCTGATCCTGCTTGTGGAACGGCCATTCAAGGTCGGTGACCATGTCGTCTCGGGCACGGCAGAAGGCATCGTGACGCGCATTTCCGTGCGTGCGACGGAGATCGAGACTTTCCGCAAGCAGTCGATCATCGTGCCGAACTCCGAACTCATCAATGCTGCGGTCGGCAACTGGACACACCGCAACAAGGTCGGCCGTTCGGAAATTCCCATTTCCGTCAGCTACGACGCCGATCCGCAGAAGGTCATGGATATCCTCCTGGAGCTGGTCAACGAGGCGCCATTCGTGCTGCGCAATCCAGAGCCGCATGTCGAGTTCCTGCGTTTCGGCGCCTATTCGCTGGACTTCGAGCTGCGCTTCATGCTGGCCGACATGGGCGAGGGCATGAACGTCAGGAACAACCTGCGTATCGCCATCCTCAAACGCTTCAAGGAAGAAGGGATCGAAATCCCGCTGCCGCAGAGCGATGTCATTTTTCACCGCGACCACGTGCCTGCTCCGGCGCTGGAACCTTCCTCGACAAGAGCAGACGAACAGCCTGTCGGCGATACCGGCGTGACGGACAGCGGAGCGGTGCGACAGCTGCGCAGCAAAGCGGCCGATGGCAATCGCAAAGGCTAAGGATTTTATTCAGGGATCGTTCAGAGGCTCTCGCTTATAAAGCCTGGGCAATCGGGATTTCGCTGCTGGGGCAGCAGCGCCGAGACGCTCCAGGGGAGGGCGCATCGCTGCGCCGCGCTGAATGGCAAGGTTTGCCACGGTCATGCTTCTTTCGCTTCTCATCGCCGCGGGCGCTGAAGCGGCGACAATCACCAACACTGATCCGGCACCGGTCGTCGTTATCGTCACCGAAGGCGGAAACCGCGTCGAGGTCTTCGTCGATGCCGGCGCATCGGAGACGCTCTGCGCCACAGGCTGCTTCATGACGACGCCGGATGGCGACCGCATCGGCCTCGGCGGCGGCGAGACTATCGAGATCGTCAAAGGCTCGGCGATCATCAAGTAGACGTTCGGCACAGCCCTTCGCGCATAGTCTCTTAAGCATAAGTCGAGAAATAGCAGCCGGTCTTACGGACTGCCTTCTTCTTATGGCATCGCGCTACGTCGATTAACAAATACTCAAACGAATTGATGTATCGGTTCGGCCGGGGACAGAATTTCCATCAAAAGGTTTGCTATGTCATTTTTAGGCATTTCGGGAATGCAGTATTCCGGAGAGATGTTTGCTGGTGCGCGTATTATTCTCGCTGAAGATTCAAATGTCTTTACGTCGATGATCAGCAAACGGCTGAAAGAGCTTTTCGATATCGACGTCGAGATCTGCCGCAATTTCGAGGAATTGCAGCTTGCTTACGACAAGTCTTCCGAGCCGATCATGCTCGCGATCTCCAACATCAACCTCCCCGGTGCTGAGAAGGGCGAGGCGCTGGAATATCTGGTCGATCTCAGCATTCCGACCATCGTCTTTACCGGCACCTTCAACGAGGGCCTGCGCGACGAACTGATGGCGAAGGATATCGTCGACTACATCCTCAAGGACAACATCTTCGCAGTCGATCTGCTCGCCGAAGCGATCTGCCGTTTCCTGACCAACAAGCGCCATCACGTGCTGATCGTGGACGACAGCGCCACGGCGCGCGCGCTGCTCTCCAGCCGCCTGAGGCGCTATAACTTCCGCGTCAGCGTTGCCGAGAGCGGCGCCAAGGCGCTCGAGATCCTGAAGGCCAATCGCGACATTGGCCTCATGGTCACCGACTACAACATGCCCGATATCGACGGCTTCGAGCTTACGCGGCGCATCCGCGCCAATATCGGCTCGCATCAGCTGCGCATCATCGGCGTCTCGTCCTCATCTAACCGGCTGCTTTCGGCGCGCTTTCTCAAGGCGGGCGGCAACGATTTCATGCTGCGCCCGTTCATCGACGAGGAGTTCTATTGCCGCGTCAACCAAAACCTCGACACGCTGCTGCAGATCCAGACGATGAAGAAGGAGAGGGCCGTTGCCTGATTCGAGGATCGAACCCGGTATCAGGAGGCCGCCCGGATGAATGAGGAGCCCCCTGCCGCTGTTAAGATATCTCGAATTGTTGCAATTAGAGGTTACTTTATAGCCGTTCTGCCCCTTCAACCCTTGCGGCCTCTCGGCTATCGTCCCTGCCGCCGCAATGAAGGCCGATTCGGGTTTTCATTGCACTTGGGAGAGTAGGGGGCATGGCATTTCAGGCGGATTTCAGTCGGGACGGCTCAGGCCCACGCTTCGGAACCCAGAAGTTACTTCTGGTTGAAGATTCCCGGATGTTTTCCGCCGTGCTCTGCCATCGGTTTCAGGCCGAACTCGGCCTCAACGTCAAACCCTGTTCTTCGCTGAAGGCGCTGCAGGAGGCTCTGGCGCAGGACGGTCAGGGCTTCACGATGGCCGTCGTCGATCTGAACCTGCCGGATTCGCCCTATGGCGAGGCGCTTGATTGCACGATCGAGCACAATGTTCCCACGATCGTTTTTACCGCGACCTTCGATACCGCGACCCGCAACCGGATACTGGAACGCAATGTCATCGATTACGTCCTCAAGGACAATGAATTCGCGCTCGACAATCTGGTCGCGACCGTGCGCCGCGCGATGCTGAACCGCAAGACGCGCGTCCTCGTTGTCGATGACGTTCCGTCTGCGCGCCAGGTGCTCGTCGACCTCTTGAAGGCGCAGCAGTACATGGTCGTCGAGGCAACCTCGGGGCTCGAAGCTCTGGCTGCGCTTGAGGCCTATAGCGACATTGAACTCGTAGTGACCGACCATCACATGCCGGACATGACGGGCTATCAGCTGACACGGCGAATCCGTCATCGCTTCGGTTCCGACAGGATGCGGGTCATCGGCATCTCCTCGTCCAACGACCGGATGCTGTCGGCAAGCTTCCTGAAGGCCGGCGCCAGCGACTTCGTTTACAGGCCGTTCGTGGCCGAGGAGCTTCAGTGCCGCATTGCCAACAATGTCGAAACGCTGACGCAGATGAAGCAACTGCGATCCGCCGCCGCATGCGATTATCTGACCGGCCTCTATAACCGCCGCTATTTCTACGATTACGGGCCGAAGGTCGTGAACGAGTGCCTGAGGCAGAAATCGCCGAGTTCAGTCGCTATCCTCGACATCGATCATTTCAAACGGCTGAACGACACCTATGGCCACGAGATCGGCGACGAGGTGCTGAAGGCGGTTGCAAGCCGGCTTGCTGCAATCTTCGAAGGCAGCGACAATCTTCTCTCGCGCCTCGGCGGCGAGGAGTTTGCGATCCTTTTCCCGATGGTGGATTCGGCTGCGGCAACGAAGCTCTGCGACGAAATCCGCTCGGATATCTCACGGCTGAAGGTGGCTGCCGACGACGAGGAACTGTCGGTCACGATCTCGATCGGCGTTGCGGAAATCTCGGGCTACGAAACCTTCGAGAATTACCTCAACGCCGCCGACCAGTTTCTCTACATGGCCAAACACAAGGGCCGTAACCAGGTCTATTCCGACGCCAGGATGACGGAGGAAGCGGCGCAGTAGTGCGCCGCCATCTTTGTTATGCTGCGATCGCTTGGCGAGCCGTTGCCATCGTCAGCTTGCGCTCGGCGCGCTCCTGCTGCGGTGAACGGTTGTAAAGTTCGCGATAACACTTCGAGAAATGCGATGCGGAAACGAAGCCGCAAGCGACTGCGACCTCGACGACCGGCATTGAAGACTGCACCAGCAGGTGGCGGGCGCGATCGAGCCGGATCTCCAGATAGTAGCGGGCGGGAGACCGGCCCATTTCCTGCCGGAAAAGCCGTTCGATCTGGCGGCGGGACAGGCCGGCGCCATCAGCGATCTCAAGCAGCGACAGAGGTTCGGCGAGATTGCCTTCCATCAGTTCGATGATCGACAGAACCTTGGAATTCTGGACGCCGAGGCGGGCGCGCAGCGGCAGGCGCTGGCGGTCGTGCGGACTGCGGACACGATCGGTCAGATGCTGCTCGCAGACACGGTTGACGAGCGCTTCGCCAAAATCCTGGCCGATGAGGTTCAGCATCATGTCGAGCGACGCGGTGCCGCCGGCGCAGGTGTAGAGATTGCTGTCCACTTCGTAGAGGTCGGCATAGACCTCCGCCTGCGGAAAGGCTTCGGAGAAACCCGGCAGGTTTTCCCAGTGGATCGCGCAGCGCTTGCCGTTCAAGAGCCCGGCCTGAGCAAGCACATGCGCGCCCGTACAGAGACTGCCGACGGCCACGCCGCGATTGTAGGATTCGCGAAGCCAGGCATTGACGGACTTGTTGTTGAAATCCTCGACATCGATGCCCGAACAGACGAGCACCATGTTCGGGCGGTTTTCACCGCCGAGGTGTCGGCGCTCTTCGGCAAGCGACGAATTTGCCTCGACGCCGATGCCGCAGGAGGAATAGACCTTGTTGCCGTCGACCGAGGTCAGCCGCCAGGTATAAGCCTGATAGCCGAGCATGCGGTTGGCGATGCGCAGCGTGTCGATCGCCGCCGAAAAGGGCAGCATGGTGAACTGGGGAACCATAAAGAAGACGAGAGAACGCTTCTTGGTCAGCATCTTGTTCATGAGAAAAATCCATGCTCGAGGGGCGATTGCCTATTCGTTGCGTGGAATGCGTCGTTCCGATGTCTCGAAAGCGACATTCGCATGGAAAAATGCGGCCGTGAAGAGCTATTTTGCGACATTGGCGAATTTGATCGTCGTCAAATGACGAAAACAGTCGGCAAAAGTTGCGGCATCGGCTTGTTTGAAGATATATGCCTCTAGAATTCAAGATTAAATCTGCGGGGCGCTGAGACGATGAAGGCGGCGCTGCCGGTGGGCTGGCGCCGCCTTCAAGCGGGGAGGTATGTCGCATTCATTACATAACCTTGCGTTCATCCGCGTCTTCCGCAGACGGCCAACCAATATCCTTGCGAATGTCGAAAGGCATGGATTCGATTTCCCGCGCGTTCTGCCACTGGTGCCAGGAATGTGCGAGCCTGCGGGCAAGGCTTGCTACATCAAAGTGCGCGTCGGAGGATGAGCTCTTGCCATCCCGGTAACCGATCGTAGTCATCATCGTTTCCTTTCTCACGAGGTTTGCGCTTGATGCTTAATATGCTCCCTGGCCATCCATCAAACAAACGAATAGATTTTATGGATACGATCAGATTTGTTGAACCTATCGGGGCGGTTCCCGTTTGCCGCCGCAACCGCATATTACAGGACCAATTCAAAATGATCTTTTTGCCGAAAAAATTGATACTGCGCGGGTGGGAATTTGCGCTAAGCAATTGTTATGAAGACATTTTTCTTATTGCTAGTTTAGAAAAATTATTGAAGCATTTCGCCAAATTCGCGCGTCATTTTCGACCTGCGCTGCTTTCCTAATTCATCTTCCCAGCTTTTCACGCGAACCTGAATCGTTTTTTTTTCGGTTCCAGTGCTTCCGTTGTGGCGTCGACGCCGGTATGCACTGATTGGGGCGCGAGACCATCAAAGACTCACGGCCGTCCAATTTCAACCCACGCTCTCCTACGAGGATTTCGTTCGAGGTTGGCGGCCTGATGGATCGAAAGGACTGCAGCTTGTCGATGGCGTTTTCCTTGATGCGGTCGCCGCCGCCAGAGCCGATCCTCAGACGCCGCACGTGCTCGTCGTCGAGGAAATCAACAGGGGAAACCCTGCCCAGATCCTCGGCGAGATGCTAACCCTTATCGAGGATGGAAAACGTTCGCCCGCCGAAGCTCTCCGGCTCGCCTATCCGAGGACGATCGATGAACGCGTGTACGTTCCGGAGAATCTATATCTCATCGGAACCATGAACCTGGCAGACAGATCGCTCGCGCTCGTCGATCTCGCGCTGCGGCGTCGTTTTTCATTCGTGTCGCTCTCACCGCAGTTCAACGAAACCTGGAAGCGATGGCTGGTCGAACGGGCGCGCCGGAGAACCTTGTGTCCGCAATCGCGGCGGAAATGACATCGCTTAATACAGCCATCGAAGGAGAACGCTCGCTCGGCCGTCAGTTCCAGGTCGGTCACAGCTTCGTAACGCCGCACGTCGCGCCTGGCGTCACGGATCAGGAGTGGAGGTCGTGGTATTTGGAGACTGTGCGTACGGAGATAATGCCACTTCTCGAAGAATATTGGTATGACAACATCAAGGAAGCAGAGGCCCAGATCGCACAATTGGAGTCGATTTGATGGCGGGAGCATCTTCGGATTCGGTGCCGCACGTGAGCGAGGAGGCCTGGGTAAGTCAAGCCGGCATCCCCATTCGGAACCTTTGGGTGCTATTGGTCTACGCCTCGGGCCTCGCAGAGTTCTTTGATCCATTTGAAACGGAAGTCGAGAACGATGCCGAGCTTCCGGACATCCTTGGGCGGCTTCTAGCGTTCGTCGTCGAGCGCAGACTGCGACGGAACCTCTCGCGCGGGTATCAGGCACGGGCAGCAAATCTCAATCGGGTCCGCGGACGCATCGATTGGTTGAGAACAGAAGCCGAACTACTTACGAGCCGGGGCCAGATTGCCTGCCGTTTCGAGGAACTGACGCTCGATACGCCACGTAACCGTCTCGTGCTCGCGGCGTTGATCCAGACATGTACAAGGGTAGGCAACCTGGAATTGGCCCGCCAATGTGATATGCTGGCGAAAACACTGCTCGACGCCGGAGTAGCGCCGAGACTTCCGTCGAGAGCGGAGGTTTCACGCGACAGTTTCGCCCGTAACGACGGGGACGACGCGCTCATGGTTCGAGTTGCGAAACTTGCATTGGATCTCGTCCTCCCGTCTGAGAAGGCTGGTGCTACACGACTTACCGGCCTTAACCGCGACGAGCATCTTCTCCGCCAAATATTCGAGCAGGCTGACTTTGGATTCTATCGTCATGAGCTACATGGACGTGACGGATGGGCGGTAAGCAGACAAACGCAATTCAGATGGAGTGCCAGCGAGCCGACGGATGGCCTCCATGCAATCCTTCCCGTTATGCGCGCGGACATCTTCTTTCGAAAAGGAACGGACCGGAGGGTTGTCCTGGACACAAAGTTCACGGGCATCCTTGCGCCGCGTTCGCACGGTTCCGAAGGACTCAAAAGCGCACATATCTATCAGCTTTACGCATATTTGCACTCCCAGGCCGGACTGGGAGATGATTGCGCCGACCGAGCAGAAGGAATCCTACTCCATCCATCCATTAAACGGCACATTGATGAAGCCGTCACAATCCAAGGACATCGGTTTCGTTTCGTTACCGTCGATTTGTCTCTGCATCCCGGCGAATTGCGCCAATCCCTCTTGGACATCATGGAAAATCGACGGTGATCGCCTCGCGACGCTAGCGCCAGCGTCTGAGGCTATCGGTGTTTGAGAAAACCTGGAGCGCGGACAGGATGGATTCGATCTTGCTTGCCCCAAATGCGAGTCGCCACCGATTGCCGTTGAATAGGCCGAACCAACGGTGAACATGATCGCAAACTACGCACCAAAAGACACTCTCCAAGTGCAGCAAAACAGGCTACTCGGCAAAACCCGCTGGTTTCGGAACGACTAGCAAGGAGCCAGCGAGGAGCCGCCAGCGCTCAGGTGTACGCGCGGTGGATTTTGACTATGTTCAGAGGTAAAGTCGCGGCATTAAATGCGCGCATATCCACCCAACGATTGTACGCCGCAGGAGCGGTCACCGCTGTGGATCGAAAGCTTGCAGCCATCCTTTCCGCCGATGTTGCTGGCTTCAGCCGCCTTACGGCGTTGGACGAGGAAAGCACGGTTCGTGCACTTAACTTGTGTCACAGTCGGATCGCCGAATTAGTGCGCGAGCATGGCGGTCGTATCTTCGGCAGCGCAGGTGACGGCCTTGTCGCGGAGTTCCCAAGTGCTGTGCAGGCCGTCCGGTGCTCGGTTGAAATGCAGCGCAGCCTTCCCAGCCACTCAAACGACCTTCCAGAGGATCGCCGCCTGGAATTTCGCATCGGCATCAATCTGGGCGACGTGATCGTGTCTGGCGATGATCTGCTTGGCGACGGCGTGAACATCGCGGCGCGCCTGCAGGAGATGGCCGCTCCATCAGGCATATGCATTTCCGGGTCGGTGCGCGAGCATCTCGACGGCAAAGTACTGTTCACGCTCACCAGCCTTGGAGAGCGCGTCCTGAAAAACATCCCCAAGCCAGTTTCTGTCTTTCGCGTGGATTGGCCGGAAGAGAACGGTGAAGGAAATGAGACAGGGTCGGTGCGATCGTTTTCGGCCCGCTTTGGCAAGGACCAGCCATCGATCGTGGTCATGCCCTTCGACAACCTTAGCGGCCAGAGCGATGAGTATTTCGTGGACGGCGTCGTGGAGGAAATCACCGCGGCTCTCTCCCGAGTTCGAAATTTCTTCGTGATCGCGCGCCAGTCTGCGTTCACGTACAAGGGTCGCTTCGTCGACGTGCGTAGTGTCGGCAGGGAACTTGGCGTGACCTATGTGGTCGAAGGTACCGTCCGACGGGGAGGGGACCGGCTGCGTATTTCGGTGCAACTTGTTGAAGCTGAGATGCGGACCCAGCTTTGGTCCGAGCGCTATGAGGGCGCGATCCAGGACATCTTCGAATTCCAGGACAGGATCGCGGCGCAGGTCGCGGGCGCAGTCCATCCAGCCATTCGCAGCGCGGAAATCGAGCTCGCGATGCGCAAGCCGCCCAGCAGTCTGCGCGCCTACGACCTCGTCATGCGCGCTTACCCATACCTCTGGGGTCACAACAAGGATGCTATCAAGCGGGCAATCCCGCTCCTTCAGGACGCCATCGGAATCGATCCTACGTACGGCCGCGCCCATGCTTTCTTAGCCTGGTGCCATGCCCAGAACCTCGGCTACATCTGGACTGAAGAACCAGAGAAGGACCTCGAATGCGCATTAAGCGCCATCGAGGCTGCAGCAGCCTCGATTGACGATGATCCGACTGCCTTGACCGCTACCGGGGGGGCGTTGAGTCACTGCGGCGATCAGGAGGGTGCGTCGGCCTATCTCGAAAGAGCACTGGCGCTCGATCCAAACAATGCCTGGGCATGGGCGAGGTATGGATGGGTCGCAAGCTACAAAGGCCAGCCTGATCGCGCGAAGGAGCGTTTCGAGCGGGCGATGACGCTTAGTCCGGCGGATCCACTCGCCTTCAATATGAGAATGGGCTTGGCTCTCTCCTTGGCGTTGGCAGGCAACCTTTCCGAGGCAGTCACCATCGCCCGGGAGGTAGTCAACAAACACCCGGAGGTGACGTGGCCATACCGGATGATGACTGCCTGGTCGGCAATGAGTGGTGACGAGGACACAGCTCGATGGGCGGCGAAAAAGCTGCTGGCAGCCGAGCCGGGCTTTACGATCCAGCGCTATCTGACACGGCCTGTGTTTCGAGCCATACCGCAATGGGCAGATCAAATGGCCGAGGGCTTGCGGCAAGCAGGATTGCCTGAACACTGACTGCAGTTAAGGCATGTTTCGGACGCGGAGATCATAAGGTGGTGGCGGGAAACGTCCGTACCCACCGACTTCTAAGATCGGCGAGATTTTCCTGACGAACTAGGTCTGCAGGCATGGGAAGCGGGTGCCGCATTGATCACCCTCGGCAGCGACCAAGCGGTCGCAACCTAACGCTGACATGCGCCGGAGCCGGGCGAACGTCACGCTGGCACCATGCTTCTTGACGAGTTCTGCGCGGACGTAGCTGCCTGAGTGACCGCAGGCCTGGCACTCGACCTCTATGATGGGATCGCGCACCTGACGCAGTGTCGAGGACAAGTCGAGTGGCTTCTTGGTCTTCCCGGGCAACGACGGCTCCATGACGAAACGGCCGGGTTGTTAATCGGACAGGGCGGCGAAGGCAATCCTTCACATACGACAAAATTTTTTTCAATAAAGCCGGTGACTTACGAGATTCGGCTACGTGCCTGATTCATCGAAACAATCTTCGGAAAAACTAAATTGTGGGAGATTATTCCTATCTGGCGTCGTATTGACTCCGATTTCCAGAAGGAACATTACAGGAACATCAGCATTCAAGCGACATGATGTCGTCAGTTTCAACGCGATCTGAACAGGATTCGTGATCGATGTAAATCGCAGCGCCTGCTACTGCAACGGTGGAGTCCGCATGGCGCAAACCGGTCTCCAACAGCGACCGGCTGCAATTTCGCATTCCTGCAAAACGCGACAGACTACACTTAAGTATCTGCTTTTCCTAACGAAACGTGGTAGCGGAGGATCGTTTCAACCCACCCCCAAGCCCAGCGTGTCCTCGGTCGCCCAGGGCTTCTCGTCATGGTGAAGGCACACCCTGATGATTTCGATGAAGGCGCCAATCAGAAGTTCGCCGCCTACTATCAATCAGACAAGCAACTACGCTTCCGTCAGGTTTCGAAGAACCATGACGGATGGCTAGTCGCCGCGTGGCAGGATCCTGTCGTCAGCGAAAAGGACGAGAGCTTTCTGGATCTGGATGTGAAGGAAGCGTCAGCCGAGGACGAGAACGACTAGCGGCACCACGTCGTCACTTGCAGGCGAAGGAGATGGCGTGGCGGGAGGATACGCGACGTCTCCCAAACGGCAAGCGGTCCCTTTGGCCTTCGCGGCCGCGACGAAGGCGATAGACTGGCAGGGCTACTTGATTGCGCCTACCTCAGGTGCTCAAGCAAGGCCCTGGCATCGACAAGGTCGCCAGTCTCGAAGCCTTCGGTGAACCAGGCATAGATGGGGGCAAGAAGCTTTCGACCCTCTTTGTTGCGGCCCTGGTCGAAGTAAAACCTGGCGAGGCTTGTGGCAGCTCTCAACTCCGCCGATTTGGTACCCTCGGTGCGCGCCATCGTCAGTGACTTTCGAAACCACCTCTCAGCACCGCTGCAGTGGGGTTCCATGCGCGATAAGAGTTCGCCTTTGGTGCGGAGTAGCTCGGGCACTTGATATTTCGATCCAGTCTTGGCGGTGATGTCGAACGCCTGCTCAAGCAAGATCAGCCCTTCGCTTACCTCGCCGAGCTGCGCATGCGCTTGGGCCAGGACACAGAGGCGGAACGCCATGCCCATGTCTGCACCGGTAGCCGCAACGGCTTCAACCGCTTCGCGCATTTCCCGGATACCCTCTTCCAATTTCCCTTGCTGGGCGAGTGCCCAGCCGATTTTCGACCGGGCCCCCCCGGCCATGAGTGGCAAGTCGAATTCGGTCGAGACCTCAAGCTGCTCCTGCGCCGCTTCGCGGGCTGCCCCAGGTTCACGGCGCAGGAGATGGACTATGGCCAAGTTACTCAGCGCGGTGGCGATGCTCACGGAATGAGACACGCGCTTGGCCAGCGACACCGCCTCTCGAACGCGGTCCAGAGCCTGGTCGGGGTAACCGTGGATCCAAAGAATCTCCGAAGAGTAGTTCCTGCAACAGACGCCGGGGTCATGACCCGTATAGACATAGGTCAGGCGATGATCTCGCTCGCGATCGTAATTCGCGATCCCCCAGCTTGTGTGTTCCTCGGCGGCTCGATAATCCCCGAGGAAGAGTTTGCTTGCCCACAACTGATGATGCGCTTCGAGGAGGAGGCTTAAATCATTCGCCGACTGAGCGATCCGCAGACATTGGCGGCCGAGGTCGTCCGCCTCGCGCAAGTGACCCGATATCAGTTGGTATGAGGCTTCGCCCCGAACCGCCACGAAGAGCTCCTTGCTGTCGTCCAGCCTCTCGCAAAGTTTGCGTGCCGATGAGAAGGCGTGCAAAACGTCCGGAGCGCCCCAGCCTTTGACGGCCATTGCGGCCACGCCCATGGCATTCTGTAAATGGACTTCACGCTTTAAGCGGGCCTCCGTGCTGGGCAATGACGCGACCACCTCCAATCCCCTCCCGAGTTGGGCCAAGGCTTCGATATTCGCCGAGCGTTTCTGCGCCTGCCGCCCTGCTTTCAGCCAGTAGTCTCCGGCCTGATCGGCCAGCCCGGCGGCCGTGTAGTGGTGCGCGAGTGTCTCAGGTTCGGTCTCGGTGACTTCGGGGAAGTGCCGCTCCAGAGTTGACGCGATGCTCGCGTGGATTTGTTGCCGTCGGCTCCTGAGAAGGCTCTGATACGCCGCGTCGTGCACCAGTGCATGCTTGAAGGCGTACGTGGCTTCCGGGGCGACGCCGTTTCGCAGGACGAGCCCGGATTTTTCGAGATTCTGAAGATCATCCCTGAGCCTGACGGCATCACATCCGGCGACTGCCGCCAGCAGCCGGTGGTGGAAGACGCGACCGATGCACGCGCCGATCTGCGCCATGTTCTTGACCGAAGAGAGTCGGTCGAGGCGGGCCATCAGTGAATCCTGCAAAGTCGATGGGATCGCAAGCGATGGCAATGGACCCTTCAATCGATAATGATTGCCGACGTCGACAAGGAGGCCAGACTCAAGGATGGTCTTCGTCAACTCCTCGACGAACAGCGGCACGCCCTCCGTCCTGGCCAATATCTGGTTCTTGACGTCCGAAGGCAGGGTCCTGCCGCCGGCTACCCGGTCTACAATCGCTGCTCCTTGATCGCGCTCGAGACGGCCAAGCGAGAGGGCCGTCACATGTGACAATCCCCGCCAAGGCGGGCGGAATTCGGGACGAAAGGTGACGATGAGAAGCACCGGCAGATCGGGCAGGCGTTCCATGAGCATGTCGAGCCATTCGGCTGTCGTCGGATCGAGCCAATGCGCATCCTCTACGACCATCGTAGCAGGGTGGTTCGCCGTGATCCCTTCAAGCTGTTGGATGAGAACGCTGAGCGTACGGGCCTTCTGCGCTTGCGGTGTCAGCGTCAGCGGCGCATAGCGGCCAGTGGTGTCGATTGACAACAGAGTTGCCAAAAGCGGGCCAGCTTCGGTTATGTCCGGGGTCGATCGCAGCATCAGCGCCTCGAGCTTGTCCAGCTTCGCATTTGTACTGTCGGTCCTTCCAAGTCTGGCAGCGCGCCGAAGCTGCTGGATCACCGGGTAGAGTGCGCTGTTCACATGGTAGGGGGAACAGAAGTAGCGCAAGCGTGCGTGTGGCTCGGTATTCAGTCGCTCTTCCAACGCGGCGGTCAGGCGCGACTTGCCGATGCCGGGTTCCCCCGACAGCATCACCGCCTGACCTTGCCCTTCTCGGGCCATCTGCCAACGTTGAAGCAGAACGTCGAGTTCCTCGGATCGCCCCACCAGCGGTGTCGTGATGGCGTGCAGCGCATCGAAACGTCCCTCGGCATCGGCCTCGCCGACGATGCGCCACGCGGGGACGGGAGCTGCGAAGCCCTTGAGCCCCTGGAGACCGAGATCGATCATCTCAAACAACCCGGCAACCAGCCGCTGCGTGCTGTCAGCGATCACGACGGTGCTTGGCTCGGCCAAGGCTTGCAAGCGCGCCGCAAGGTTGGGCGTTTCGCCGACAACGGCCTGTTCCTGCGCTGATCCTTCGCCAACGAGGTCGCCGACCACGACGAGACCGGTGGCAATGCCTATCCGGGCTGCAAGGGGTTTGCCCAGCGGGGTCGTCAGGCTGGCGGTCGCAGCCGCTGCCGCCAAGCTCGCCCGCACTGCCCGTTCGGCGTCGTCTTCATGCGCGCTTGGCCAACCGAAATAGGCGAGGACGCCGTCGCCCATGAGCTTCGCAACGTAACCGTCGTACCGTGCAATCGCCATCGATACCGCACTTTGGTACGCTCGCAAGACCTCGCGCATTTCCTCCGGATCCAGCCGCTGTGACAGCTCGGTCGACCCCACAAGATCGATGAATACCACTGTCAATTGCCGCCGTTCGGCTTCGGCTCGCGAAGGCGTTGGGGCGGAACTCGCTGATGACATGGCGTCCATTGCGGCAAACGCCGCCAGGATCTTGCGACGCGGCCCAAGGGGTAAACCCAGCTCGCTCAGGTCTTCTTCACTGAGATGTCGAAGCGCATCGAAATCGACTTCGTTGGCGGTGAACGCCTCGGTGTACTTGTCCAGCCCGAGGCGGGCCAGCCATGAGGCGATGTCCGGCATGACAACTACCTCCCCGTGGGCAATAATACCACGACCGTGGTCGATCGCACATCCATCGCGAGTGAACCCGCAAGCGACTGAAGCTCCATGCCTCGAGGCGCGGCTGGCCGGAAGAGATCGTCCCGCTTATCGAATACATCGAAGATGACAAGGTATCCCTTGCGCTGCCTTATCCGGTTTCGGCCCTCTTTTCCTAAACTAGCGGAGGAGTCCGTCGCGGCCGAACTCTTCCCATCCGCTTAACTTCGGACGCGAGGCATCATCGGAGCTTCCTTCTGTTGAAGGTTTCTTGCTGCTGCGTAGCGAACGCGTGAGCTTCGCTTTCAACGCGGCCCGATGCCTGTTCTCGGCAGCAGCTTCGGCATCTTCCTCGCGCCAGATTGTCACCAAGTCCCTGTCCAGGATGTCCTCGACGACACGTGGATCGAAGACGTGGAAGGTAATCTTCCTCGCGCGCCCTCGAAGCTTTACCGTACGGGTTCCTGCGCTGGGCAAGCGACCGTCGTTGAGCCACCGATGCCTCTCAGTGGTAGAGATCGTCAGGATATCCTGGATTTCACGGGGGATGACAGGCAGGCTTTCGATGCCTTCAAGCGCGTTGGAAATAATCGATGAAGTAGCACGGAACGCACTCTTGGCCTTTTCAGCCATCGCCAATGTCAGAACACCCGCTTCGATGTCGAGCGACTTTCTCACCGCCGCAGAAGCCGGGCGCGAATTTCTAGCAACATTCCCTTGGCACGCACGGATGATCCGAGCGTAGCCGCGGGCGACAGGGACCACTCCTTGATCAGCTCCGCATCGTCATTGGTCCTGGGTTTTGCCATGCGGGATTAAATGGGCCTTCCGCCCTGCAGCGTCAACGAGAACGACAGGACGGAAGGCATCGGATGGCCGCATCAGTCGCGGTGTTCGGGCATCTGCTTGAGCTCGTCCTTGGTCCAGCTCGTAACGGCATGAACATCACCGTCTTCATCGCGCATGAACTCGAGATCCGAGATCGGAACTGCAACAGGCTTCGCACCGATGCCTAGGAAACCTCCAACATCGATGACGGCAGATCCTCCGGCGCCCGCTCCATGGATGTGATCGACCTTGCCGACCTTTTGATCGTCGGCGCCATAGATGGTCGCTCCTTCGAGGACGGCTGGAGTGAGTTCCGAGGTGGTCAGGCGAACGTGGTTTGTATGATCCATGATTGCTTCCTCCTATGTGGAGGAGGGGTAATCGGATCGCAGACTGAATGTTCCGGATGTTGCCGGATAATCAGGATCGGCTCATCTTTCTCAATAGCGGTGGGAACATAAGATACATGTCGAGGATTCGAGGTAACCCTGGGTTGGTCAGGGTATAACGGATCGAGCCTGACAACGCGGCTAGCTTCTGTGGACTGCGCTCTAGCGTTCGTGGCCAGCGAATTGTCGACCAGGCCGCACCCTTGTCCGCTGACAGGTCGAACGAACACGATCCGCCTTCTGGCTTAAGTGCAATGGTGTGTATCTCTCCTGAGGTGCTTAGTTCGGCAGTGGACATCATCTGCCGCCATTTTCCGGGAGCGGTGCCCGTTCTTCGCTTGAGCACGCGGCTCAGCACGACGTGTTGACTTGCCGCGGTCGAGGCCGCGTAAGATCACTCAGGGTAAGCCTCGACGCCCTCCGGCGGCGGCTTTTGGAAAAGGATGAATACAAGGGGGTTGGCAGGCTCGGACATCGCGTCGCTGCGCTGGCCCGTCACCTCTCCGGTAACGCCGCTTGTATATTCCGCAACAACCTCACCGAAGCTGTTGCGCTGGATCGCCACCTTCTGCCCGGCTTCGACCTTGTCGTTGAGCTTGACCAGGTGCTCGACGATCCCGCCTTCTGTTGCTAGTATCGGGAACGCACTGTTGCCAAGAAAAACACTCACGTCCTTGCCTGTGCGCCCCACGGGCCCAGCAATGATACCGTGATGCTTGAGGACGTTCATCGTACCTTCCACGAACAGCGAGATCATCTCGAGGTCCAAGACCCGTGCAGCGCCTATCTCCGGGCAAAAGGACGGGATGCCTGCGTCGACAAAAGCGTTGTGAAGGACACCGGGATACACATGACTGTCGAAGATCTGGCCGACTGGGTAGAGTTCCACCATCGCCTTGACCTCGGGAATGTCCATGCCGCCGATGTTGAATGCAGTGACATCGAAACCGCTCGTCCCGGTGTGGAAGTCGATCGCGGCGTCGGCGTTCGGCCGCAGCAGTCGGTTGAACAGGAGCCCGGCGTGTCGGCTCGGCGCGGTGGCGCCGTTCTCGTTCCCTGGCCATTCCCGGTTCATGTCGATCAGATCGTTGCCCCTGCCAAAATTGGGCCATCTACGCTGCATGCCCTCGATGGCCGGGCGGGAGATGTCCGTGACCGTCATCACCGTGCCCGACATCTGCACCGGGTCGAGCTGGTTCATCACGGTCTGGACCGTATGTATGGAACTCATCTCGTCGCCATGCACGCCACTGGTCATGACGACGCGCTTGCCCGGCTTCGCCCCCTTGGCGACCGTCACTGACACATACCAGTACTGTCCGGTGGGCATCTGCACGCCCTGAAAATACAAGAGGTGCTTCTGCCCAGATTCCAGATCGTTGACGTCGAGCGCGCTGACGACCTTTTTTCCTTGGATCACTTCGCCGGTATAGACCGTTCCCTGAGACCCATCGGATGCGGCTTCGGCAGAGGGAGCCGCTGCATCCTGGGCTTTCACAGAGCCAGCTGCGAGAGTGGCCGCGGCGCCGACCGTGGCGATGGATGCTATTAGCAGATCGCGACGGTCGAGGCCTCTTTTGGAGTTGCCGGACATGATGAAGTCCCTTGTGAAATGTGGGTGGGGTGGCGGATAGATTTCCTGGCATTTCATGATTTAGTTCGATCGACATCTGAGCAGGGCCCCCACGTTCGCGAGATGAATGCACCTAGTGCATAAATTCGCGGTTCCGCTACGATGCCTTCGACAGCATCGTCACCGCACCACTTTCCGCTCACGCTCGATCAACAGTCCCGAATCCGGAGGCCACCGTTGGCAAGAACCGAGGGCAGCCGGGATGCAATTTGGGCGGTTGCTTCAGGAATGCCTGGACTTCGTTGCAATCGCCGGTGGATCGTGGTTACAGTTTGAGAACCCTCACGATGCCTGCATATGAGAGCGCAAGCAGCGCAGCGCCGCAGTTGTTGTTCTGTTGCTTTCCACTACCATCGAGATAATCAGTACTGGAATAGTCAAACCTAATCAGTTCCGTTTCAGTCGTTGAAGATAGCGCCTTCTGGCCGCCTTGCCATTGGCTCAGAATTCCAAAACTGTGCGTCTCGTCCTACATCAGACGATATTCTTGAAAGCGCTGCTCTGTTCTCGCGGCCTATCGTCCAATGTAGTCAGCCACACCGGGATAACCCCGGGCGCGCGGTTAAGATCGTTGCCTCAGTCCATGTCCGTGATTCCCCTAATTCGACTTCCTTTCTGTCAGTCGGTTCCGCTTCCGGTTCGGCGATTGGCGAAGAAAGTCTTCAGCCGCAAGATGTCGTCGGCGGTTACGTTCGGCGGATCGGTCACCGCTACCCATCCGTCGATGTAGTGCTCCGGGGCGAACACGTGCCCGTAACCCATTGGCGACGTTGTCGCGATTGCCATGTCGACAGCGAGCTGCAACATCGTGACGACTGGATACCAGGCGATTTCCGTCGAGACGTCGGGGCCTCGTGGTGGACGAAGCCAGTCCGGCTCCCGGTATAACGTGGCAGTGTCGAAGAAGGTGATCGGATCGCTGGCATATTGGAGGTAGACGATCCGCATCGGCCCCCAGACAGCGCCGGGGATATCCAATGCGTTCTTCTGGTTCGTGAATCGAAAAACTGAGCCGCTGCGGAACCGCGGGAGCCATTCGGGTGTCCGTGGATCGCGGCCGTTCGTCACCGACCGCCAGGTTCTGCTCGTGAACGGAGGCCCGCTCCACAGAGCGCCTTGGAACGGATCGGCAATAATATCGTACAGATCGGCCGATAGCTCGGAGTTCATGGCACCGAGGCTTAGTCCGTGGAGATAGAGCTTGGGGCGGTCGTCGCGTGGAAGCGTGATCCAGTAGTTGTACACTGCGCGGAACAAGGCCACGGCTGTCTCGCTACCGTAGGTGGGCTCCACGAGGAGTGAAAGCCAGCTTGCAAGATAGGAATACTGAACCGCGACGCTCGCCACGTCGCCTCGATGTAGGTACTCCACCGTATCAAGAGCGGCTGGATCGACCATCCCAGTCCCGGTCGGAACGACAATGATTAATATCGATCTCTCGAATGCGCCAGTCCGCATGAGCTCCCGCAGGGCGAGCTCCGCCCGTTCTTCCGCGGTTCCGGCAGAATTCATTCCGACATAGACTCGGATCGGCTCAACGGTTTCGCCGTAGAACAAGTCCCGGATCATAGCCTCGGTGGGTCCGGATGATACAAATCGGCGTCCCTGCCGCCCCAGATTGTCCCATGACACCTCGGACGGGGGGCTTCCAGTCTTCCCTGGCTGTGTGGGGCGGGGGATGTCGTCCTCCACCAGAGCATCGAGTTCCTGAAAGGACGAATCCATCACCCTCAACGCCACCCTAAAGAGAATACCTTCGGCGGCGAACCAGAACAAGGTTGTCGCGACGATCGCACCGATCGCATAGGAAATCCGCACGGGAACGAAGCGCTCGAATGTCGTCGAGACGCGTACGAAGCAGAACCTGAAGAGACGTCCCAAAAGGACAAGCATTAGAAAAACAAGAGCCGTCACCAGTGCAGTCCGTAGTCGACTGCCAATCTCGACGGCTTCCAATCCCATCAACAGCCGGACGGAGTTCTGCCAATCAGGCATTTTCAAAAGAGCCGCGAGCGCGACTACCGCGCATGCGAGCGTGGCCGCCGTAGCTATCACCCGCGCAATCAGCCCCTTTGCCGGTGGAAGCTGGAGAAAAGTCCATGTCGCGGTTATCGAAAGCCCGATGCCATACCCGAGCGCTGTCGCGAGTCCCGATAATATTCCTTGAATGAGGTCGGTTCTCGGAATCATGCTGGGTGTCAGCGACCCGGCGAAAAACAACAGCGCCATCATCACTCCCGCGCGGGAGTGCAGCTTGAGCCTTTCGATAAATTGGGGCAAATCGAGACACCTTCTGCATAGCTGCTCCCGCCTCAATTGCACATCCACGACGAGCATAGGCTGTCGCGCATGGCCGTGGGGAAGCTGCTACCTCCTTATTGGCCGCATATCCACCACCCGATCACGCGAGTTCAATGCGACCTCGAACCGTCTTATGCCGAGCCGGGCCCGGTAGATGTAGAAGCGTCCCGGCAATCTACCCGCCTGATATCGGATCCGCGGAGGCGAAGTAGCCTCGACGAGACTTGTCCCTATGCGGATATTGACATCCACAGATTGCGCGAGCGCGGGCTGGGAGACGAACGTCATCAGGATCAGTGCCAGGCACAGCTTGGCGGCAACAAAGTTGCCCATCGCGACCTCCATCGATTGTGCCGATGGATGCATCATTCTCTGAGACTGTGGGTTGTCAAGGAAGACGGCGACCTGCTCCATGAATTGGGACGGAGCGTCAAGGTCATGGATTCTCGGCTCATGACCACCACTACGAGAAGATTATGATCCGCGAAAAAGCTACCACAAAGGCCCGTGGTCAATAGGAGGAGCAGCGCCGACGGATCTGTTCGATGGGTGCATGGATGGCAGGCTTCGGAAGACGGTGGTATCGGCTATGAATATCGGTCGTTTTTACTGTGTCGCCAGATGCGCTCGCTCCAAGCCTGGCAGACGACTTCGAGGAACCAGCCGTTCCGGTCGGAAGCTTCGCTTGCACGGCTTGGTCGCCGTACAAACCTGCAGAGGCGCTAAAAATGGCGACCGGCGACAACGGCGAACTGATGGCCTTGTCAGGATTCATCAACCAGACATCGCCCATGCAAGACGGCGTCGGCTGGTTCTCGTTCTCGTCCCTAGCAGACATCAGTTTGACAGGAGTGCGCGCGGCGGATCGAGCGTCAGCTGCGTTCAAGTTCTCCGTTTGCCACCCCCTCTGTGCCCAAAAGTTCCGCTATCCATCTGGTCGACGCGAACTGGGTGCAGAACGCGAGGACCGCGATCGTGATGGGCACGCCGATGAACGCGCCGAATATTCCCCAGAGAAACGTCCAAAGGAAGACGGAAAAGAGGACGAGCGACGGAGAGATGCCGAGCGTGTTTCCCGCCACTCTTGGCTCGATGTAGCTCCCTATCACAAACTGTGCAGCACTCAAGCATGCAAAGACGACCAGAGCGGACTGCGGGGACTGGAACTGAGCAAGGGCATAGCATGTCGGAAGCAGCGTCGCGATCCAGGGACCGATGAACGGGATATAGTTCAATGCGAACGCGACTATTCCCCATTCGGCGGCCAATCGCAGACCGAATGCAGCGGCAAGTGCCCAGACTGCCAGCCCGGTTGCCGCGCTCATGATCGTCCTGATAAGAAGGTAACGTCGGATCCTCGATGACGCGAGTGCGAAGCATTTGATCATGTGAGCAGCGTTTCGGCTGTCTGCCAGCCGACGGATCCTGTTTCCCAAGTCGGGCACCTCCAAAAGTCCGAGGATGACATAAACGAGAACCACGAGCCAGAACGCGACATCGTGTTCAGCCGAGCCGAAATTCCTTGCAGGACGCGCAACAGGACCCGGGAGTTGAAGTTATCGGCCCAGACTCCGCCCAGAGGTATTCCATGCCCCTCCAGCCATTCGGCGAGGCGAGTGTAAAGCAATTGAAACTGACCGACATCCGCCATCAGCGAGCGCCCGATCCTGCCGAAGCTCAACGTCAGGAGGGACATGAACACTAGAAAGATCCCTAACAGCAGCGCCGCGACGATGGCCAACGCCAAAACTCTGGGCAGATGTACTTGCAGGCGGCTTTGAAGCGGCCACAGTATGGCGATGATGAACAGCGCGCCTGCGACAGGTGCCAGCACCGCGTCCGCGAAATAAAGGGCCGTTGTCGTGCCGATCACTGTAAGGATGGTCGGCACAGCTGCCGGAGCGCGCTCAATCATCGTGCACCTCGAGGGACAATCGGCGGCATGTGGGCAACTCCGGGATAAACCGAGGTTATGGCGGTAGGAGTTCCACCCTAGAAGCGCCATATGAGAGGAACGATGAATACCGAGACGACGAAGAACCATATAATCAGAGGCAGGCCGAGCTTCCAGTAATCGCTGAACGCATACCCTCCCGGTCCCATGACCATCAGGTTCGTCGGTGTGGCGATCGGGGTCAGGAACGCCGCCGCTGCGGCGACGGACGTACTCATGAGAACCGGATGAGGGGAAACGCCCATGGTCGTCGCTGCGGCCACGCCGATGGGAATGATGATCAGGGCTGTCGCCGTGTTGCTGATCAGTTGCCCCAGCACGGCGGTCATCAGAAAGAGACCAGCCAGAAGAGCGATAGGTCCCGCATCGCCAACTAGATCGACAAGCTGCTCGGCCATAAGCTTTGCCGCTCCCGTCTCCACCATCGCTGTGGAAAGCGGCATCATGGCGCCGACAAGAATCACGGTCGTCCATCCTATCGCGCGATACGACTGCTCGACCGTCATGATCCCGGCGAGGAT
This sequence comes from Rhizobium sp. 007, assembly GCF_015353075.1. Lineage (NCBI taxonomy): Bacteria > Pseudomonadati > Pseudomonadota > Alphaproteobacteria > Hyphomicrobiales > Rhizobiaceae > Rhizobium > Rhizobium sp. 007. Next base: position 1,967,860 of record NZ_CP064187.1, on the reverse strand, counting down.
CGTCGCGCCGGCAGCCAGGAGACCCGCAACAACCGGAGGCACTATTCCCGTCGCGAGCAGAAACACCATGGCGATAAGGATGGCGATCGCCTGCCATGCTCCCGGACCCATTGGAACTGCTTGACGCCGGACAAGTTCCGGCGAGCTGACGACCAGGACATCCGGGTCGTCGAGGTGCATATCCAATGCCTTCCAGGTACCTTGAAGTAGCATCGTGTCGCCAGCCTGCAAGGTGGTCGTGCCTGAGCGTTTGCCGCCTGCCTCGCTGTCGATCTCGTTGCCGCCCCTTTGTACCGCGAGAACGATGAGGTCTCCGCTTTCTGTGACCATACCAGGGAACACTGACCTGCCGATTAGGCCCGAGCGGGGCGGAATGACTACCTCCGCAAGGCCGGACCGGCGATTAAAGAGCATGTCCTCGCCGCTTGAGGATTCAGTCTTCTCACGGAAGGCTAGATGCATGTCGGCGGCGAGAGCCGCCACCGCCTCGTTGTCGCCCCGCACCAGGAGGTAGTCTCCTTCGGCGATAGTAGCTCTGCGGAGAGGCGCGCCCGTCTCGGCGTCCTGTACGGCAACCAGTTGAAGATTGGCCGTCCCCGAGAGAACGATGGACGAAGCTGCTGCGCCAACATAAGGCGAGCTTGCCCGCACCCGCATCTGGTGAATACCGCTTTCAAGGCCATATTGTTCGACCAGCGTCTTGGCGTGCCGGCTAAAGTCGGCCGGCATCGCCGCGCCGTTCCGTTCCGGCAGGAGAGGACGGCCAAAGAGTATGATTATTGCCATGGTTCCGGCAAGCAGTGGAACACCGACGAGCCCGAACTCGAAGAAGCCGAATTCGCCTACACCAGCATCGCGGCCAGCGTCCGAGACCAGCACGTTCACCGGGGATCCGGTAAGCGCGAGCTTCGATCCGGCATGCGCGGCGAACACCAGCGGCATGAGAAGTTGCGATGAATACCGCCGGAGCCTTACTGCAATAACCACCACCACTGGCAGCAGGGCGGCGACGGCCCCGTTGACGCTGATGAGCGCTGTAAGGAGCGCGACCAGGCCCATGGTCAGTAGCAGAAGGCGAAATCTGCTTTCCTTGCCCGCTCCGCGGATGAGAAGCTGTCCTGCCCAGGCCGTCACGCCGGTCACCTCGAGGCCTGCACTGATCACAAACAGTGATGCGATGAAGATGACAGCAGGATCTCCGAACCCTGCGAGTGCCTGCTCGACCGTCAACACCCCACTTGCCCAGAGTGCCATTGCGGTCATGATGGCGACCAGAACCACTGGCAGCTTGTTCCAAACGAACAAAACGACGGCCCCGGCGACGATTGCGGCGATATAGGCTATCGGGCTCAATTGGTCAGCTTCCTTCTAACAACTGCGTCTGGCGGAAAACTTTGCAGGTCCCTGTTCGCGCGATCATTCGCACGTCCTAAGTGAAGGCTAGTCCGGCATCGTCGCGAGAAGCACACCCAGGCGGCATCCTTTCTCGTACTCCGCGAGGTCGACATACTCCTTCACGGTGTGGATTTCCGCTTGGCCTGCGCCGATCGTGATCGTCGGGATGCCGTGCTTGTCTAGCCAGTTTGCGTCGAGGCCGCCGTTTGAGAACAGATAGTTCGGCTCGAGTCCCAGCGACTTCATTGCCTTGGTCGCACGAACCACGACGGGTGCATCTTCGTTCAGCTTGAAGGGCGGGTAGGCGATTTTGTGGGTAAAGGTCACGCGGGCAGTCGCTCCGTGGTGGTCTTTCACGCTGTTCTTCGCCTTCTCGAAAGCGGCTTTATATCCCTTGGCGATTATCGTCGCGAAGGTCAGTTCGGGGCTGCGGGCCTCGCCTCTTAGGAAGGCGTAGTCGGTGACGACGTTGGTGGCGTCGCCGGCAGGCCCGCCGTTCTTCCCCCCGAATATTCCGATGTTGCTTGTGCCGCGACCGTCGGGTTTCTCGACTTTCCCGAACCAGCCTGCCGCATGGGCCTCGGCAAGGGCGAGAGCTCCCACGAGCGTCGCTGAGATACCCTTCTCCGGAGCGACGCCGGCGTGGGACGCCTGTCCGTGGATTTCCACTTCCCAGTTCTCCTGCCCCACTGCTCCAACGATGAGGTCCGATGCGAGCTGGCCGTCGACGTTGACGCACATCACCGGTCCGCCGAGGACGGCCGGATCGAGTTCGCGCGCGCCATGCAATCCGCTCTCTTCGCGCACGGTGAACAGGAGGGTGATTGGCGGGTGCGGGAGGTTATGCTTGATCAGCATCTCCGCCGCCACCACCAGAAGCGCTACTCCTGTGCGCGCGTCGCCACCGAGAGCGGTTGTTCCGTCCGATACTATACGGTCGCCATCACGTCGCGGCTTTGCCCCCGCACATAAAGGGACGGTGTCGAGATGCGTGGAGAATAGCAGGCGAGGGCCGGGGCGGGTTCCCGGAAGATCGACAATCAGGTTCCCCGTTTCGGTTGGCAGAGGAATCCTGTCGTTTGCATCATCGAAGCGGATATCCGCTTCAGGAACGCCAACAGCTTTCAGAGCTTCGATGACCGCCGACGCGATGTTCGCCTCATGACCTGTCACGCCTTCGACGGAGAGGAACCGCATGAGGTGTTCTTCGGCAGCAGTCTTGTCCAAGGGAATCGAGGGGTTGTCCATCGTGTCCATCCTTTGATGCGATTAGATTCTGGCGCTCAAGCAGCTCTCATAGCCCCCAGGGTAGTCCCACCATCTTCCAAGCCGCGAATAGCAAGGTCCACGACACGAACATCCAAGCCACGTAAGGCAGCATCAGGGATACAATGGTCCCGACGCCAGCCGACTTGTCGTACTTCTGGGCGAAACCTACGACCAACGCGAAGTACGCGTTCAGCGGAGTGATGGCGTTCATCGGAGAATCCCCAACACGATAGGCAGCTAGGACCGCCTCCGGCTCTACTCCGAGCTTCATCAGAAGGGGAACAAAGACTGGTGCGAATATCGCCCATTTGGCGATCGCACCCGTCAGCAGGAGATCTATGATCGCGACGACGATGATAAATCCGAGGAGCAAGGGCAGTGCTCCGATACTGGCGGCCTGCAGCGCTCCGGAGAGGCTCAGGGCCATGACGGTGCCCATGTTAGTATACGTGAAATAGGCGACGAACTGGCTCAGCACGAAGAATAGGAAGATCGTGCCTCCTAGATTCCTGACGGATTTCTCGATCGCCGTGATCACCTCGGTGAGAGTCCGAAGAGTGCCGGCTCCGATTCCGTAGCACCAGCCGGAGACAAGGAAGATCAGCATGATCAGCGCGATTAGGCCGTTCATGAAAGGCGAGTTGCCGATCAGTTCGCCCGTCTCGGCGTTCCGTAGCGGTGCGCCGCTGGGCAGCGTCAGGAGGCAGAACACGATCACGAGGCCAATCAGTCCGAACAACGCGAACCGCAGCCCCCGTGATTCCGATTCAGAAAGCACCGCTCCTTCGCCGGTGCGCTCACCGTCCACCGGTCGGTCAGGGGTGTAAGGGCCGAGCCTCGGTTCGATCATGCGGTCCGAAATGAAGGCAATCACTACGGTCAGGAACAGAACTGATGCGACAGAGAACCAGACATTGGAGGCCAACCCGATCGACCTGGTCGCGTCGACAAGATGGGCGGCGTCATTGGTGAACTCGACAAGAACCGCGTCGAGCGGCTTGATCAGCATGTTCACGGTGAATGCCCCGGCGACGGCGGCAAAGCCCAAGGCGAGACCTGCAAGGGGGTGACGCCCGACAGCGAGATATGCGATGCCCGCGAGAGGAATAAGGACGAGATAGCCAGCGTCCGCCGCAACGCTGGCGATGATGCCCACGAAAGCAAGGATGTAGGTCAGCGCCCAGCGCGGGGATACAATCACCAGTTTCCGAATCAACGCCGTCACAAGCCCGGATTCCTCGGCGACGCCAGCGCCAACCATCGCGGCTATCATCAGCCCGACCGCGGTGAAGCTCATGAAATTCGGGATGAGCGACTCGTACATGAAGCGGATGCCGTCGGTGTTCAGCAGGCTCCTGATCGAAGTCGTAGCGGCTTCGATCTCATGGCTTTCCGGATTGATCCGCTCAAAGGTTATCGAGGCACCGAATGTACCCAGAAGGGCCGACAGTCCAATCACTATGGCGATGAGGATGAGAAAGATTATGACGGGGTGGGGGACCATGTTGCCCACCTTTTCGACCCCATCGAGGAATCTCTGCATAACGGTTTTTGGAGCCGCTCCCGCCGTGGACATGGGTGATCTCCTACCCCTTAGCCCCGCAGCGCGAGGCGCAACGCCGACATCGCCGACGCGGACGAACTACAACCCATCTTAGTTGGAGCAGCCGCAGAGTCGTGAGCGCAGAATCCACAACCTGAGCAGGGTGTCCCGAAAAGATCCCGCAGTGGGGCGAGGCTGCCGCCACAAGAAGCGCGAAGTAGAAAACAGCGCCGTGCGGCGCGAAATGCAGCTGTAGCGCGATATCACGATCTCCAAATACCTCCGTAGCGGTTGTGGTTTGTTGTAAAAAATGATACTACTGCTCAGGTTTGAAATGAAAAATCTTTCGTGGACATCGGCGAAGGTATTGTCATGGACAACATGCCAGAGACGGGTACCGAGCGAGCGATTGATTACAAATTCCCTTGCTCGATAGATCTGAGTACCCAATCGTTTCCCAGGGACAACCAATTCGAGATATTCAGGAGTGCTCACGTTGGCGTCGCTGATCTGACATTCTGCAAGAGCGCGGACGGTTCCTTTCCCGCCCGACTGAAGGTCTGGATACTCGGTTCGATGCTGGTTGTTTCCACTGTCCTGCCAGGAAAAGGCTACGCCCACGAATGGCGGCACGTGAAGAAGGCGGCATTGGATAACTGGTATTTGTGCTTGCCGGTCCAGGCCCTGGAGCGCGCCTCTGGAGGGCAGACCTTGCCCCATCTTCGATGCCTGGCCAAACCGTTCGAGGTTATGGTGGAAGATGAGGGCGCATTGTCGGTCTTTCTTCCGTCAGATGGGTTTGTCGCGACGTCCACGCTCGAGAGCCTGCTCCATAGGAAGATGGAGGGAGCGTTCGGCCATCTCCTCGCCGACTACCTTGTGCTTCTGGCTCGATCGTTGGCCGACCTCACCGTGGCAGAGGTGCCATACGTGGTCGAGGCCACGAGGAACCTTATCATCGCGTGTCTAGCTCCCTCGCAAGATCGGGTCGTAGACGCTCACACACCAATCGGGGCGGTGGTTCTGGAACGCGCCAAGCGTTTGATAAACACGAGACTTGCCGACCACTCGCTCACTGCCGAGACGATCTGCAGCGAGCTAGGTGTCTCGCGCTCCCGGTTATATCGATTATTCGAGCCGCTGGGTGGTGTTGCGGCCTATATCCGGCATGAGCGTCTGGTCAGGACGCGTGCAGGAATCACCAATAGCAATGACGTTCGGGCTATATTTCATATCGCGGAGGAATGGGGTTTTGACGATCCGTCCGCATATAGCCGGGCCTTCAGACACGAGTTTGGAATGACGCCAAAAGAGGCGCGGGAGGTCGGTTGGTTCCGGGATGTCTTTCATGTTCAACGAGAGAAGAATCTTCGGCATGGAGGCCCGCTCACACTCTGCCAGGCCCTTCGTGGTGTCGCCTAGTCCGGCCGCCTTGCTGCCCTGCCTAACTTGAGCATCGCGAATTGGTGACCCGCTTCCGCGACAACGGAACAACCCAACGATAGTCACGGTCGTTCTACGGGTGCTGACGGATGAGATCCGCTATAAGCTGACCGTGTTGTTGCAAATCAGTGGCTTGGATGATTCTCTTTAAACCGAGTTCGTCACATATAGTGGTATCAGGGGAACTTTTTCTTGCTTCCAGAAGGAAGTTTTCTTTTACCAGAGAATGCCTGGGTCTCGTGGCCGATACCTCGCTCTCCGCCCTGCGTGTTGCTCGTGAGCTGGATCGGATCATCGAGGAACGCGGAAAATCCAAGATGATCGTCAGTGACAATGGCAGCGAATTCACCAGCAACGTGATCCTTCAATGGACGGATTGAACCAAGGTGGGTTGGGATTACATCGCGCCTGGCAAGCCAATCCAGAACGCCTTCATCGAGAGCTTCAATGTACGGTTGCGAGATGAGCTATTGAATGAAACGCTTTTCTCGTCACTGGCTCATGTTCGGTCGGCGTTTTCTAGTTGGCGCAGCGATTACAACGATCTGTCTTCACGCTCTATGCATTTCGCGGTATGCGGCTCTGTCGACATGTCTGATCCAGAGGCTTGGGCTGGTCTTGCGACCTTGATCGCTCTCGAAATCGTGTTGGGGATCGACAACCTGGTCTTCATCGCCATCCTCGCTGACAAGCTGCCACCGAACCAACGACCACGATCCATCGTCTGCCTGTTCGACCGAAAGCTGATCGTCCTCATAGTCTGAGGACTTTGATCAACCAGACCTGCCTTGTCTTTTAGACGCGCCGCGCCTTGCGGGCTGCGTAGCGGCGGTCCCGCTCAGCCTTCCGATCTGCCTCGTCTGAGATCACTCTGGCAATTCGCTCTCTTTCTTGCGTTTCGCGCTCCTCGGCTTTCGCCCGCGCCTCAGCATTGGCTGCGTCAGCCAGGGCGGCTGCGGCGGCAAGGTTGCGTTCCGCTTCTTCCTGTTTTGACTTCACGCGCTCGGCACGTCGTAGTTCACGCGCCTCGGCTGTGGCCCGTCGTTCGGCTCGCCTGGCGACCATCTCAGGGTCGTCGGCCTTGGGCGCGGCCTTGAGTTTGTCAAGCAGGTGCTGCTTGGCTTCGTTCGCCGCTTTGCGACGATTGGCAAAATTATCATCGCCTGGATGTCTCAAGCTATATCGTCCTGTCGTGTGGTTTTCCTATGCCGTTCACAGCTATCCACGCACTTAGCATACGACACGGCATTGCTCTATAATAACCTGACCCTCCCTCACAAACAATTGCGGGGGCGGCTAAGAATCTGGGGCGAAAAGCGTCAAACAATGGCTGCGGCTCGCGAGGGCCGAAATGAGCGAAATCGCCTTTCCGAAGCGAATTCATGACAATGCAAGACAAAGTGATCTTCATCAGCGCTCGTGATCGCCTTTGTCACCTTCGCCCGTTTTTGCCATTGTCTTGGCCTTCGTGCGGCGGTCGGTTGCCAGAGATTTTCCGACGTCCACTGATTCCTTGAGCCGGACGTCTTCGTCGCGCCGGACGTAGCGTTTGTCGGTGCCGCTATCGATGAGTTCGCGCTTTGTCATGTGTCTTCTTTTCGTCGGAGGTTATTGTGTTTTCTCGGTGCCTGCTGGCGCGACAGACTGAGAATCTCCGCCCGTACCGGATCCAGCAGTCGGATCGCGATCCGTCGGCGCGGTTTGCATCTTCTCACCGGCCGGAGGGGTATTGTCGATCACCTTTTGGTCGGTAGGAGTGACAACGGCATTCGGCTCCGTCGTGGTCGATTGGTTGACGTCGGTCGCCGCATCGTTGTCAACCGCCTCGCCAAACATTTCCGAGATGCCCCAAGCGATCATCGCCAGAAACAGGCCCCCGACCAGGACCATCAAGACCGGACGGCCCAGAAACCCTTGTCGTGCTTCGACCGGCGATTCCACGACATCCTTATCCTTATCCTTGTCCTCTGACGCGACCCGGTTGCCGCGCTCGTCTAAATGGGTAGCCATGGCATCATCCTCTTGAATTTCATGCCGCTAAACTGAGATGCTATGGGGAATGTTCCCTCACAATGAAACGAACCTCGCGTCGTGTGTTGCCTGCTCACCAGGAGACACGCTGAATGCCCAGGACCCGGATAATGAGAGTTGCACGCGAAGTTCGATCTTCTCATCATGCGGCTAATCGCAGAGTGCGCCGAAGGCGGATTCGCCTGCGACGGTCCTCGGTACGCTTAGGGACGAAACTGGGAAAAGAGGCTTGTCGCAATAGATGAAAGTGACGGGCGGCTTCGATCAATATTTGTTCCAGGCTTAAGTATTTCAATCAGTTAGCTGAATCATTATCAACTTCCGCCGGCAAGTGGGCAAAACGAGGCGAATTCTTTTGTCTGCCAAATGCAGTTTGTTGACTCAGGAAGCTCATCTTGAACGATGAGCAAAAGACGCAGTCGAGGAAAAATAAACCTCGATAAGTCTTCGTAGGAGCACTCATCATAGATAGTAATTCAGTGAGCTGACACAAGAACCAAACGCCTGCTGCCAAGCGTTCAGCGGCGTCCCATCAGACGTGACCGGATCGCATTCGAGACGGCGTCGAAGGCAAACACGACAATCAGAATGAGGAGCACCATGTAGCCGACGTTCTCCCAGTCCTGGTTGGTGCGCATCGCCTCCCAGAGTTTGAGGCCGATTCCTCCCGCGCCGACGGCGCCGATGATCGTCGCGGAGCGCGTGTTGGACTCCCAGAAGTAGAGGGCCTGGGACGCGAAGACAGGAAGCACCTGCGGCAGGACGCCGAACCGCTGCACCGCAATCGGCGACGCTCCGACGGAGCGGACGCCTTCCCGCTGCTTCTCGTCGATGTTCTCGAGCGATTCCGAATACAGTTTGCCCAGCGTCCCGGTATCCGTGAAGAAGATCGCCGAGATGCCGGCCAGAGGCCCAGGCCCGAAGCCGCGTGTGAAGAAAAGCGCCCAGATCAGCATGTCGACGGAGCGAAGGAAATCGAAGAACCTTTTCGTCACCTGGTTCGTAGGGCGGTTGCGGGTGATGTTGCGTGCCGCCACGAATGCCAGGGGGAAAGCGACGAGCGAGGCGAACAGGGTGCCCACGAACGCCATCACGATGGTCTGCAGGAGCTTCGTCCAGACGTCGAGGTGCTGCCATTCGCTGTTGTAGAGGATGTTGTCCCAGGCGAGAGCGAGGTTGCTTCGCTCCGGGTCGATGCGTGGACCGCTGAGGATGAGGCTTGCAACCTCGGAATATGGCTTCCCGAAGAAGGGAGACCGCGTGTCGAACAGGAAATTCACCCACCCGAGAAACCGCTTGTGGACCTTGACGTCGTTGGTCGTGACTTCCGCCCAGCCCGCGAATCCGAAGCTGGCTATGATCTTCTCGCCCGGCCGCCTCTGCGACGCCCAGTCCGGAAGGGGAGCTCCAATGCGGATGTCCGGCCTGCCCATCGGCACGACGACCGTTTCTCCGCCTCTCGTCAACACCGCCTTATTGGCAGTCATTTCTATCGAGGAACTGCTGCTCATGGCGATCCGCGCCCGTGTGACAACCTCCTCGGTGACGATTGCCGGAGCGGTCGCCACCGGGTGCTGCGCGGGCGAGCCGGACCCTTTAGGTGCGGACGATCCCATGGCCGCACCGGGAGCCATCAGCAATATGCTGCTTTTCGGCTTTGTCTGTGGCTCGGACGGGCTGGCCGTCGGTGTGGCTGTGCCGGTCTGATGGGTGACGACGGATTTTTCGGTCTGCACCCAGTCGGGGTTCGGATGTTCGCCGAGCGGATCGAACCGGGAATAGGAAATCTTCATGGTCCCGTCGGCTGCCATGTCGATCTCGGGACGAACCTCGAAGGAGATCCAGTCGGCAAGGTAGGTGCCGGCGATCGAGTAGTCGGCCTGAGAGAAGACCTTTCCGAACGCGAAGAACCAGAACGAGAACGCGACATAGGCGGCTGCGAGAATGACGAGAAGAGGAGCGCGGTAGCGGCGCAGCGAGGTGGTGTCGAAGAGCTGCGGGTGGCGCGCGGCGATGTCGGCCTTTTGGACGGGCGAAAGCGTGTTCATCGATGCAACCTCATACCACGGCGCGGAACGACTGCTCGCCGACCAGCCTTTTACGCAGCCATGCGGAGAACTGGTCGACGGCAATGATGGTGCAGAAAAGCAGGAATACGATCGCAAGAGTCTTGGCCGGATGACCCTGTCCGATCGAGAGCCTGAGAAGCTCGCCGATGCCGCCGCCGCCGACCGCACCGATGATCGTGGACGCCCGCACGTTGATCTCAAGCCTCAGGAGGAAATAGCTCACGAAGTTGGGCATGACCTGCGGCACCATTGCGAACCAGACCCGTTCGAGCCAGGTCGCGCCGACGGCCCGCAGGCCTTCGTCGGGGCGCATGTCGGCGTTCTCCACCACCTCGAAGAACATCTTTCCGAGCGCTCCGGTGGTGTGGACGGATAGTGCGATGATCGCAGGGACCGGCCCCAGCGACAGAATTGCCAGACAGAAGCCTGCGATGACGACCTCGGGAAACGCTCGAAGAATTTCCATGAAGCGGCGTACGGCGCCCCTGACATAAGGATTCGGCGTCATGTTCTTCGCTGCGGAGAAGCAGAGCACGAATCCCAGGCAGAAGCCGACGCCTGTGGAGAAGATGGCGATATTCACCGTCTCGACGATCTTTTCGACATATTCCGGAACGTAGAGGGTCTGCGTGACGTAGAACCGGCCCTCGGGGTAGTCGTACTTCTGGCTCCCGTCGTAATAGGGGGAGGGGAGATCGAGCAGGGCACGCACCGGCTCCCACGCGTCGCGCGGCACGAGGTCCCCCACGAAGTCCGCCAGATAGCGGAGGCGGTCCCAAAATTTGCCCGCGTTGGTCTCATTGGCGAACCACACCGAACCCGCGGTGAAGACGACGACGAGAAACAGGGCAAGCAACGTCTGGCCGCGGCGCCGGGAGGCAAGCTCATGCCAGTGCCGCTCGATCATGCTTGCAGTTTCACTCGGGGGGTGGCGCAGCGCAGTGTCGCTCATCTTCAGCCTGTCGAACGTGGGATATGGCAAAGCCGCCGGAGGGATCCGGCGGCTTTGCGGGAGGAAACGGTATCAGCCGCCAATGGCTGCCTTGCGGACGTCAATGATCGGCTTGTAGAAGTCGACGTTGACCTCGGTGTAGCCCTTGAAGTCGCCGCCCTGGATGGCAGCGAAGCAGGCCGGGTCCGACTTCGGCAGGCCGAGCATGAATGCCTTGAACTTGGTCTTCATGTCGTCGTTCAGCGAGGAGCGGATGACGACCGGGCCGTTCGGGATGAGCGGCGACTTCCAGAGTTCGACGAGGTCGTCCATGTTCAGGATGCCCTTGTCGACCATCTTGCGAAGGTTACCGGAGCTGTAGCCATCCTTGAACTCGCCCACGCCCGACGCCCAGGTGGTGCCCGCGTCGAAGTTGCCCTTTACGACTTCCAAGACGAGGTTCTCGTGGCCGCCGCCAAAGCCGGTGGAAGAGAAGTATTCCTTGACCGGAGCGCCAATGGCTTCCGGCAGCGTGACGAGGGGAACAAGGTAGCCGGAAGTCGAGTCAGGATCGGCAAAGCCGAGCTTCTTGCCCTTCATGTCTTCGAGCTTCTTGATGCCGCTGTCCTTGCGGGCGACCATGACCGAGTAATAGCCGGTTGCGCCGTCGGTCTGCACGGTCGTCAGGATCGGTTCGACGGCCTTGGAATTGGCGAGATAGACCTTGGCATAGGCGGAGGCGCCAAGTTCTGCGTAGTCCAGCGTGCCGCCGAGCAGGCCCTGGACGACGCCGTCATAGTCGGCTGCCGGGAAGAAGGAGACCTTCTCGACACCGATCGCAGCGGGAAGCTTTTCCGACAGGCACTGGAAATTGCGCAGGCGATCAGCCTCGTTTTCGCCGCCGAGAATGCCGACACGGAATTCCTTGAGGTCTTCGGCTGCGGCAGCGCCGGCAAGCGCTAAAAGCGCTGTCGCGGCAAAGAGTGCTTTCTTCAACATGGTTCTCTCCTGATTGACCGGTTCCCCGGTGGTCTTGCTGTTACGAAGAAGTGTGCCCTTGACGGGGCGGTCGATCGCCGCCGTCTCTCAGAGGCCCGCCAGGGCAACCGGTTGCAGGCCGACGGATGCTTGAGCGGTGGCTGGCGCGGGCATGTTGATCGAGGTAGACGTCATGGTCTCGTCGATGCCGGCGCCATCCTTGTCGGTGCCGTAGATTTCCTTGACCGCAGCCGCTGTCAGCTCTGAAGGCTTGCCGTCGAAAACGACGCGGCCGGCGGCCATCCCGACAATGCGTTCGCAATAGTTGCGCGCCGTATCGAGCGTATGCAGGTTGGTGATGACGGTAATGCCCTCGCGCTCGTTGATGTCGCGCAGCGCATCCATCACGATTTTGGCGTTCAGCGGGTCGAGCGAGGCGATCGGCTCGTCGGCGAGTACCATCTTCGGGTTCTGCATCAGGGCGCGCGCGATCGCCACGCGCTGCTGCTGGCCGCCGGAGAGCGTGCCGGCGGTCTGCAGCGCCGTCTGCTCGATGCCGAGGCGCTCCAGAGCCGCAATCGCATGAATGCGCTCGTCGCGGCTGAAGATGTTGAGGATGCTCAGCATGGTCGGGCGGTGATTGAGGCGGCCGAGCATGACATTGGTCAGAACGTCGAGGCGAGGGACGAGATTGAACTGCTGGAAGATCATCGCGCAATCGCGCTGCCAGTTGCGCAGGGCTTCGCCGCGGAGTGCGGAGACTTCGACGCCGCTGAATCGGATGGAGCCGGACGTCGGCTCCTGCAGGCGGTTGATCATGCGAAGAAGCGTGGATTTGCCGGCGCCCGAGCGGCCGATGATGCCCACCATTTGGCCCTGCGGTATTCTCAGGTTCGTCTGGTCGACCGCCGTCTTGCCACCGAACCGCCGGGTCAAATCCGTTATTTCCAGCATTGGCGCGTCCCTCGTCATTGCGTTGGAGGGGACATATGCCGCGTTCTTAACGGTGTAATGTCGGTTTTATGTCACTTTTATAATGTTTGCCGATTTTCCCTTGGCTGCGCGACGGATAATGGATGTGTTGGCCAGCTCTTTTCTGCCTGGACGCCGGAACCTGCCCGCTCAGTTCGAAATCAGATGGGCAAGTGTCGGGAAGGCATTGACTCTGTTTGTCTAATTTGTTTTTGGTTCGATACTTAAAAATCGGCCTCACTGGCGCAGCTGGCGCGCATCGCCGATGCCTTCCTTCCCGTACAATGAATTGATACAAAACTGTCACAAAACTGTTACGTGGTGCCTATAGAGGGGAGCCGACGCCGAAGCGTCATCGTTAAATTCTACGGGAGAGTATCCATGAAGAAATATCTCGGAAGCTGCGCAGTCGCCGCTATTTTGCTGGCAACCGCAGGCGTCGCATCGGCCCGCGATCAGATCAAGATCGTCGGTTCGTCCACCGTGTTCCCTTACACCCAGGCCGTCGCTGAAGAGTTCGCGAACAAGACCGGCAAGCCTGCCCCGGTTGTCGAGTCGACCGGTACGGGCGGCGGCTTCAAGGCCTTCTGCGGCGGCGTCGGCGAAGACTTCGCAGACATCACCGGCGCTTCCCGCGCGATCAAGGAATCGGAAGTCAAGCTCTGCGCCGGCAACGGCGTGACCGACATCACAGAAGCCCTCATCGGCTATGACGGCCTCTCGATCGCCGTCTCCCGTTCCAATACTGGCGACTGGAACCTGACCAAGGAACAGATCTTCCAGGCGCTCGCTGCCCAGCTTCCCGACGGCAAGGGCGGCCTCGTCGCCAACCCGAACAAGAAGTGGTCCGACATTGACAAGTCCCTTCCGGACGTCAACATCGTCGCCTTTGGCCCGCCGCCGACCTCCGGCACCCGCGACGCCTTCGTCGAACTGGTCATGCTCGAGGGCTGCGCCAAGGTTCCTGGCATGGCCGACATCAAGAAGGCCGACGAGAAGAAATACACGGAAGCCTGCTCGCGCATGCGCCAGGACGGTCCGTTCATCGAAGCCGGCGAAAACGACAACCTCATCGTTCAGCGTCTTGAATCCGATCCGAATTCCGTTGGCATCTTCGGCTATTCGTTCCTCTACGAGAACGAAGACAAGCTCAAGGACATCAAGATCGAAGGTGTGGAAGCCAGCTTCGACACCATCAAGGACGGCTCCTACCCGGTATCCCGCCCGCTCTTCATTTACGTCAAGAATGCGCACCGCGACGTCATTCCTGGCATGAAGGAGTTCCTGGAAGAGTACACTTCCAAGGCTTCGATGGGCGAGGACGGCTATCTTGCCGAACGTGGCCTGACGCCGCTTGACGACTCCAAGCGCGAGGAAGTCGAGAAGGCTGTCCTGGCCGCCAAGAAGCTCGGCTCGTAATATCGAATTTCACCGGCCGCCCGCGCACCCCGCGGGCGGCTTCTTCTCACATGGGGGCAACATGTCCGGTTATCTCTTCCTCGTATTGGTTGCCGCGGCCGTGATCGCGGCCTACTTTGGAGGCTCGCGCGCCCTCGCCGTAGCGACAACGGCAGGAACGAGCCGCATAAAGGCGCATTCCCGGCCGATTTACCACGGCCTCAATGCCGCGATTTGGACTGCTGTTCCCGCTTTCGTATTTCTTCTTCTCTGGCTCGCCTTCCAGTCCAGCGTCATCAATCAGCTTGTGGTGGCCTCATATCCAGGCTCCGAAGCCATGGACGGTGCCGCACGGTCGCTGCTGATCGGCGAAATCCGCCAGGTCGCGGCCGGAAACCTGTTCCGCCAGCCGTCGCCCGAGGTTGCCGCTGCAGCAGAGCACCTGCGGTCCCTCCAGACCTACTCTACCTACCTGATGACGGCCATTGGCCTCTGCATCGCCGCCGTCGGCGCGTTCCTCGGCATGAAGGTAATCAGCCCACGGTATCGCGCCCGCCACAGCGTCGAGACTGCGGTCACGGGCTTCATGATGTTCTCCTCCCTGGTCGCCATCATCATCACGCTGGGCATCGTCGGCTCGCTCGTCTTCGAAGCGCTGCACTTCTTTGCGAAGGTGCCGGTTACCGAATTTCTCTTCGGCCTGCGCTGGGAACCTCAGATCGCCATTCGTGCGGACCAAGTGGCGGGGCAGGGCGCGTTCGGCGTTCTTCCCGTTCTGTTCGGAACGTTTGTCATCTCTGCGATCGCGATGCTGGTCGCGGTGCCGACAGGCATCCTCTCCGCCATCTATCTGACCGAGTATGCGCACCCGCGGTTCCGTGCCGTCGTGAAGCCGCTTCTCGAAATTCTCGCCGGTGTTCCGACGGTCGTCTACGGCTTCTTCGCCGTGCTGACTGTCGCCCCTGCTATCAGGGCTCTGGGCGCGGCCGTCGGGATACCCTCGTCGCCGAACAGCGCGCTTGCCACCGGCCTTGTCATGGGTGTGATGATCATCCCGTTCATTTCCTCGCTTTCGGACGACGCCTTTGCCGCAGTGCCCCGTGCCATGCGCGACGGTTCGCTGGCTCTTGGCGCGACGAAGGGAGAGACTATCCGCAAGGTCCTGCTGCCCGCCGCTTTGCCAGGGATTATCGGCGGCGTCCTTCTTGCACTCAGCCGTGCGGTCGGCGAGACGATGATCGTCGTCATGGCGGCCGGCCTGATCGCGAAGATTACTCTCAACCCGTTCGACGCGGTCACCACCGTGACCGTCCAGATCGTCACCCTGCTGATTGGCGACTCGGAGTTCGACAACCCGAAGACGCTGGCGGCCTTTGCACTCGGCCTCGTGCTCTTCCTCGTCACGCTCGGCTTGAACCTCATCGCGCTGCGCACCGTGCGCAAGTACCGGGAGAAATACTGATGTCCACGACCGCAGTCGCCGGAACGCGTGTCAACTGGCATTCGGACGACATGAAGGCGCGCCGGAAGGCACGCTATGCCGCCGAGCGCCGTCTCCAGGTTTATGGCATGATCGCGATTGTTTTCGCGCTCGGCTTCCTCGCCTTCCTCATCGGTTCTCTGACGCTCACGGGGTACAAGGCGTTCACCCAGACGGTGGCCACCATCAACATCGACCTGAGCAAAGCTGAGCTCGATACAAGCGATATGATGAAGGCCGATTGGCGCGGCGCTGTACGCGACGCGTTGCGCACTCAGGTGGGGGATTTGCCTCGCAGGCAGGAGAAGGCCTACTTCGACCTCTTCACGTCGTCGGCACCGTTCCTCGTCCGCGACGCGGTCATCAAGGATCCGGCGCGCCTTAAGGGGCCGAGCACCTTCGTTATCCCGATGTCGGACCCGGCCGACCAGTTCGTCAAGGGTGAGATCAGCCGGGACACGCCCGAGAGCCAGCGCCGCGTCAGCGACGAGCAGATCGGCATGATCGACCAGCTCGTATCCAAGGGCGTGATCTCCAGCCCGTTCAACTGGGCGCTCTTCCTCAATGCCGACAGCCGCTTCCCGGAACTGGCTGGCTTGGCTGGCGCGATTTCCGGATCGTTCTGGTCGCTGCTGGTCTGCTTCGCGATCAGCTTCCCGATCGGCATCGCGGCGGCGATCTACCTGGAAGAGTTCGCTCCCAAGAACCGTTTCACCGACCTCATCGAGATCAACATCAACAACCTTGCGGCGGTCCCGTCGGTGGTCTTCGGTCTCCTCGGGCTCGCCGTCTTCCTGAACGGCTTCGGCCTACCGCGGTCGTCTCCGCTCGTCGGCGGCCTCGTTCTCTCGCTGATGACGCTGCCGACGCTCATCATCGTCACACGCGTGTCGCTGAAAGCGGTGCCTTCCTCGATCCGCGAGGCGGCTCTCGGGGTCGGCGCCTCCAAGCACGAGATGATCTTCCATCACGTGCTGTCGCTCGCCATGCCGACCGTCATGACCGGCGCGATCATCTCGCTCGCGCGAGCGCTTGGTGAAACGGCGCCGCTGCTGCTCATTGGTATGAACGCCTTCATCACAAGCCCGCCGGATGGTATCTTCGCGGCGTCGACGGCCCTTCCCAGCCAGATCTACATCTGGGCGGACAGCCCGGAGCGCGGCTTCGTATCGAGGACCTCCGCCGCAATTCTCGTGCTGTTGGGCTTCCTCATATTGATGAATGCAATCGCCATCTTCCTCAGGCAGCGTTTTGAACGCCGCTGGTAACGGAGTAAGGATTATGAACATGTTGACTGAAACAGCAGTTGAGAAGGCTCTGGAGCAGAAACTGAATACGAGCGCCTATAAGATGGTCGGCAAGACGGTGTCTGTCTACTACGGCGAGAAGCGTGCGCTTTTCGACGTGAACCTGAACGTCCGCGAAAACACTGTTACCGCCCTCATCGGCCCATCGGGCTGCGGCAAGTCCACGTTCCTGCGTTGCTTGAACCGCATGAACGACACGATCGACAATTGCCGCGTCACGGGCGAAATCAAGCTGGACGACGCGGATATCTACGATCCGGACATCGACGTCGTGGAACTCCGCGCCCGCGTCGGCATGGTCTTCCAGAAGCCGAACCCGTTCCCGAAGTCTATCTACGAGAACGTTTCTTACGGACCGCGCATCCATGGAATTGCGAGGTCGAAGGCCGACCTTGATCAGATCGTCGAAAGCAGCCTCCATAAGGCCGGCCTCTGGAACGAAGTCAAGGACCGCCTGCAGGAATCCGGCACCGGTCTGTCGGGCGGCCAGCAGCAGCGCTTGTGCATCGCGCGCGCCGTTGCCGTCAGCCCGGAAGTCATCCTGATGGACGAACCGTGCTCGGCGCTCGATCCGATCGCGACCGCCAAGGTCGAGGAGCTGATCCACGAGCTTCGCGAGAACTACAGTATTGTCATCGTGACGCACTCGATGCAGCAGGCAGCCCGCGTTTCGCAGCGCACCGCCATGTTCCACCTCGGCAATCTCGTCGAGGAGAATGACACCGACAAGATGTTCACCAATCCGGACGACCCGCGCACCCAGGATTACATCATGGGCCGCTTCGGCTGAGCTGCGGCGTTCAGGCTATTCAAGGACAATCCCAATGGCATCGACCCATATCTTTTCTGCCTATGACGAGGATCTGAAGTATTTGTCCCGCCGCATCTCGGAAATGGGCGGGCTTGCCGAGCAGATGGTGTCGGACGCCGTCCGCGCGCTGGTTAACGGTGACGCTGGCTTGGCCCAGAAGGTCATCTCCGACGATGTCGTCATGGATCACGCCGAGCGCGAGATCGGCGACAAGGCGATCGTCACGATTGCCCGCCGCCAGCCGGTGGCCTCGGACCTTCGCGAGATCATGGGCTCGATCCGCATCGCGGCCGATCTCGAGCGCGTCGGCGATCTCGGCAAGAACACCGCCAAGCGTGTCATCGCCGTGCAGAGCACCGGCGTTCCGCGCAAGCTCGCCCGCGGTCTCGAGCATCTTTCCGAACTGGCGCTGGTCCAGCTCAAGGAAGTACTCGACGTCTATGCCTCGCGTTCAGCCGACAAGGCGAAGTCGATCCGCGAGCGCGACGAGGAAATCGACGCGATGTACACCTCGCTGTTCCGCGAGCTGTTGACCTACATGATGGAAGATCCGCGCAACATCACCAGCTGCACGCATCTTCTCTTCTGTGCGAAGAACATCGAGCGCATCGGCGATCACGCCACTAACATTGCCGAAACGATCTATTACATGGCGACCGGCGCACAGCCGGAAGGCGAACGTCCGAAGGACGATACTGCCAACACCGTCGGCGCGGTCACGGAATGACAATTCCGAACCGGCCCTCAGGAGACAGAACCGAATGATCCCGAGAGTTGCAGTCGTTGAAGACGAAGAGGCACTGAGCGTGCTTCTTCGCTATAACCTTGAGGCCGAAGGTTTCGAGGTCGACACCATTCTGCGCGGCGACGAGGCCGAAATCAGGCTTCAGGAGCGCACGCCGGATATTCTGATCCTCGATTGGATGCTGCCGGGCGTGTCGGGCATAGAGCTTTGCCGCCGCCTGCGCATGCGCCCGGAAACGGAGCGTCTGCCGATCATCATGCTGACGGCGCGCGGCGAGGAAAGCGAGCGTGTGCGCGGCCTTTCCACCGGCGCCGACGACTACGTGGTCAAGCCGTTCTCCACGCCCGAACTCGTTGCCCGCGTCAAGGCGATGCTGCGCCGCGCCAAGCCCGAGGTGCTCTCCACGGTGCTGAAATGCGGCGATATCGAACTCGACCGCGAAACGCATCGTGTTCACCGCAAGAGCCGCGAAGTCCGTCTCGGCCCGACCGAATTCCGTCTACTGGAATTCCTGATGTCGTCGCCCGGCCGCGTCTTCTCGCGTTCGCAGCTTCTGGACGGTGTCTGGGGCCACGACATTTATGTCGACGAGCGCACCGTGGACGTTCATGTCGGTCGACTGCGCAAGGCGCTGAACTTCTCCAACATGCAGGACGTCATCCGCACCGTCCGCGGCGCAGGATATTCGATGGAAGCATAGCAGGGAGGCCGGAGAAGATGTCGGTGCGGGTACTTGTTGTTGAGCAGGACGAAGATCTGCTCGCGACACTGAAGCATGCTCTGGAGACAGAAGGGTATTCGGTGAACTGTCTTCACCCGCATGCGTCGCTGGTCGAGCTCGTGGCGTTGCGGCTGCCTGATGCGGTGATATTCGGTGCGCCGGCTCCTGGCTCGATGGCAATCTCGACATGCCGCCAGTTCCGGACAACTGGAGCGACCGCCCGCCTTCCGATCGTGGTGCTGCTGGACTCGGCCCTCGAGCAGGACCGGTTGGCCGTTCTCTCCGCCGGAGCCGACGACTGCCTCATAAAGGCAGTCTCCCCCGTGGAACTCCTCATCCGCTTGCGGAACCTCCTGCGGCGTCTCAATCCAGCGCTGCTGGAGAGCACGCTGAAGGTCGGGGATCTGACGCTCGATAAGAACGCCCGCCGGGTTCACAGGCAGAAGAAGGAAGTCAAGCTCGGCCCCACCGAGTTCAGGCTGCTCGAGTTTCTGATGAAGTCCCCCGGCCGCGTCCACTCCCGATCGGAATTGAGGGCATCGCTGTGGGGTAACGATGCCAGTGTCGATGAGCGCGCTGTCGACGTACACATCGGGCGTCTCCGGAAGGGCATCAGTTTCGGCAAGGCCGATAAGGTGATCCGGACGGTGCGTGGCGCCGGCTACGCACTCGGCGACTTCTGATCCGGATCAGGTTCCTATCCTATCCCCGTCGCTGTGCGCACAGATTGAGACGCGCGATACAGCTGTTCGCGCAATACGTGTGTCACGTCGATTTCACGCGACTGCCTATATTAGGGTGTGCTTAGTCGCGCTGGAGGTGATTCCAGTCACGCCTTCGGCTCCCATACTCGCCTAAGGGCGTCAGACATATAATCCCGCCGGGATGAGGGTTCGGCCCGATAGGCCACACTCGTCCCAAAGTACAGCTAGTTTGGTTGAAGCGATTTGGAGTATTCCATGACGATCAAGACGGCGTTGTTGAGAATGTCCCTGATTATCGTTTCCGGGTGGGTCATGGTCGGCACCATCACCTTGGTGATGTTCCATTGACCAGCGAGGTGTAAACGGCATGCGGTTCCTGGTGTACACGAAAACGATCGCTGAACTCGATTATGACGAAGAGACGCGCGTCTTGACGATCATCTACCGGGACGGCCAACTGCGATCCGTTCCCCATGTCGATCCCAAGATCATGATGAAAATGGTTGCACAGCTTCCTCCGGAACGATCCCTCTACCTGATGCAGGCGGCGATCTGAACGTCGCGGGCAAGGCAAGGTGCGACCGCACCTGGCGTCAATGCATGGCCTCGATAAAGGCGCGGCGATAGAACGCGCCGAGGTTGATCCGTTCTGCAGCGACCGCCACAAGCTTCTTTTCGAGACGGCGCTCGAATTCCCGCGATCGGGCCGCCCGCGGCCTGCCGTGCGGTGTCGTAGGCTTTAACCGCATCCGTGGTCCGACGTCGTCGCGGTACTGGGCAAGCGTCATGGCGGCCTTGATCAGCAGAGTTCTTATCTGCGGACGGTGCTCGGCAGCGATGACGAGGCCAAACGACTTGATCAGGACAGGCTTCGGGACGGGCAGCTCGATCTCGTCGATGATGTCATTTCCCACTTGCGCTTCCTCGGCGAACACGAGGTATTGGTCCACCAGGTCATGAGCGGCCTCGAGGGTCTCGGTGTCCGGGCTGTACCGGCACCAGGTGTCACCAAAAGCACTCAGCGATCCGTATGACATCAAGAGCTCCTTTGCCCTTCAAATGAACGCGGAAACTGCCTGATTGTTCAAAAGGATGCCGCAAGTGGTGCGAAAGCGGCGCGGCTTCGCCACGATCATTTGCTCCGCGGCGGGATGGCCGCCGCGGGGCAGGGAGGCGCATTTCGCGTAGATTCTCCATTTCATTTCGGCCTGGGCGGCCGTGGGGCCAATGACGCTAGGGTTGTCATGAAGTGCATGGAATAGTTCCTACCGTCACTTCCATGGCAACGAGTGATTGCGTGCTAACAAGTGTGCAGCGTTTGCTAGCCATGGGACACAGGAGTAAACTTTCAAACGTGATCGACCGGGAGCGAGGTGGGAGCACTCGCGAAAGGAGGCCCGGTATGAGCAATGCGACCGTAAACGACACCCCGCGGAAACCGCCCCCGGCAGAAGCCGGTGTCATCTTCGCCGGCCATGTGCGGGAAGTGACCGTCCATGCCGACGTTCTCGCTCTGCTGCCCGATCCGGCAACTGCGCAGCCTTGCCTGGATATCGCAGAAGACGCCGCCCGCGCCATCCACGGCACCATGGCCGTGGCCCATGTCGGTGCGGATCCGGAACGGATGATCGCCGCGCCCGAGGAGATCGATCTGCAGATGCTGCGCGACCTGGCCGAAGGCTCGCCGCAAGAGCGGTTCGAGCGGGTCGCCCGCGCCTTCGAGGATTGGAAGCAGGGCAAGCCCAGCCGAGAACGGCTCCTTCTCGATGACTGCCGCGGCGATCTCAATCGCTGCGTGACCGCCGAAGCCCATGAGACGGCGCTCGTCGTCGCCCCATGCCATGGCAACATGGATGCCCGCGACGCTTTTCACGATCTCCTTTTCAATGAGCACAAGCTGGTATTGGCACCACCTGCCGATGCCTATGCCGGCAATCTGCTGGGGCATGTGGTGATCGGCTGGAAACCGCATGATCATGCGCAGGGTGCCGTCGCCGCCGCCAGGCGCTGGCTGGCTGCGGCCGATCGCTTGACGGTTCTATGCGTCAACGACAAACCGGACGGAAGCTACCAGTCAACGGCAAGGGAATTGCTAGATCAGCTGGGGCTTGACGGCGACGTCGTTGCAATCAGCTCGGGAAGCCGGTCCGTCGGAGAGGCGATCCTCGATTTCGCCAAGTCGGTGGATGCGACGTGCCTTTTGATTGGCGCTTTCAACCATGGCTATTTCCTGGAGCTGCTGCTCGGCCGTGTCACTCACTACCTGCTGTCGCATTCGCCACATCCAGTGATGATGAAGCATTAGCGGCGGCGACGCTTGATCTCGCCTGCGCCAAGAAAAGCCGCTACAAAGTCGGTACTTCCATCTGGCTATATCGATGACACACGAAACGGCGGCCGCATCTCAATCGCGCAACTTACCCATGGCATTCGCGGGAGGCGCAATTATTGGCGCGCTCGGTGGGCTGATCGGCCTCGGCGGCGCGGAATTTCGTTTGCCGTTGCTGATTGGCCGCTTCAATTTCGCGGCCCTGGAAGCCGTCATTCTTAACAAAGCCATGAGCCTCGTCGTGGTCGCGACGGCCCTGCCGCTCCGTGCCGGAACGGTGCCTTTCGCCGTTATCGCCGAAAACTGGCTTATCGCCGCCAACCTGCTCGCCGGAAGCCTGCTTGGTGCATGGTGTGGGGCCGGATGGGCAACGCGCCTGAAATCGGAAACGCTCTACAAGGTTATTGCCGTCCTGCTCGTTGTTATCGCGGCGGTGCTGGTCCTCGGCCATGACGCTCGTGCAGGTCAGCCGGTTCTGACTGGGCCGTTCCAGCTGATCGCGGGCGTGATCGCAGGCTTCGTCATCGGCGTGGTAGCCTCGCTGCTCGGCGTGGCAGGCGGGGAATTGCTGATACCGACTTTGGTGCTACTGTTCGGCGCCGATATCAAGCTGGCCGGAAGCCTCTCGCTCGCGGTGAGCCTGCCGACGATGCTTGTCGGCTTCACCCGCTACAGCCGGGATCAGAGCTTTTCGGTTATCCGTCGCAACAAGGCATTTCTGCTCGTGATGGCGGCGGGATCGACTGTCGGAACCTTCATCGGCGGGTTACTTCTCAGCATTGTACCGAGTGTGTTCCTATTGCCTACGCTTGCCGTGATCCTCCTGATTTCAGCGTTGAAAGTCTGGCGGCATCAATAGTTCAAGTGAGGGCACACCCCCGACTTGCACACCTAGGAGCCAGCTACACGTTGCGATGATAGCTGGCGGCGGACGAGCCGGGCGTGAACCGCATTTCATGCAGTGTCTGTATCGCCAAACGTGCAGAACTCTGGTGAGGAGAAGGTTGCGTGCCTCCTTCTCGGGTATTGTTGAGCGCATATGGGTCGACATCAGCGATCAGGTGGCTGGGCAGCGCGGTCATCTGCCGCATAGTGTTCTCCCAGGTGGTGCGCTGCAGTTGCCTTGCCCTGAACGCAAAGAAGATGTCCAGAATGCTGTGTGCAGCCTCGGTCATTATGGCCTCCTTTGTTTATCGAGCCATGTTGCTAAAATAGCTTTGCGTTGACTTTCAAACAAACGAAATGATATGGTGTTTAATATCAGAAAAATTGAAAGATGCGACGATGACTATGCCCTTTCGCCGCCCGATCCCGTTGCTCGACAATGATGTTCTGAGAACCTTTGTCGCCATTGCGGAAACGGGTAATTTTTCGACTGCAGCCGAGGCTGTGTTCCGCACGCCGTCGGCGGTTTCCATGCAGATCAAGAAGCTCGAGGAACAGCTCGGCGCGACGCTCTTTTTGCGTGATGCGCGTTCGGTGACGCTGACGCAGCACGGTGAGCTCTTGCTGACTTACGCTCGCAATATCTTGGCGCTCTCCAACGAGGCGGTCTCGCGCTTCATCATGCCGGAACTCAGCGGCGTCGTGCGGCTCGGCGCGCCGGAGGATATCGGCGAGCGGCTGCTGCCAAGTATCCTGAAGAGCTTCGCGGAGAGCTATCCGGGCATCATGGTCGACGTGACGATCGACATGAGCATCGGCCTCAAGAAGCGCATGGAAGAGCAGAGGCTGGATCTGGCGCTGATCAATTGCGCCACGCGGCCGTTTCCGACCGGCGGGGAGATCGTGTTTCGTGAACGCCTTGTCTGGGCAGGCGCCAAATGCGGTACTGCCCACAGGCGCGATCCCCTGCCGATCTCGATCTGGGAGGATGGCTGCATCTGGCGCCAGGAGGCACTGGCGCAGCTTGAGCGTAACAAGCGGCCTTACCGCGTCGCCTATCTCAGCGGCCATACGATGGCGCAGCGCGCCGCCGTGCTTTCCGACCTTGCGATCGCGCCGCTGCCGCGCTCCTATGTGGCCGACGGCATGGTGATGCTCGGTGCGCAAGAAGGCCTGCCTGAACTCGGCTCGTTCGACATCCGGCTGCTGACGGCCTCCCAGCTCTCGGGGCCTATGGAGGCGGTCGCCGACAGCATCCGCTTTGCTTTCGCGGAAAAGGCAAAGGCCGCCGCCGCTTGATCCGGACGGCGAGGAACTTTAATGGATTTCGGCGCGTTGAACGGCGAGAGCAGCATGCTGCCTCGGCCGCGCGATTTCTAGTTTGCAAAAGAGGATTTCCAAAATGACGATAACGGTCAAAATCGGCGCAGCGCTGATGCTGCTTCTGGCGCTTTCTTCCTGTGGCAATACCATCCGTGGCGTGGGCCGTGATACGGCAAACGCCGTCAACGCGACGCAGGATGCCGGCCATTCGGTCAACCGCGCCGCACGCCGCTAAATCTTTTCAGACCGTTGCGGCAGGATAGGCGCGTTCGAGGCCGCCCGATCGGTTGAGGCCAGTGCGGAAAGCAAGATAGGCCGGATGCTGGCTTGATTTCGCCGCTTCGGTCAAACGGATCTGAAGCCGCGCCGGCGCGGCTTCACCAACCCACATTCCGGTATTTTCAAGTTTCAGTGAATTGAGAAAGGGCGCAGCCGCGGCCAGATCCAGATACCGATGCAAGCCGTCGATCAGGCTGTCGTCCTGCGCTGCATTTTCCATGAGCAGCGCAAGATACGACCTGTCCGCTTCGGAAGCGCCTGCAAATTTGCTGGCAACAGTGTCGCGATCGGGAAAGGAAGCGGCTGGCGTCATCGGTCATCCATTGCGTTGCTGCCATGGCCCGGCAGTCGTTTGACTAGAATATGCCGTCAGCCTAGGAGCGATAGCCTACGCGAGGCTGGAATTGCTCAAAGAGCGGCCTTCACCTTTTCCGCGACGTCAGCCGGCATCCACCGTGTCCAGAGTTCGGGGTAGTTGCGCAGAAAATAGAGCGCGGCGTTCTCGCTGCTTTCCCGGTTTTCGTCCTGCCACGCCAGAATGTCGTTTATGGTGTTGTTGTCCCAGGTGCGGGAGCGCAAGTAGGCGAGTTCCGGACTGGCACGGTCGGCAAAGGCCTTGGTGACGACGGTAAAGGCCTGGGAGACGGGATAGGCGTTAAGCTGCGGACGCGCGCAGCCTTCGACCGAGGTGCAGGCCAGCCATTCCGCCTTATCGTGGCTGACACCCATACTGAGCCGTGTCATGTCGTATTTGCCGAGGATCGCCGTTGGTGCCCAGTAATAGCCGAGCCAGCCAACTTTGGCGTCGAAGGCTGCGCCGATCGAATCGTCCAGGCTTTGCGGGCTTTCGCTGTCGATCAGCTCGAAACCGGCCTTCTCGCCGTTCAAGGCCCTGAAGAGATTGGCTGTCGAAATCCGGCAGCTCCAGCCCGGCGGACAATTGTGGACGGCGCCCTTGGCGGCATTTTTCGGCGCGGGGAAGAGGTCTGGCCGTTTCAGGGCATCCTGTACGGAGCGGATGTCGGGATTTGCATCGGCGATGAATTTCGGGATCCACCAGCCTTCGATTGCGCCATCCGACAAAATCTCGGAGGCCTGGATCAGGCGCCCGCTCTTCACTGCCGCCTCGAGTTGAGTCCTGACGGACGCGGTCCAGAGTTCCGGTGCGATATCGGGTTCGCCCTTCTGATCCATCGAAGCAAAAGTGGGCACGGTATCGCCGGCCACGGTCCTGACATTGCATCCATAGCCGTTTTTGAGAATGAAGCTGTCGAAATTGGCGGCAATCGCCGCCGAGGCCCAACTCATCTCCGCGATCGAAACATTACCGCAATCAGCCTGCGCGGCGCGGCCGCCGGCGACGAGACATACGGCAATAAACAGCCAAGCCAGGATGATCTTCATCGCTCGTTCCCCGATTTTTGATGCTGACATGCAGCTTTTGGATGTAATACTAACCGCCCAATGCGTTCGTTCAATGAATGCATGCAGCAGTTTGGCCGTCGCAATTTCAGGTGCCATGCGTTTTTTTGCATCGCGATCGCCGGCCTGGGACATTCCGATTACATCCCAGCCTACGCCTTTGACATGGCAATTGAAATCCGCTTGCGGCCGAATTTTTTTGAGCTAAACGACTGATTTGAATGAGCTAATATTCCCACTGATCCACGAGCGAAAGTCTGCATCGAGCTTGACCTCAATGAACTGCATGCGGATCGAGAATCGGTAAAATGTCAAAAAAGGTCAAAATCCACCATTGCTGAGTTCCGCAATAACACTCCGGTAAGAATGTCACGCTATCAGTTGAACCACGGCGGGGGACAACCGCCGCTTTCTCCGGATCAGGTAGTGCGTCCCGGAGAATACGAGTTTCGCCGTGTATTGGCGAATACGCCAGAGTTTTCGGCAGACCGCGCGGCGCCCGCCAGCCCGCGCGGTTTTCGCATTTCGGACAGACGATTGACCGCGGATCGTACCGCGTTGTAGGCCTCATCGCATGACCAAGGCGATCATGTTGCAGGGAACCGGCTCGGATGTCGGCAAGACGGTGCTCGTTGCCGGGCTTTGCCGGCTTGCGGCCAATCGCGGCCTCAAGGTGAAGCCTTTCAAGCCGCAGAATATGTCGAACAACGCGGCTGTTGCCGATGACGGCGGGGAGATCGGCCGGGCGCAGTGGCTGCAGTCGCTTGCGGCGCGCACGTCCTCGTCGATACACATGAACCCGGTTCTCCTCAAGCCGCAATCCGAAAACGGCAGCCAGATCATCGTGCAGGGCAAGGTCTTCGGGCAGGCGAAGGCCCGTGACTACCAGAGGTTAAAGCCGCTGCTTCTTGAACATGTCCTGCAGAGTTTTACGATCGTCTCGGAAGGCGCCGATCTCGTCATCGTTGAGGGCGCGGGCTCGCCGGCCGAAATCAACCTGCGTCCCGGCGATATCGCCAATATGGGCTTTGCCACCCGCGCCAAGGTGCCAGTCGTGCTCGTGGGCGATATCGATCGTGGCGGCGTGATCGCCTCTCTTGCCGGCACGCACGCGATCCTTTCGGATGACGACCGGGCGATGATTTCCGGTTATATCATCAACAAGTTCCGCGGCGATGTTTCGCTCTTCGATGAAGGCAACGCAGCGATCAATCGCTTCACCGGATGGCCGTGTTTCGGCGTGGTGCCCTGGCTGAAGGCCGCCGCCCGCTTGCCGGCGGAGGACTCCGTCGTGCTGGAGCGCCTCGCCAGGGGCGCCTCCGGTGCGTTGAAGATCGCCGTACCGGTTCTGCCGCGCATCGCCAATTTCGACGATCTCGATCCTCTGCGTGCCGAGCCCGATGTCGAGCTCGTCTTCGTGAAGCCGGGAGACCGGCTGCCGGGCGATGCAGCGCTGGTGATCCTGCCCGGGTCGAAATCGACGATTGCCGACCTCCGTGATCTGCGCGCTGCCGGCTGGGACCGCGATCTGGAGACGCACATCCGGCGTGGCGGGCGCGTCATAGGCATCTGCGGCGGGTATCAGATGCTCGGGCGCACGGTTCGCGATCCGCTCGGCATCGAGGGGGCGAGCACTGTGACACCGGGTCTTGGATTGCTTGATGTCGAGACCGAAATGGCGCCGGAAAAGACCGTGCGGAACAGCCTGGCGGTCTCGGCCGAACACGGCGTTCCGCTTGCCGGCTACCAGATCCATTTGGGCGTCACGACCGGGCCGGACTGCGCCAGGCCATCAGCGGTGATCGACGGTGTGGCCGATGGCGCGGTATCTGCTGGCGGCCGGATCATGGGCACCTATCTGCACGGCCTTTTCGGCAGCGATGCCTATCGCGGCAAGCTTCTCGAGAGCTTCGGCCTATCCGGCGAACGGCGGAGCTACCGTCAAAGCGTCGACCAGGCGCTCGACGAGGTCGCGGACGAACTCGAAATCCATCTCGACAAAGGCTGGCTGGCCGGGCTTCTCGGCTAGATTTCGCCGGAGACCTCGCGGCGCCTGCGGTCGAGCTCTTCGCTGTAGCGGCGCAGCGTATAGCTTTCGCTGAGCTGGCCGACGACGCGGCGCTCGATCAGATTGTTGAGCACGGCGAGTGCTTCGCTCTCCGTCTTGTCAAAGATCGCCGCCGCCTGCTTTGCGTTCATCTGCGGCTGCAGGAAGTCGTTCCGGTAGCGGATGAAATCCTTCAGATCCTTGCCCTCGTCGTCGGTGGCAACCGGGCTCGCGTAGATTTCCGGAACGAGCACGATGCCGGCATATTTGTCGGAGTCGTCGACGAGGATGACGCGCTGCCTCGATCCGATCGGGAAGGCCTTCTTGAAATCATCAATCGTGATGCTGACCTTCGCCGTTTTCACGTCCGAGCGCATCAGCTTGTCGACCGTCAGATTGCGGATCCAGCCGACATCATGGGCGCTGCGGATGCTTTCGCCACGAAGATGAAAACGCCATGTCGCGAAGGAGTAGCCGAACGTGTTGCGCACGACGAGCGACGAGGTGATGACGGCCGCAAGTACCAGCGCGGTGATCGGAAAGTCCCCGGTTATCTCGAGCGCCAGGAACGTCATCGTCAGCGGCCCTCCGATGACCGCAACGGCGAGCGAACTCATGCCGACCACGGCATAGATCACGGGCGTCAGCGTCGCATGGGCGAAATAGGGGGCAGCATAGGCGAAAAGCTTGCCGAGCAGAGCGCCCATGAAGAGTGAGGCGAAGAAGAGGCCGCCCCTGAAGCCGGAACCGATGGAGATCGCCGATGCGAAGGATTTCAGCAGGAGAAGACCGACCAGGACCGGGATGGCAACATCACGGCCAAGGTTCAGATGCAGCGCGCCATGGCCCGCCGAAAGCACCTGCGGCGTAATCATCGCCAGAAGGCCGACGACGATGCCGCCGAGCGCCGGGCGAAGCGGCGTCGGAACCGAACTCTTGCGCGCCAGCTCCTCGATGAAGGCTACGCCCTGCATGATCAGGATGCCGACGCCGGCGCTGAAGGCGCCAAGCAACAGGGCAGGGATATAATCAGCCGGAACCACCGTGCCGAACTCCCCGACATCGATCATGAAATCGCTTCCCGCCAGCAGGCGCGCGACGAGCGTCGAGACGAGCGCGGAAACGACGACCGGCGTCAGCGACACGATCGTGTAGGTGCCGATGATGAGCTCGAATGCATAGAAGGCGCCTGTCAGTGGTGCGTTGAAGGCCGCGGCGATCGCACCGGCGGCGCCGCAGCCGACAAGGACGCGCAGATCTGCACGGCGGAGCTGCAGCTTCAGTCCGAGCTTGGAGGCGATACCCGCCGCGAGCTGGACATAGCCCGCCTCGAGGCCGACGGAGGCGCCGAAGCCGTTCGAAACCAGATTCTGCACGGCGACGATGATGCTATCCGTCAGCGACAGCCGTCCGCCATGCAAAGCGTTCGCTTCGATGGGATCGACCATGGGCTTCTTGCGGGTTCTCGCGAGGATGAAAAACAGAAGGCCGAGCAGCATCCCGCCGCAGACCGGCGCCATCAGAAGCAGGAATTTGTCGTTTGTCTGCGATGAACTCAGCCGTTCGATGTCGCTGATGCCGAAGATCAAGCGATGCAGCTCGCGCGAGAGGAGGCTCATGCCGGTGACAGCCAGGCCCGACGTCACGCCGACGGCGATCCCGGCGAAGACCATGCCCATTTCACTGCGGCGGGCAAGCGCACGAAGCCGCCCGGCGTCGAGCAGGCGGTAGAGCCGGTAGAGGCGCGGGAAATTCAATTTCGTGAGCATATGCAAAGAACTAGGTGGCGGCCAACAGCGTCAAGGGCGAGAGGGGCGCTTGCTCCCGAAATGTGGCGAAAGCCCGGCGCGAAAGGCACCGCGAATTGGAAGCTGTTCGCCGCCGGTTTCATTTGGGTGCCCGCAATTGACTTCGGAAGGCGGCTTGCCTAACGATGAATTACTTACGGATGGTTCCGGGACGGCAGATGCCGTTCCGGATGAAAAGGGAATGTGAAGGGACGGACCCAAGCCGGGCGTCTTCATCACAGCCGACCCCGCGACTGTAGAGCGGTCAGGGTCTTCCGTCCGGCGTTCAGGCCATTTCACGGCTCCTTTCGCATGTTGCGGATCAGGTGAAGTGGCTGGGGCGCCGGAAAAGCCACTGGAAATGCATTGTGATCAGCCGGGGCAGGACGCCTCTATTTCTACGAATCGTCCGCCTTTTCACGAGAATGCAGCCGGGAAGGCGAGGAAGATCCACTGGCGCGATCAGGGGCGACCTTAGATGGTCGCCCCGGTCGGCCGACACCCGCGAGCCAGGAGACCTGCCATGCGTGCCGGGCGAAGAGCCCATTCTGGGCATTGTTCCCCGCTGCCAGCACGGAGGTTGTCATGGCTGAACGATGGAATTCCATGCCGCATTTTGTGGCGTCTTTGCGGGACACCGCACTTTCGACTTCCCGCATTCCTGTCCTCGGGTTTAACCCGAGGATTGTCACAAGAAACCCGCCACGGCGCGTCCGCGCCGTAAATGAAACAGCCATCTCGAGGGTGTCTTCCGCGCCCAAGGACTTGGGGGCACTGGATTCCTGTGACAAGCACAGGAATGAGGGTTGGCTGCGCCATACCTCGGCAGAGCCGTTTCTTACGCCGCAGGCCTCCAGATGACTCATCCCACATGCGGCACCGCCTTCGTCCTCGGCGGCGCGCGTTCCGGCAAATCCCGTTTTGCTGAGCAGCTGATTGCCGATAGCGGGCTTGAGCGCCACTACGTTGCGACGGGCCGGGCCTGGGACGAGGAGATGCGTCAGCGGATCGAGAGCCACAAAACCGATCGCGGCCCACTCTGGACGACGCAGGAGGAGCCGCTGGAGCTCGTCCCCCGTCTTTCCATTATCGACCGCGAGGACCGGGCGATCCTCGTCGATTGTCTGACGCTCTGGGTCACCAATCTGATCATGGAGGAGCGCGACATGGCAGCGGAATTCGCAGCACTTGCCGCTTGGTTGCCGAAGGCAAGAGCGCGGCTCGTCATCGTTTCCAATGAAGTCGGCCTCGGCATCGTGCCGGAAAACCGCATGGCCCGGGATTTCCGCGACCATGCCGGACGGCTGCACCAGATGATAGCGGCGGAAGCCGCGGAAGTGTATTTCATCGCGGCCGGTTTGCCGCTGAAAATGAAGGGTTGAACCTATGAGCCAGCAGAAGATCCCCGCAACCGTCATCACCGGATTCCTCGGCGCCGGCAAGACGACGATGATCCGCAACCTGCTTTCCAACACTGGCGGCAAGAAGATCGCGCTGATCATCAACGAGTTCGGCGATCTCGGCGTCGATGGCGATGTATTGAAGGGCTGCGGCGCGGAAAACTGCACTGAGGACGATATCATCGAATTGACCAACGGCTGCATCTGCTGCACCGTTGCCGACGATTTCATTCCGACGATGACGAAGCTTCTCGAGCGCGCCCAGCGTCCGGATCACATCGTCATCGAAACCTCCGGCCTTGCCCTGCCGCAGCCGCTCGTTGCCGCCTTCAACTGGCCGGATATCCGCAGCGAAGTGACCGTCGATGGCGTCATCACCGTCGTCGACAGCGCGGCCGTCGCGGCCGGCCGTTTTGCCGACGATCACGATGCGGTGGATGCGCGCCGCGCAGACGACGCCTCGCTCGATCATGAAAGCCCGATCGAAGAACTCTTCGAGGACCAACTGACCTGCGCCGACCTCATCGTGCTCAACAAGACCGATCTCCTTGACGGCGAAGGGCTCAGCCGCGTGCGCCACGAAGTGGCCTCCCGCATCGCCCGCAAGCCGGCGATGATCGAGGCGAGGAACGGCGAGGTTCCGACAAGCGTGCTGCTCGGCCTCGGCATCGGTACTGAAGAGGACATCGGCAACCGCAAGTCTCATCACGAGCTGGAGCATGAGGACGGCACGCCGCACGATCACGACGAGTTCGACAGCTTCGTGGTCGACCTTGGCCCGATCGACGATCCGGCAGGCTTCACCGAGAAGCTGAAAGGCGTGATTGCCGAGCACGATGTTCTGCGCCTGAAGGGCTTTGCCGATGTCGCGGGCAAGCAGATGCGGTTGCAGGTCCAGGCCGTCGGCAGCCGTATCGACCAGTATTTCGACCGCGCTTGGGCGCCGGGCGAAGCGCGCGGCACACGGCTTGTGGTGATCGGATTGCACGAGATGGATCAGAATACCGTCCGCAAGGCCATCCAGGCACTCGTCTAAGGCTCGGCCATGCATCTGCTTCTTGCCCAGAGAGGAACGATCAGCGACGGCGACGAGGCGATCGACCTCGGCCAATCGCCCGCCGATATCCTGTTTTTGTCTGCGGCGGATACGGAGCTTGCGGCGATCGCCGCGGCTCACGCGCAAGGCGGAAGGCCTTTCACGCTCCGGCTCGCCAGCCTGATGAGCCTCAAGCACCCAATGTCCGTCGATGCCTATGTCGAGCGCACGGCGAGGTGCGCAAAGCTGATCATCGTCCGGGCGCTTGGGGGCGCGAGCTACTTCCACTACGCGCTGGAGGCGCTGCATGCCTGCGCGGCGCGGCATGGTGCGATGATTGCGGTGCTGCCTGGGGATTCGAAGCCGGATGCCGGATTGACGCCATTTTCGAACGTGCCGCTCAACGATCTCAACGCGCTCTGGGCTTATCTGATCGAAGGCGGCGACGGGAATTCGCGAAGCTTTCTCGATTACGCGACGGCGATGCTCTCCGGCGATGAGAAGCCGGGCGCGGCTGCGCCGCTGATGAAGGCGGGTATCTGGTGGCCGGGTCGAGGTGTGATTGGGGTTGAGGAGTGGAAAGTTGTTTCCGCGTGCGGTATCCCAAACTCGAAGGAAGAGGCCGGATTCAAACCCACCGTCGCCATCAGCTTCTACCGCGCGCTCGTGCAAAGCGGCGAAACGGCCCCCGTCGAAGCGCTCATCGAAGCGCTGGCGGCGGAAGGCCTGCGCCCTCTGCCGATCTTCGCCTATAGCCTCAAGGATCCGCTGTCGACCGGCATTCTCGAGCGCATCTTTGCAGAAGCGCCGCCCGAGGTGGTGATCAACACCACCGGCTTTGCCGTGTCTGCGCCCGGCGCCGATCGCGCGCCGAGCGTGCTTGAAACAAACGGCGCCGTCGTTCTCCAGGCGATTTTCTCCGCCACATCCAAGGAGGCGTGGGCCTCGTCATCGCAAGGCCTTTCCGCCCGCGATCTCGGCATGAACGTCGCGCTACCGGAGGTCGATGGCCGCGTGCTGGCGCGGGCCGTTTCGTTCAAGTCTGCCGCCCGTTACGACGCGGCCGTCGAGGCCAATATCGTCGCCAGCGAGCCGGATACCGATCGCATGCGTTATACGGCGAAACTCGCCGCCAACTGGGCGCGCCTCCGAAACAGGCAGCTTGCGGGGCGGCGCATCGCGCTGGTGCTTGCAAACTACCCAAACCGTGACGGACGCCTCGGCAACGGCGTCGGCCTCGATACGCCAGCCAGCACGATCGAGGTGCTGAAGGCGATGCGGGATGCGGGTTACGCTGTTTCCGGTTTCCCGGCTGATGGCGATGCGCTGATGCGGCACCTCGCCGAGGGGCCGACCAATTCCGGACACGATGGCAAGGTGATCCGCGAGACGCTTTGCTTGAATGGGTACAAAGCGTTCTTCGCATCTCTTCCGAAAAAGATTCAAGACGAGATTGCCGCCCGCTGGGGGGACCCGGCGTCCGATCCCTATTTCAAAGACGGCAGTTTCGCCCTGCCTTTCACCCGCTTCGGAAATCTCCTCATCGGCATCCAGCCTGCACGCGGCTACAACATCGATCCGAAGGAAAGCTACCATTCACCGGACCTCGTGCCGCCGCATGGCTATCTCGCCTTCTATGCCTTCCTCCGCGAGGAATTCGGCGCCGATGCCGTGATCCATATGGGCAAGCACGGCAATCTGGAATGGCTGCCGGGCAAGGCGCTGGCGCTGTCTCCGGAATGTTATCCGGAAGCGATCCTCGGCCCGCTGCCACATCTCTATCCCTTCATCATCAACGACCCGGGCGAAGGCACGCAGGCCAAGCGGCGCTCGAGTGCCGTGATCATCGATCACCTCACGCCGCCGTTGACGCGGGCCGAGAGCTATGGCCCGTTGAAGGACCTGGAAGCGCTGGTCGACGAGTATTACGAGGCCTCCGGCGGCGACCCGCGGCGCATTCGGCTGCTCGCCAAGCAGATCCTTGATCTCGTCGCCGATATTGGTCTCGACCGGGATGCGGGGATCGCCAAAGGCGAGAGCGGGGACGAGGCGCTCAAGAAGCTCGACGCCTATCTTTGCGATCTGAAGGAAATGCAGATTCGCGATGGCCTGCATGTGTTCGGTGTTGCGCCGCAGGGCCGGTTACTGACTGATCTCACGGTGGCACTGGCCCGCGTTCCGCGCAGTTTGGGCGAGCGGGGCGATGCCAGCCTGCACCGGGCGATTGCGGCAGATGCGTTTTTTGGGTTCCCTCTTTTCCTGCGCGGGGAGACGATGTCCGCCAGGACAGATGAGGGGGTAAGCGACAAAAGGAGCGAACGAGCAGGCGCCAGCCAGGCCGAACATTCCGCCCCCTGCGTCTCGTCCGACCCTTCGGGCCACCTTCTCTCCGTTGGGGGACAGTCGCTAGCCTTCGACCCCCTCGATTGCGATATGTCGGCGCCCTGGCTCGGTCCGCGGCCCTCGCTGTTGGTAGAGACCTGCAATACCCCCTGGCGCACCAACGGCGACACCGTCGAGCGCATCGAATTGCTTGCCGCAGAACTGGTCGCCGGTGAAATTCCATGCCCGCCAGACTGGCCGGCAACCCAATCGGTTCTCACCGAGATCGAAACCCGCCTGAAGCCTTCCATCCTCGCCTGCGGCAAGGCTGAAATCGCGGGCCTTCTTCGCGGTCTCGACGGCCGCTTCGTCGCTCCCGGTCCTTCCGGCGCGCCGACGCGCGGGCGGCCGGACGTGCTTCCGACAGGGCGGAATTTCTACTCAGTCGATAGCCGCGCCGTTCCGACGCCTGCAGCCTTCGAACTTGGCAAAAAATCCGCCGAATTGCTCGTCCGGCGCTACGTTCAAGACCATGGCGACTGGCCGGTCTCGTTCGGGCTGACGGCCTGGGGCACATCGAACATGCGCACCGGCGGCGACGATATCGCGCAAGCGCTGGCGCTGATCGGCGTCAAGCCGGTCTGGGACATGACCTCGCGGCGCGTCACCGGCTACGAGATCATTCCGCCTGCGCTGCTCCGGCGCCCGCGGGTCGACGTGACGCTGCGCATCTCCGGCTTCTTCCGGGATGCCTTTCCCGAACAGATCGCGCTATTTGACAGGGCAATCCGCGCTGTAGGTGCTCTGGATGAAGATGCCGCCGACAACCCGATCGCCGCCCGCATGCGCGGCGAAGCCGCGCGCCTTGCCGCAGCCGGCCTCGATGAGGCATCCGCACAGAAACGCGCCGGCTACCGCATCTTCGGCTCCAAACCTGGTGCTTATGGTGCGGGCCTGCAGGCTTTGATCGACGAAAAGGGCTGGGAGCGGCGGGCCGATCTGGCGGAATCCTATCTTGTCTGGGGCAGCTATGCTTACGGCGCGGCGGAGGAAGGCAGGGCCGAACGCGGCGTCTTCGAGGAGCGCCTGCGCTCCATCCAGGCCGTGGTGCAGAACCAGGACAACCGCGAGCATGACCTGCTCGACAGCGATGATTACTACCAATTCGAAGGCGGCATGGCGGCCGCGGCCGAACAACTGGGTGGAGTACGTCCCGCGATCTACCACAACGATCACTCGCGGCCCGAAAAGCCGGTGATCCGCTCGCTGGAGGAGGAGATCGGTCGCGTCGTGCGCGGGCGTGCGGTCAATCCGAAATGGATCGATGGCGTCATGCGCCATGGCTACAAGGGCGCCTTCGAGATCGCCGCGACGGTCGATTACCTCTTCGCTTTTGCAGCGACGACGGGTGCCGTCGGCAACCACCATTTCGAGGCCGTCTACCAGGCCTTCGTCGCCGATCCGAAAGTCCGCGATTTCATGGCGGAGAAGAACCCGGCGGCGCTTGCGGACATGAAGGAGCGGCTGCTCGAAGCGATCGAGCGCAGGCTCTGGACGCCGCGCAGCAATTCGGCGCGCTTCGATCTCGCACCGTCACGTCACACAGAAACGGCATAAGGTTTAGAGGGAAGAACAATGAGCGAAGAAGCAGTGGAAAGCGGCGAGAAGGACGATGCACGTCACGCCGAAAAGATGGCCAAGAAGAAGGCCGCGCGCGACAAGATCATGGCCACGAAGACCGACGAGAAAGGCCTGATCATCGTCCATACCGGAAAAGGCAAGGGCAAGTCGTCGGCCGCCTTCGGGATGATCTTCCGACATATCGCCCACCGCAAACCGTCTGCCGTCGTGCAGTTCATCAAGGGCGCGATGTGGACCGGCGAGCGCGACCTGATCGAGAAGCATTTCTCCGACGTTTGTCAGTTTCATACGATGGGCGAAGGCTTCACCTGGGAGACGCAGGACCGCGCGCGCGATGTTGCAGCGGCGAGGGCTGCGTGGGAGAAGGCGAAGGAACTGATCCGCGACGAGCGCAATTCCATGGTGCTGCTCGACGAGATCAATATTGCGCTCCGCTATGACTATCTCGACGTCAACGAGGTGGCCGCATTTCTCAAGGCCGAGAAACCCTATATGACTCACGTCGTGCTGACCGGCCGGAACGCCAAGGACGAGCTGATCGAGATCGCCGATCTGGTCACGGAAATGGAGCTGATCAAGCATCCGTTCCGCTCCGGTATCAAGGGACAGCCCGGCGTGGAGTTCTGATGGCGGATCAATTTCCCGGCAGGTAATCGGAGGCCATTGCCAGGCTCCAGAGGCGGAGAGGGTTCGTCGGGTCGGACAGAAGCTTGATCGTGAACGCGATGCAAACCGTCACGAGCAGTGGTTTGATGAGCTTGGCGCCGGTGCGCATCGCAAGCCGTGAGCCGACCTGTGCGCCGAGGAACTGGCAGACACCCATCATCAGCCCGACCGTCCAGAGCGTTGCTCCGAAGGAGGCGAAGACGATGAGCGCGCCGATATTCGAGCCAAGGTTCAGAAGCTTGGTATGCGCCGTCGCCTTCAGCATGCCGAAACCTGCAAGCGTCACGAAGGAAAGCATGAAGAAGGAACCCGTGCCCGGGCCGAAAACTCCGTCGTAAAAGCCGATCAGCGGCACGAAGGTCATGCCGAAGACGAAAGGCGTGATGCGGCGGTGGGTATCGAGGTCGTTGAGGTTTGGCTTGAAGGCGAAATAGAGCGCGATCGCGATAAGCAGCACCGGCATGATGGCGCGCAGGACATCGCCGGGCACGATCGTCGCAAGGGCCGCACCGAGCGCACCGCCCATAGCCGCCATCATGGCCATCGGCAGTTGTTCTCGAAGGTTCACATGGCCCTTGCGCGCATAGGCGATCGTCGCGGACGCTGCTCCGAAAACGGATTGTACCTTGTTCGTGCCGAGCGTCTGGAGCGGCGGAATCCCTGCGATCAGCATCGCCGGGACGGTAATGAGCCCGCCGCCGCCGGCGATGGCATCGACAAAGCCGGCAAAAAAGCCGGCAAGGCAGAGGAGAAGAAGAAGATGGGGTGCGATATCGGACACGGCGGAACTCGAAGGCAGGACTGAAGTCCGCGCCATGTTGCATTTCCGGCTTCCGGCTGCAATGGCTGGAAGGACACGCATGCATTTCAAAATAGGGCCGATGACAGGGATCACGTTCGATATTTCACGCCGCCATGTCCTCGGCCTCGGTTGCGAGCGCGGCACGCCGCCCGACGAAGTCATGGCGCTTGCGGCCGAGGTTTTGTGGCTGGGCGGTCTGGCGCCCGGTGAACTCGCCGCGATCGCGTCGATCGACGGCCGGGCCGGGGAGCCTGCTATTATCGAGGCCGCCAGGCATTTCGGCGTGCCGATGCTGTTTTTCAGTGCCGCACGCCTTGAGGAAGAGACGCCGCGCCTTAAGAATCCATCCGACATCGTCTTTGCCCGGGTCGGCTGCCACGGCGTTGCCGAGTCGGCTGCGCTTGCCGCTTGCGGCCGCAACGCAGAGCTTGCGGTGCCCAAGATCAAATCTGCGCACGCAACTGCGGCGATCGCCCGCATGCGGTTGCAGAAAGAA
Source organism: Rhizobium sp. 007 (assembly GCF_015353075.1). NCBI lineage: Bacteria > Pseudomonadati > Pseudomonadota > Alphaproteobacteria > Hyphomicrobiales > Rhizobiaceae > Rhizobium > Rhizobium sp. 007. The sequence continues at coordinate 1,929,628 of NZ_CP064187.1, read as the reverse complement.
TAACGGGCGCTATGGTGTCGCCACTTCGCGAGGCGTTTTCCGGCACGCGGCGAACAGCATAAAAGGAAATCTCATGCACAAGGTCATTTATGACACGGACCCGGGCGTCGATGACGCCATGGCGCTCCTCTTCCTGCATCGTCACCCCGACGTCGATCTGATCGGCATCACGACCGTTTTCGGCAATGCCTCGATCGAAGCGACGACGCGCAACGCGCTGTTTTTGAAGCGCGAATGGAATATTTCAGCCCCCGTCGCCAAGGGTACGGGTACGACGATCGATCCGTCGCGCAAGGAGATCGACTGGCCGACCTTCGTGCATGGCGACAATGGCCTCGGCAATATCGACGTGCCGGAAACGGTCGATGTGCCGCTCGATCCGCGCCCGGCCTACCGGTTCATCGTCGACACCGTGCGCGCCAATCCGGGCGAGGTGACGCTCGTTGCCGTCGGCCGCATGACGAACCTTGCGCTGGCCCTGAAGGAAGATCCGGAGATCGCCAAGCTCGTGAAGGCCGTCGTCATCATGGGCGGCAATTTTTATGTGCCGGGCAATGTCTCGCCAGTCGCAGAAGCCAATATTCACGGCGATCCGGAAGCTGCCGACATCGTCCTGACCGCTCCCTGGAAGGTTGTGGTCATCGGCCTCGACGTGACGGCGGTCACGACCATGAGCCGGCGCTATCTCGCCGCTGCCGCCGCAGAGGGCGACAGGGCCGTCAAACTGCTGAACGATCTCTCGCAGTTCTACATCGATTTCTACGCGCATGCGGTCGATGACGGAATGATGGTCCACGACAGCTGCGCCTGCGTCTATGTCGTGGCGCCGGAACTCTTTTCGACCATCACAGGTTCTGTTCGCGTCGTCTGTGGCGGTATTGCCGACGGCCAGACGATCTTGAAGCCGGACGGCCGCCGCTTCCCGCCCGGCGATTGGGACGGCCTGCCGAGCCAGATCGTCTGCACCGGCGTCGAGTCGGAAAAGGTGATCGGCCTCGTTCGCGAGACGCTGCTGCGCGCCTGATGAATTGCCGACCGGCCGGCGTCTCCTCCGGCCGGTTCTTGCTGAATCCGATCAATGGGATGGCTTGCTTTCCTTAAGTTCGGATTCAACCCTTTCCAAAATTGAGTCAGTTTTCACCCGGCAGCCTGTGGTCGGCTTTCACCGTTGCCGTTGACCTTGCCTGCTGCCGGGCATAGATCACCTGAATGATCGAAAGCGCATTCTCCCATCTGCCGGCGCTGGAGCCGGGCAGCGTCTGGCTCGTCGGCGCCGGGCCGGGCGATCCTGGCCTGCTGACGCTGCTTGCCGCTAAGGCGATGGCGGAAGCCGATTTGATCATTCACGACGCGCTGGTGAACGAGGAATGCTTGAGGCTCGCGCGGCCCGATGCCGTTCTCGAATATGCCGGCAAGCGAGGCGGCAAGCCTTCCGCGAATCAGCGGGATATCTCGCTTCGCCTGGTCGAACTTGCGCGCTCCGGCAAACGCGTGCTGCGGCTGAAGGGCGGCGATCCCTTCGTCTTCGGCCGTGGCGGCGAAGAGGCGCTGACGCTGGTCGAGCACAACATCCCGTTCCGCATCGTGCCGGGCATTACGGCCGGGATCGGCGGGCTCGCCTATGCTGGCATTCCAGTCACCCACCGCGACATCAACCATGCGGTCACGTTCCTCACCGGCCATGATTCTTCCGGCATCGTGCCGGATGCGATCAATTGGGAGGCGATCGGCCGCGGTTCGCCGGTGATCGTCATCTATATGGCGATGAAGCATATCGCCCAGATCAGCGCCAACCTCATCACGGCGGGCCGCAATCCGTCGGAGCCGGTCGCCTTCGTCTGCAACGCGGCAACCAGCGGGCAGCAGGTTCTAGAAACGACGCTTGGCGAAGCACCGGGCGCCGTCGCGGCGTCCGGCTTGGAGCCGCCTGCAATTGTCGTCGTCGGCGAGGTCGTGAGATTGCGCCCGTCGCTCGATTGGCTGGGTGCTTTGGCGGGGCGCAGGCTACAGCCCGATCCGTTTCGCCGCACCGGAGGGAAGGTGACGGCATGAGCGGGTTGCTGATCGCTGCGCCGTCCTCCGGCTCCGGCAAGACTACGATCACGCTCGGCCTGCTTCGGGCGCTTCGCAACCGCGGTGTTGCGGTCGCTCCCGGCAAGGCCGGCCCGGACTATATCGATCCTGCCTTTCACTCCGCCGCCAGCGGCACGCCTTGCCTGAATTTCGACGCCTGGGCCATGCGGCCCGAGTTGATTTCCGCCAATGCCGCGCTGCACCGGTCCGGCGATCGCATCCTGGTCATTGAGGCGATGATGGGCCTCTTCGACGGTGCGGCCGACGGCAAGGGGACCGCGGCCGATCTCGCCGCCATGCTTCGCCTATCCGTCGTGCTCGTTGTCGACGCTTCGCGCATGTCGCATTCGGTCGCGCCGCTCGTCAGCGGCTTTGCGAGCTTCCGCGCCGATGTCCGCATCGCCGGCGTCATTCTCAACAAGGTCGGCAGCGAGCGGCACGAGACGATGCTGCGCCAGGCGCTCGATGCGATCCGCATGCCGGTCATCGCGGTCATCCGCAGCGACAAGACACTGGCGCTTCCGGAGCGGCATCTGGGCCTCGTGCAGGCGGGCGAGCATCAGGGGCTGGAGGACTTTATCGAGCATGCTGCCGAAGCCGTATCCGACGAGTGCAATTTCGAGTTTCTTCTGCGCACCGCGCGCCAGGGTCTCAACGTTCCCTCGGCGGCGAATATCCATCGGCTGGCGCCGCTTGGAAGCCGGATTGCCGTTGCCCGCGACATCGCCTTTGCCTTTTCCTACGAACATATGCTGCTCGGCTGGCGCCGCCGCGGGGCAACGATCGCCTTCTTCTCGCCGCTGGCCGACGAAGCACCCGCTGCCGATGCCGACGCGATCTATCTGCCGGGCGGCTATCCGGAACTGCATGCCGGAGAGATCGCGGGTGCGCAGAATTTCCGTCGGGCGATGATCGAGGCTGCAGGACGCGGCACGCGCATTTACGGCGAGTGCGGCGGCTACATGGTTCTTGGCGACGGGCTGATCGATGCCGGCGCCACGCGGCACGAGATGCTCGGCCTGCTGCCGCTTGTGACCAGCTATGAAGAGCGCAGCCGGCATCTCGGCTATCGCCGCGTTCAGCCGGTCGACGGGGCATTCTTCGACCATGCCATGACGGCCCATGAATATCATTACTCCACTGTCGTTCGCGAAGGCGACGCCGACAGGCTCTTCACGGTGAGCGATGCTCTCGGCATCGGTCTCGGTGAAGCCGGCCTTCGCCGCGGCCAGATCGCTGGGTCTTATATGCATCTGATCGACCTTGCCGGAGCCGCCGCATGAGTGTTGCGATCCTGCATGGCGGCGGGATCTCGGCCGCCGCCGCTGCCTTTGGCGGAAGGCCGCAGGATTGGCTTGATCTATCGACCGGCATCAATCCGTGCCCGGCGGCGCTGCCGGACATTCCTGCTGAATCCTGGCATCGCCTGCCGGACAAATATCTGGTGCAATCGGCCGTTGCCGCTGCCAGCGACTATTACCGCAGCGGCGATCTCCTGCCGTTGCCTGTTCCAGGCACGCAATCGGTGATCCAACTTCTGCCCAGACTGGTTGAGCCCGGCAGGCGAATCGCGATCGTCTCGCCGACTTATGGCGAATACGACAAGGCGTTCCGGTCAGCCGGCTTTATCGTGGATGCGGTCGATGGGATCGGGGCTGTCGACGACCGGCACGCGCTTGCCGTCGTCGTCAATCCGAACAATCCCGATGGCCAAAGCTATAAGCCGGACGAGCTAGCCGCGCTGCATGACCGGCTGAAAGGGCAGGGCGGCTGTCTCGTCGTCGACGAAGCCTTCGGCGATGCTGAGCCGAATTTGAGTCTCGTGCCTCTGGCATCGCGGTTTTCAAATCTCGTCATCTTCCGTTCGTTCGGAAAGTTCTTCGGACTCGCAGGTCTGCGGCTCGGCTTCGTCGTGACTGCAAGCGATATCCGCGCGCGTTTCGAGGATTGGCTCGGCCCTTGGGCGGTGTCCGGCCCGGCGCTGTCGATTGCCGCGTCCTTGCTGCGGTCGGATACGGCTCCGATCATCCGCAAGATCGCCGAGCGCCAGGATGCCTTGGAGGGCGTGTTGAAAGGCGCCGGTTTGGAAATGACCGGCGGAACTCGGCTCTTTTCGCTCGTCGAAGACAGCCGCGCAGGCCGCATTCACACGCATCTCTGCCGCCACCATATTCTCGTCCGCAAGTTCGACTATGCGCCGGAATGGCTGCGTTTCGGCCTCCCGCCCGATTTCGCCGCCGACAACAGGCTTGTGGTCGCTTTGGAAAGTTTTGACGGATGACGATCGACGAAAATCTCCTCGTGCTGTTGCTGGCGCTCCTTCTCGACCGGATCGTCGGCGATCCGGATTGGCTGTGGTCGCGGCTGCCGCATCCCGTCGTCCTCTTCGGCAAAGCGATTTCCAATTTCGACCGGCAGTTCAACAGCGAGACGCTGACGAAGGCCGAGCGGCGGCTGAACGGCACCGTCTCGATCACGGTGTTGTTGGCGTTCAGCGCCGCCGCCGGGCTCGTGCTGCACTGGTTCTTCGGACTGTTCGGCTTTGTGGGAATTCTTCTCGAAGTTGCCTGCGTCGCGATCTTCTTGGCGCAGAAGAGCCTTGCGGATCACGTGTCTGCGGTGGCGGAAGCCTTGCGCGGCGAGGGGATCGTCGGCGGTCGCAAGGCCATCTCCCGCATTGTCGGGCGCGATCCAGAAACACTGGACGAGCCGGGCATTTGCCGTGCGGCAATCGAAAGCCTCGCCGAAAACTTCTCCGACGGCGTCGTTGCACCGGCGCTCTGGTATGTCGTCCTCGGCCTGCCCGGCCTCTTCCTCTACAAGATGCTGAATACCGCCGACTCGATGATCGGACACAAGTCGGACAAGTACATCGATTTCGGCTGGGCCTCGGCTCGCCTCGACGATCTGGCGAATTGGCCGGCCGCCCGTCTTGCCATCGTGCTGATTGCCGCTGGCGCCTGGCTTCGGCGCGGCGCAAGCGCCAGCCGCGAGGCCTTCCAGGTTGCGATCCGCGACGGCGGTCTGCATCGCTCACCGAATTCCGGCCGGCCGGAAGCGGCCATGGCCGGTGCACTTGATGTTCAATTGGCAGGTCCACGCGTCTATTCCGGCATTGTCGTCAGCGAACCGATGATCAACGGCGCGGGCCGCGGCACCGCCACCGTCAAGGACGTCGAAGACGGGATCGCAGTATTCAATGCGAGTTGCATGATACTGGCGATCGCCGTGTTTCTGGCATTCGTCGCTCTGCTTTGACTGTGCTTCGCAGGAGAGTTGCGGCGCTATCCAGGTAAGAATGCTGGCCTGGTGTTCCGAGCCTTTATGCGAATTGCTGTTTCGGCAACAGTTGCCCGTCAAATTTGAAAGCAGATCATGCGAAAGCATTGGCTTTTGAAATGGATTTGCCTATGAGGGGGATAAATTCGTCATTGAAAGAGGTACAGCGCGTGACCGCTACATTCGATAAAGTTGCCGACATCATTGCAGAAACCAGCGAGATCGATCGCGAGACGATCACGCCGGAGAGCCATACGATCGACGACCTCGGTATCGATAGCCTCGACTTCCTCGATATCGTTTTCGCCATCGACAAGGAATTCGGCATCAAGATCCCGCTCGAAAAGTGGACGCAGGAAGTCAACGAGGGGAAGGTTTCCACCGAGGAATATTTCGTGCTGAAGAACCTCTGTGCCAAGATCGATGAGCTTCGCGCCGCTAAGGCCTGAGCGACACAGCTATCTTTTTTCTCCGCCCTGCCTCTGCGAACCGTAGCGGCCGGGCGGTTTTGTTCCTAACTAGGCGTATCCGGCGCTCGCTTTCCCGCCGGGCCGGAGGATCCGATGCTGCTGGAATATTTCCAGATGATTGACCGCGTGGAAGCGGTCGACCTCGAAAAGGGTGTGCTCAAGGCGCGTTCCGTTGTGCCGGCGAATAGCCCCGTCTTCGAAGGCCATTTTCCGGGTATGCCGCTCGTTCCGGGCGTGCTTCTCATTGAAACCATGGCGCAGGCCTCGGGCATGCTGGTGCTGGCCGCGACTGATTTTGCCGCGATGCCGTTCCTGATGTCGGTGGATGGCGCCAAGATGCGAACCTTCGTCGAGCCAGAGGCGGTTCTCGACATCGAGGCGTTTCTGGAGCATGACGGGTCCGGTTTTGCCGTGACCAAGGCAAAGATCACGAGCGGCGGCAAGAAGGTCTGCGATGCGCAACTGAAGTTGCGCACCATGCCCTTCAGCGAGGTTCCGCTCGGCGATATCGTGAAAAAGCGCGCGGGCGAGGTCGGCCTGATGGATGCGATCGCCGCGCAGGGAGTAAAGGGATGAGCAAGGCTCAAAATGATGTCGTCATCACCGGCGTCGGTATCGTCACTTGTCAGGGCGTCGGCAAGGATGCGCATGTCGCGCTCTTGACGGCAGGTCGAGCGCCGGAGCCGATCATCGAGACTGAAAAATTCAAGCCCTATCCGGTGCATCCGCTGCCGGAAATCGACTGGTCGCAGCAGATCGCCAAGCGCGGCGACCAGCGCCAGATGGAGAACTGGCAGCGCATCGGCGTTTTTGCCGCCGGCCTGGCGCTCGATGACGCGGGCTTCAAGGAGAATGCGGAAACCTGCGGCAGGATGGACATGATCGTGGCCGCCGGCGGCGGTGAGCGTGACATCAATGTCGATACGCTGATCGTCGACGAGGGCCTGAAGCGCAATGATCGCGAGCTCTTACTCAACGAGAAGCTGACCACGGAACTGCGCCCGACGCTCTTCCTGGCGCAGCTTTCCAACCTCCTTGCCGGCAATATTTCGATCGTCCATAAGGTCACCGGTTCCTCGCGGACGTTCATGGGCGAGGAGGCTGCAGGCATCTCCGCCGTCGAAACCGCATTCTACCGGATCAAGTCGGGCGAATCCTCGCATGCGCTCGTCGGCGGCGCCTTTGCCGCCGAGCGTCAGGACATGATCCTTTTGCCCGAATCGATCGGCGCTCACCTGCAGGGCAAATGGGCGCCGCTTTGGTCGCGCAAGGATACCGAAGGCGGCGGCATGATCCTGGGTTCGGCCGGGGCGTTTCTCGTTCTGGAATCGCGCAAGCACGCGGAAGCGCGGGGGGCGCATATCTATGCGAGGATCGATTCCATCGAGGGCGACCGCGGTAACCGGAATGCCGGAAACCTTGAGGTTCGTCTCGAGCGCCTGCTGCAGCCGGCCAAGAAGCTTGCGCCGGAAACGACTGCGATCTTCTCGGGCTCGACCGGCATGCATGATCTGGCAGAGCGCGAAAAGGCGGTTCTGGAGCATCAGCTTCCGGGCGCGGTCGTCCGCGGCTTCGGCGGCGTGTCCGGCCATGCCATCGAAGCGCAGTTTACCCTTGGACTTGCTTTTGCGGCACTCGCCGTCGACAGCAAAGCGAAGGTGCCGCCTTTCGATGCCGCGCACGAAAAACCGATGAGCGCGAGTACCACGGCCGCTGTCGTCACCGCAGTCGGCCACCAGCGCGGCGAGGGTGTCGCCGTTCTTTCCGCGGATGCGTGAGGAGTGATCAAATGACAGAAGCGACTTACAAGGATCACCTCGGCCGCCCGATCGTCGCGGTCACGGGTATGGGAATCATCACCTCGCTCGGCCAAGGGCTCAAGGACAACTGGGCGGCGCTGACCTCCGGCACTTCCGGGATCCACGGCATCACGCGCTTTCCGACCGACGGGCTCTCGACCCGCATTGCCGGCACTGTTGATTTCATCGACATCCCGGTGCCGAACGCCGTTGAGCGTTCCTACGCCTTCGCCCGCGAAACGACGGTTGAAGCGCTCTGCGATGCCGGTATCTCCGGCGATTTCAACGGTCCGCTCTTTCTCGCCGCGCCGCCGATCGAGCCGGAATGGAGCGCCCGCTTCGATCTCGCCGACCGTTCGCCGCCGTCCGAGCATCCGGGCGATGCCTACGAGCGGTTCCTGGCCGCGATGCGCCAGCGCACGGATGCCGCCTTCCATGAAGCAGCACTCTTCGGCGCGATCTCCGAGCGTCTGGCCGACCGTTTCGGCACGCGCGGGCTGCCGGTGACGCTTTCGACCGCATGTGCTTCTGGCGCCACCGCGATCCAGCTCGGCATCGAGGCGATCCGCCAGGGTCGTACCGATCGCGCCCTTGCGGTTGCGACCGATGGTTCGCTGAGCGCCGAAGCGCTCATCCGTTTTTCGCTGCTTTCCGCGCTGTCGACGCAGAACGATCCGCCGACCAAGGCTTCCAAGCCCTTCAGCAAGGATCGCGACGGTTTCGTCATCGCCGAAGGTGCAGCAACGCTGGTCCTCGAATCACTGGAAGCGGCTGTCGCGCGTGGCGCCAAGGTACTCGGCATCATGAAGGGCGCGGGTGAAAAGGCCGACTCCTTCCATCGCACCCGTTCGTCGCCGGATGGCGGCCCGGCGATCGCGACGATCCGTGCCGCGCTTGCCGATGCCGGCATCGATGAAAGCGGCATCGGCTACATCAATGCTCACGGCACCTCGACGCCGGAAAACGACAAGATGGAATATGGCTCGATGCTTGCCGTCTTCGGCGAGCGCATGGCCTCCATTCCGCTGTCCTCCAACAAGTCGATGATCGGCCATACGCTGACGGCGGCTGGCGCGGTCGAAGCGGTGTTCTCGCTGCAGACCATGCTCACCGGCACGCTGCCGCCGACGATTAACTACAACAACCCGGATCCATCTATCGTTCTCGATGTCGTACCGAACAAGAAGCGCGAACAGCAGGTCTCCGCCGTGCTTTCGAACTCTTTCGGCTTCGGCGGGCAGAACGCCAGCCTTGTCATGGCGCTCGAACCGGCTTAAGCGGTTGCCGACAAAATAAGAGAGAGAAGACGCCTTCGAGGCGAGAGGTTTTTTATGCGCGCTTTGCAACTGATCGATGACCGCAAGCTTGAGATCACCGATCTGCCGGAACCGGATGCTCCGGCTGCCGGTGAGGTGACGCTGCGGGTCAAGGCAGTCGCCCTCAACCATATCGACGTCTGGGGCTGGCGCGGCATGGCATTCGCCAAGCGCAAGATGCCGCTCGTCATCGGCGCGGAGGCCTCGGGCGTCGTGGAGGCGATCGGCCCGGGCGTCGCGAATGTCCTGCCCGGCCAGTTGGTCGCAATCTACGGCGCGCGCACCTGCGGTCTCTGCCGTCCGTGCAGCGAAGGCCGCGACAATCTCTGCGAACACGTCTCCGGCGTCCATGGCTTCCATCTTGACGGCTTTGCGCAGGAGAAGGTGAACCTTCCGGCCCGCCTGCTCGTTCCGGCACCGCCCGGCGTCGATGCCATCGGCGCGGCTCTGGCGCCCGTCACCTTCGGGACCGTCGAGCACATGCTCTTCGACAATGCCAAGCTCGAACCCGGCGAGACGATCCTCGTGCATGCCGGCGGTTCGGGCATCGGCACGGCGGCAATCCAGCTCGCCAAGAAGATCGGTTGCACCGTGATCACCACCGTCGGCTCGGACGACAAGATCGAGAAGGCAAAGGCGCTCGGCGCCGATCACGTCATCAATTACCGCAAGGACCGCTTCGAGGGCGTCGTGCGCAAGCTCACGAAAAAAAAGGGCGTCGATGTCGTCTTCGAACACGTGGGCAAGGACACCTGGGCGGGCTCGATGCTGTGCATGAAGCGCGGCGGCCGCCTCGTCACCTGCGGCTCGACGTCGGGCGTTTCCACCGACATGAACCTGATGATGCTCTTCCAGCAGCAGCTGAAGCTGCTCGGCTCCTTCGGCTGCCGCATCGAGAATATGGCGAATGCCATGCAGAAGATGGGCCGCGGCCTCGTTCATCCGGTCATCGACACCGAAGTCAGCTTCGACGATATCGACCGTGCGCTCGAACGCATGGAATCCCGCCAGATCTTCGGCAAGATCATCCTGAAGATGGACTGAACCGGTGAAGCTCTTCCTCACCCGGATCGTTCTGAAGCTCGAGCATTTCCGCCAATGGCTGATCGCTCAGCTGGCCTTTGGCTTCATGAATTTCCTGAAGCTGTTTCCGGCAGATAGCGCGATCCGATTTGCTGATTGGCTGACCCGCAAGATCGGTCCGCACACGTCGCGCCACAAGCTGATGCTCTTCAACCTGCGCAACGCCTTCCCCGAGAAGGGTGGGGCCGAGCTAGAAGAAATCGCCCTGGCGAGTTGGGGCAATATGGGAAGGCTCGCCGCCGAATACGTCTTTCTGGACCGTTTGTTCGATTTCGATCCGGAAAGGACCGATCCGGGCAGGGTGGAGGTCTCGGGCATCCCGATCTTCCTCGACCTGCGGGACAATCCCCGGCCGTTCATCGTCTTTACGGCGCATACGGGCAATTTCGAACTCCTGCCCGTCAGCAGCGCTGCCTTCGGTCTGCATGTGACGGTTCTCTTCCGTCCGCCGAACAATCCTTATGTCGCCCAGAAGGTCTTCGATTTCCGCAGCGCCCGCATGGGCAAGCTCGTGCCGTCGCATGCCGGCTCGGCCTTTGCGCTGGCGCGTCAGCTCGAAGCCGGGCAGGGTGTCGGCGTTCTCGTCGATCAGAAGTTCCGCAAAGGGCTGAAGACCACCTTTTTCGGCCTGGACACGAAGACGAACCCGCTCTTGCCGAAACTCGTCCGCCAGTTCAACTGCGAGGTTTATCCTGCGCGCTGCATCCGGCTTCCCGGCAACCGCTATCGGCTGGAGATCGAGCCGAAGCTGGACATGCCGCGCGACGAGAAGGGCAATCTCGACCTGACGGCGACCGCTCAGATGCTGAACGACAAGGTCGAAAGCTGGGTGCGGGAATACCCGGCCCAATGGCTCTGGTACCACGACCGGTGGAAGGTAAAGCACGAAGTTCTTAAGTGAAGGGCTTTCAACCTCTCATATCTCATCCACTAAAACCCATGTGCCGTCCACGTTGAACGTGAATCCTAATCATGTTATCCGTCGCTACTAGGGCGAGTAGCGGGATTCATGTTTATGTCATATGCGTTGAATTCTGCCAAAGCGAGGAGAATGTGAATCCCTTTGGAGAATAAGGGATCTGGAGGCGCCTTGCTCGAGCTTTTGCAAGCTTTCTCATCACGCTGCTCGCAGATCGAAGAGGCAATTCGTCTTGGCGACGATCGGCGTGTTGCAACTCTTGATGGTGGTCTCGATCTTTTGGTCCAAACAATTGTGGACCATCACGCGTCCAACCTGATGGAGATGTACATGCAGCTTCAGTTTGTCGGCTATCTGCTGCAGCAGGATGCCGATGACGCTGCCAGCGTCAGCCATCACTCAGCCATGCTCATATCCCTTTTGGAGCGCTATTTCGGCGCGCTGCCGCGTGCGGATTTCGCGTTGCCGCGGGAATTGCCGCTACCTGCACCGAAGGCCTATGTGCCCAATGTCGACAACGGGAATTTTCTCAATTCGGCGATTCTCGAGACGTTGCCGGATCGTGTTGCGGTGCTCACGCGCGACTACCGCTATCTTTATTCCAATCCGGTGAACTGTGCATATCTCGGACGAAGGCCGATCGACATGATCGGCCGCCATGTGATGGAATTCATCGGCGAGGAACAGTTCGTGGCACAAGCGAAAGCCAACTTCGACGCCTGCTTCGCGGGGCAGCATGTCGAATACAACTACGAACAGCGCGGTGAAAGCAGGCGCACGCGTTGCCGCATGTCGCCGCTGCGCGACCTGTCCGGGCAAGTTCTAGGTGCGCTTGTCGTGCTGGAATCTGCCGATGCGATCTCGACAATCGCTGCCTAGCTTCCGGCTTTAAGTCTTGCTCCACACGGCCAGTTCGTAGGCATCCTTGTCAAGGAAGTGAAACCGCCGGCCGCCCGGAAAGGCGGTGATCGGCTTTACGATCTTGCCTCCGGCCTGTTCGACCTTCTCCAGCGCTTCCTCAAGTTTGTCGGCGTATAGGATCACAAGCGGGCCACCACCCGGGCGCGGCGGTTGGATATTTGTGAAGCCGCCCGTCAGGCGGCCGTCATTGAATTCGCAATAGCTGGGGCCATAATCGGTGAAACTCCAACCAAATGCGTTACCGTAGAAGGCCTTTGCCGCCGCTATGTCGGCGACGTTGAATTCAATGTAGTCGATCTTCAGGTCGTTTGCGCTTTTTTCCATCGGTTATATCTCCATCAGCGATTTTAAGGCGCCGAGGTCCTTCTGCACATGGGCGGCATCAGCGGCGAACTGGTCGTCCGTCATGCCTGGCTGTTTCAACAGCGTGAACATCACCTCGCAGCCGTCGCCGTTCGGCACGATTCGCAGCGCGTTGTAGACCCGTAGTCCGCTTTCGATTGTTACCGTATGGTCGATGACGCCGAACTCGTTGTGCGGGACGAAGCTCACACGCACCGTTCCCAGAGGACCGTGCGCGATCCAGTCGCTTCCTTGCGGTTCGAGGCCGGAGGCCAGCCCCGAGGCCCAGAGCGACATGTTTTCCGGCTTGCCGGCAAAGTCGTAGACCTCCTTCCAGTACCGATTGATCGAGCAGTGAACAATTTTGGCAGGCAGGGTGCTCATCGGATTTTCCTTGGTGTTTCCTCCGCCGATAATAGCAGACAGGAAGGCGGCGTATTGAAGAAACGGCCGGTCAGCCTCCGAACTGTGCGCTGCCGAACTGATCGGCGTCCTTCCAGACTTGCCGTTTTTCCCGGAGAGTGCCACAACACCGGTCCAAAATGACTCATCGGAGGTGTATCGTGGAAAAGGCAGAAATCGGGCTGATCGGCCTTGCCGTCATGGGTTCCAACCTGGCACTCAACATTGCGGAAAAAGGCAACAAGATTGCAGTCTTCAACCGCACTCCCGAAAAGACGGACGAGTTCTACGAAAGCGCCGGTGATCTCAAGAAGCAGATCGTCCCCTGCAAGACCATCGAGGAATTCGTCGAGGCCATCCGCCCGCCGCGTCCGATCATCATCATGATCAAGGCGGGCGAGGCTGTCGACCAGCAGATGGAAGCGCTGCGGCCGCACCTTTCCAAAGGCGACATCATGATCGATGCCGGCAACGCCAATTTCCGTGACACGATCGCCCGTTTCGACCGCCTCAAGGATACCGAGCTGACCTTCATCGGCATGGGGGTATCCGGCGGTGAAGAAGGCGCCCGCCACGGCCCGTCGATCATGGTCGGCGGTACCGAAGACTCCTGGAAGCGCGTTGAGAAGGTTCTGACCTCGATTGCCGCCAAGTACAACGGCGATCCCTGCGTCGCCTGGCTCGGCAACGATGGTGCGGGTCACTTCGTCAAGACGATCCACAATGGCATCGAATACGCCGACATGCAGATGATCGCCGAAATCTACGGCATCCTGCGCGACGGCCTCGGCAAGAGCGCCGGCGAAATCAGCAACATCTTCGGCGAATGGAACAAGGGCCGCCTGAATTCCTACCTCATCGAAATCTCCGAAAAGGTGCTGGCGGCGACCGATCCCGTGTCCGGGGGGCCGATGGTTGACATGATCCTCGACAAGGCCGGCCAGAAGGGCACCGGCAAGTGGTCGGCGATCGAAGCACAGAACATGGGCATTCCGGCGACCGCTATCGAAGCTGCCGTTGCGGCGCGCAGCATCTCCTCGATGAAGGACCAGCGCGAAGCCGCCGAGAGAATCTTCGGAAAGCCGAAATACGATTTCCCGATCGCCTACGGTCAGGACCTCGACAAGGATCTGGAACTGGCGTTGTTTGCCGCCAAGATCGGCGCATATGCGCAGGGCTTTGCCGTGATGGCGGAGGCTTCCCGCGAGTTCAACTGGTCGCTGCCGATGCCGGTGATCGCCAAGATCTGGCGGGCCGGCTGCATCATCCGCTCGCAGTTCCTGGACGAAATCACCAGCGCTTTCACCAAGGCGCCGGATGCGGCAAACCTCATCGTCACGCCGGCCTTCTCCGAAATGGTCAAGGAATCGATCCCGTCGCTTCGCCGCGTCGTTGCGGCAGCACTTGCGGCCGCCCTGCCGGTTCCGGCGCTCACCTCGGCGCTCACCTATTTCGACGCCTACCGCCAGGGCCGCGGCACTGCGAACCTCATCCAGGCCCAGCGCGACTTCTTCGGCGCCCACGGCTTCGACCGCCTCGATGGCAAGGATTTCCACCATGGCCCATGGGGCAGCGGCGCTTCGACGTTCTGAGGTATCGATCGAACAAGGAAAAAGCCCGGTTTCGATCGGGCTTATTTTATTTTGAACATACCGAAGCAGGATCATGGAGCTGCGCTGCTTGTCCGCTTCCCGTGGTCTCTTCCACATTTGCTTTCCTGCGGCCTCATCAAGTCAGTCGGTGAGGAGCGAGGAAAAACGACATGCCATCAGCCTTGAGGGTCGCGCCGTGCGATCTTGCGCCTTAGGTGAGCTTGATTGCCAGAAGTATTGGCACCGTCTCAACACACTCCAAGTTGCCGCGAGCAGCGTTCACCCTTAACCACTGAGGCGGGAGAGGGAGTGTCCAGCCAGGATAGCCGCATCGGATAACTCCGCGAAAAGCGCGCGCCAGCTTTTCCGTGCCGAACTGCGGCGAAGAAGGATAATTCGGCGCCTCTGCACCAGGAAACGTGACCGCCTATCTGCGATCGTCCGGCCAGACCGGCTTGCTGATGCTCTGCAGCAGTTCCGGCTCAATGCCATCGATGCGGGCGATGACGGCCTTGGCCAGTTCGCGGCCGGCGTGGCGAACGTCTTCATTGGCGGTGATGATCTCGGGCCTGATCCAGTTCAGGATCGGCGCGGACTGCTTTGAAACCATGTCGATATCGTAGCCGACGCGCTTACTTGTCGCCTCGATGCCGGCGTTGACGGCAATAGCGGCACTTCCGGCCGAACAGACGATGCCGTCGGGCGCGTTCGGCATGCGCATCATCGCTTCGACCGCGGTCTTGACCTCCTCCAGCGGCGTATCGGTGTTGACGCGCAGGGGGACTTCCTCGGCGCCATAGTCGTGAAGACCGGTCTGGAAGCCAATCCTCGTATGGGCATAGTAAGTGAGCTTGCTCGCCGGCTGGAGCAGAGCGATGCGCCTGCGGCCGCGCTCGACGAGCCTCTTCACCGCCTCGTGCGCGAAGGATTCGTTGTCGAAATCGTGATAGGGGTGGACCAGTCCCGCATCTGTCCGGCCATGCGTCGCGAAGGGCATGTTCTGCTCGGCGAGCAGCCGCACGCGCGGATCGTCGGGCTCGATGCGGGAAATAATGACGCCATCGGCAGAGCCAGTGTCCAGGATGTAGCGCACCGGCAGCATCGGGTCTTTGCTGTGCGAGTGCGGTGTCACGACGATGTGGTACGGCGTGCCGGTCAGCACCTCGGAAATACCGAAGACCATCTGGCTCGAGAAACCCATGATCTCTTCGTCGATGGAAAGAACGAGCGCGATGACATTGGTCTTACCGGTCCTGAGGCGTACGCCGGCGCGGTTCGGCTGGTAGCCGAGCTGGCGGGCGACCATACGCACGCGCTCCTTGGTCTCCGCGCCGATATCCGGTGCGTCCTTGAGTGCGCGCGAAACCGTGGTAATGCCCAGGCCCGTCATGAAGGCGATTGTCTTCAGCGTCGGCCGTTCGCGCTGGATAGCCGCTGCCGCTCCCCCGGAATTTCCCTTGTTTTCCATCCCTTTATGTCACCCTCGTGCGATTTCGGTCCGCTTATAGAATGTTTTTCGTAAAGCCGTAAGCACATTCCCCGCTGAACAACACTCCTCACTTGAGCCATTAAATCTGTAACGATACAGTGGAGATGTCGAGCACTTTTTATGATGTTCGCACCATCACTAGACGCTTAGGTTGAATTGCGGTTTCAAGCTTGGATCTTTGCAATTGCGAAGGCGATTTCTTCAGACGACATGCGCCATAATAGAAATTAATATATAATATCAATATATTGCTCCGTTCGTCATCATGCAATCTTGAATGCCCAACCTAACGCCATATGTCGCGGAGTTGTGAAGCAAGAACAGGCATGGGTAGCAATGGCGAGTTTCGCATAGAATTTTGACAGCGGGCTGTTGCGCCAAAATGTCGATTGCACTAAGTTTTTCCGGCAACGTTTCAGTGAGGGAGGAGAACTCATGAATTTTCGTTCGATGGCGGCTGTGCTTGCCGCTTCCGTCGTGCTGCCGCTTGGCGCGGCCAACGCGACCGATCTCGAAGTCACCCATTGGTGGACATCCGGCGGTGAAGCTGCCGCCGTCAAGGTCCTTGCCGACAGCTTCAATGCGAGTGGCAACAAGTGGGTCGACGGCGCTATTGCCGGTTCCGGCACCACCGCCAACCCGATCATCATTAGTCGAATTCTCGGCGGCAACCCCATGGGCGCTACCCAGATGAACACCGGCCGCGACGCCGAGGAACTCATCAAGGCAGGCCTCATGACGGATCTGACGCCCCTTGCCGAGGAGGAACATTGGAAGGACGTCATCCGTCCGGCCAAGCTGCTCGACGCCTGCGTCTATGAAGGCAAGATCTATTGCGTGCCGATCAACATCCACTCCTGGCAGTGGATGTGGCTCAACCGCCACGTCTTCGAAGACAACGGCATGGCTGTTCCAAAAAACTGGGACGAGCTCGCAGCCGACGCGCCGAAGCTGAAGGAGAAGGGCATCACGCCGCTCGCCACCGGCGCCCCGTGGCAGGTCGAAGGCATCCGCAACGTCATGCAGGCCGGCATCGGCGGCAAAGACCTCTACTTGCAGATCAACGACAAGAAGAGCGAAGAGGCCGTTCGCAGCGATCAGAACAAGAAGGTCTGGACCGCATTCGCCCAGGCCCGCGATATGGTCGATCCGGCTTATTCCGGCCGCGACTGGAACGTTGCCACCAACATGGTGATCGAGGGCAAGGCTGCCGCTCAGATCATGGGCGATTGGGCGCAGGGTGAATTCGGCGTCGCGAAGAAGGTTGCCGGCACCGACTACGATTGCCTGCCCGGTCTCGGCTTCAATGCGCAGCTCGATACGGGCGGCGACGCCTTCTATTTCCCGAAGAACAGCAATCCGGAAATCACCAAGGCGCAGCTTGAACTTGCCAAGTTGCTTCTCTCTAAGGAAGTCCAGGTCAAATTCAATCTGGTCAAGGGTTCGCTGCCGGTTCGAGGCGACGTCGATCTCGAAGCTGCGAACGCCTGCATGAAGAAGGGCATCGAAATCCTGTCGGACCTCAACAACGTTCTGCCTTCGACCGAGCAGATGCTCGATTCCGATACGCAGGGCCAGCTGCAGGATCTCGCGCTCGAATTCTTCAGCTCCAAGATGTCTGTGGACGATGCAATCGATCGTCAGGCCGACATCATCTCGCAGGCCCAGTAAGGCCACAGACGCTCTCATAACTTGAGACGGTTTTATGGGGCGCGAGCGGACACAGCTTTCCAGTCTGGTCGCGCCCCTGACCGCCAACAGGAGGTATTGATGGCTCATGCCGGCCGGCCGTTTGGCCTATTGCGCAACCTCAATGCGAAGGTCGCAGCAATCCCTATGATGCTGACCGTCATCGTGATTTTCATCGGTTGCACGCTTTGGACCGTTTTCTACTCGTTCACGTCGTCGCGGCTGCTACCGACGAGCGATTTCGTGGGCGTTGACCAGTACAGCCGCCTCTTCGGCAATTCGCGCTGGAACCAGTCGGTTCTCAATCTTGCCACCTACGGCGTCTGCGTGCTGACATTCGTCTTCATCATCGGCTTCCTGCTGGCTGTTCTCATCGATCAGAAGATCAGGTTCGAGAACACATTCCGCACGATCTTTCTCTATCCGTTCGCCCTGTCGTTCATCGTGACGGGGCTCGTCTGGCAGTGGATTCTCGATCCCGGCCTCGGAGTGCCGAAGGTTTTGAACGATCTTGGTCTTCCGGGGGGCAGCCTCGCGCTGCTCGGCGACAAGAATACCGTCATCTATGCGCTCGTCATCGCCGGCCTCTGGCAGGGGACGGGGCTGGTCATGGTGTTGATGCTTGCCGGCCTGCGCGGCATCGATTCCGAAATCTGGAAGGCGGCGCGCGTAGACGGCATTCCGGCGTGGCGCACATACCTCTTCATCATCATTCCAATGATGCGCGGCGTCTTCGTCACCACACTGGTGATCGTCGCTTCCGGCATCGTACGCGTCTATGACCTCGTCGTCGCAATGACGCAGGGCGGACCCGGCTTTGCATCGGAAGTGCCCGCCAAGTACGTCTATTCGTTCATGTTCGAGCGCGCCAATCTCGGGCAGGGCCTTGCGGCTTCGACCGTGATGCTCGTCACCGTCTTCATCATCCTGGTTCCGTGGGCTCTCGCCGAGTTCCGCCAGAAGCGATCCTGAGGGAGCACGATCATGGCCATAGCCACCACCACCAACAGCATCGCCAGCGTCGTCGAGCCGGCAGGCGCAAGGCCGCGTCGCATGTTCGCGCCCTCGACCATCATCCTCTACAGCATCCTGACAGTCGCCGCGCTTTATTATCTTCTGCCGCTCTATGTGATGGTCGTGACCTCCCTCAAGGACATGACAGAAATCCGCATGGGCAATATCTTCGCTCCGCCGGTGCAGATCACCTTCGAGCCCTGGGTCAAGGCATGGAGCCAGGCCTGTACAGGCCTTGATTGCTCCGGCATCAGCGTCGGCTTCTGGAAGTCGGTCAAGATCACCATTCCGAGCGTCATTATTTCCGTGGCGATCGCCTCGGTGAATGGCTACGGCCTGTCCTACTGGCGCTTCAAGGGTTCGGAAGTCTTCTTTACGATCCTGCTTTTCGGCGCTTTCATCCCCTATCAGGTGATGCTCTATCCGCTCGTCATCATCATGCGCGAGCTCGGCATCTTCTCGACCATCTGGGCCGTCGTCCTGGTGCACACGATCTTCGGCATGCCGATCAACACGTTGCTCTTCCGAAATTATTTCGCATCACTGCCTCCCGAACTCTTCAAGGCTGCGCGTGTGGATGGGGCAGGGTTCTGGCAGGTGTTCTTCCGCATCATGCTGCCGATGTCGCTGCCGATCTTCGTCGTGTCGATGATCATCCAGATCACCGGTATCTGGAACGACTTCCTGTTCGGCGTGATCTTTGCCGGCAACCAGAATTTCCCGATGACGGTGCAGCTCAACAACATCGTCAACGCCGTTCAGGGCGTGAAGGAATACAACGTCAACATGGCCGCAACGCTGCTCACCGGTGCGGTGCCGCTTATCGTCTACTTCGTGTCCGGACGTCTCTTCGTCCGCGGTATCGCCGCTGGCGCAGTGAAAGGTTGATCATGAACACAAGCGTTTCCATCAAAGATCTGTCGCTGAATTTCGGCGCCGTCAGCGTCCTCAAGGACCTGAACCTCGACATTAACGACGGCGAATTCCTGGTCCTGCTCGGCTCGTCGGGCTGCGGCAAGTCCACGCTGCTCAACTGCATCGCCGGGCTGCTTGATGCATCCGCGGGACAGATCTTCATCAAGGGCAAGAACGTCACCTGGGAAGAGCCCAAGGACCGCGGCATCGGCATGGTGTTCCAGTCCTATGCGCTCTACCCGCAGATGAGTGTCGAGAAGAACCTGTCCTTCGGACTTCGCGTTGCAAAGGTGCCGCAGGCCGAGATCGACAAGCGCGTGGCGCGCGCCTCCGAAATCCTGCAGATCCAGCCGCTTTTGAAGCGCAAGCCCGCCGAACTGTCCGGCGGCCAGCGCCAGCGCGTGGCGATCGGCCGCGCACTGGTGCGCGATGTCGATGTGTTCTTGTTCGACGAGCCGCTGTCTAACCTCGATGCCAAGCTGCGTTCGGAATTGCGCGTCGAGATCAAGCGCCTGCACCAGTCGCTGAAAAACACGATGATCTACGTCACCCACGACCAGATCGAGGCGCTGACGCTGGCAGACCGCATCGCGATCATGAAAAGCGGCATCATTCAGCAGCTCGACGATCCGACGACCATCTACAACAGGCCGCGCAATCTTTTTGTCGCAGGCTTCATCGGCTCGCCGTCAATGAACTTCCTGCACGGCGAGCTGACCAAGAACAGCGACAAGACGGTGTTCAGATCTAACGGCGTCAGCTTCTCGCTCGACGGCTATGATGCGGCTCAACCGCTGCAATCGGGCCGCAAGGTGGTGCTCGGCGTGCGCCCGGAGCACATCAAGGTCGACGAAAATCTCGGCCCCGAAGTGCATGATGCGACCGTCGACATCGAGGAGCCGATGGGCGCCGACAACCTCCTCTGGCTGAAGCACGCCGGTCACACGATGTCGGTGCGCATCAATGGCGCGCGCCGCTTCAAGGTGGGAACACCGGTGAAGCTCAGCTTCGACATGTCGCTGGCATCGCTCTTCGATGCTGAGACGGAGGAGAGAATTTAGGAGGCGGCGAGTGTGCGGTGGGCGAGGGCGGTAGCCAGCCCCTCATTCGCCTGCCTGGCACCTTCTTCCCGCAGACTGGGAGAAGCAGATATGCCGCAGCGCCTTCCCCGATCGCAATATTGCGTTCGGCAAATTCCCTCTCCCCGCAGGCGGGGCGAGGGCTAGGGTGAGGGGCAGTCACGTGCTCCTGGGCAAGCGAGGGCATCCTCGTTCCAATGTTCGAGATCAGAGAATGACCACGTCCAATACTTCGTCCATCGATCTTTCCGGTTCCTGGCAACTCGCCTCCGCTGAAGGCGAAGTCACCACATCGATCACGCTTCCGGGCGACCTCCATACGGCGCTTCACGCGGCAGAGCTCATTCCGGATCCCTATTTCGGCCGCAACGAAGAGCAGGTTCAGTGGGTCGCGCATCGGGATTGGGTGCTCGAGCGAAGCTTCCAGCTCGATGATGCCGAAGGCGACTGGTATCTCGACATCGATTACCTCGACACCGTTGCCTCTGTCTTTATCAACGGCTTCGTCGTGCTAGCGGCCGACAATTGCTTTCGCCGCTACCGGCCGGATGTTTCGAGCATGTTGAAGGGAGGTGAAAACACGATCCGCGTCGTGCTGCATTCGAGCATTGCCGCCGGCGCAGAGCGGCAGGGCAGGCAGCCTTTCTACGTACCCTATCACCCGGGCAACTCGCCGATCGCCAACGGCAATATGCTGCGCAAGCCGCAATGCCATTTCGGCTGGGACTGGAACATCGCGATCGCGCCGCTCGGGCTTTATGGCACGATCGCACTGAAGAAACTCGAGACGGCGCGCATCGAGCACGTCACGACGCGCCAGACGCATAGCCTCGACGGCAGCGTCGAACTGCAGGTCACGGCAACGCTCTTCGCGAAGGACCCCGGCATCGTGCCGGTGCACTTCGCGCTCGACGGCGAACGTATCCGACTCGATGTCGGTGTCAATGCCGGCGAGACGGTGGTCAATCATATCTTCTATGTCGAAAAACCGCGACTGTGGTGGCCTTCCGGCAGCGGCGAGCAGGCGCTTTATGCGCTGACCGTCGATCTGCCGTCAGATGTGGTGACGAAGCAGATCGGCCTTCGCACCGTCGAACTCATCACTACGCCGGATGCGGCCGGCAGCCGCTTCGCTTTCAAGGTCAACGGCCGCGAGATCTTCTGCCGAGGTGCGAACTGGATTCCGGCGGATGCGCTGTTTTCGCTGTCGTCGCCGGAGAAGACGGAGGACCTGCTGCAGTCGGCAAAAGCTGCGAACATGAACATGATCCGCGTCTGGGGTGGCGGCTTTTACGAGCACGACTGGTTCTATGACCTGTGCGACCGGCTCGGCCTCATGGTCTGGCAGGATTTCATGTTTGCCTGCAACCTCTATCCCTCGACAGAAGACTTCCTCGACGATGTCGCGCTCGAAGTCGACTATCAGGTCAAACGCCTGGCCTCGCATCCCTCGATCGCGCTCTGGTGCGGCGATAACGAACTGGTCGGTGCGCTTACCTGGTTCGACGAGTCGAAGCGGGACCGCGACCGCTATCTCGTCTCCTATGATCGGCTGAACCGCACGATCGAGCAGGCGATGAAGAAGGCGGCGCCAGGTGCGATCTGGTGGCCGTCGAGCCCGGCCTCCGGCTATCTGGATTTCGGCGACGCCTGGCATGCAGATGGCTCCGGCGACATGCACTACTGGTCGGTCTGGCACGAAAACAAGTCGTTCGACAATTACCGCTCGGTGCGGCCGCGTTTCTGCTCCGAATTCGGTTTCCAGTCCTATACCTCACTGCCGGTCATCAAGACTTATGCCGATAAGAGGGACTTGAACATCGCGTCGCCGGTGATGGAGTTGCATCAAAAGAATGCCGGCGGCAATGAGCGGATCGCGGGCACGATGTTCCGCTATTTCCGCTTCCCCAAGGACTTT
Source organism: Rhizobium sp. 007 (assembly GCF_015353075.1). Lineage (NCBI taxonomy): Bacteria > Pseudomonadati > Pseudomonadota > Alphaproteobacteria > Hyphomicrobiales > Rhizobiaceae > Rhizobium > Rhizobium sp. 007. Next base: position 1,907,328 of record NZ_CP064187.1, on the reverse strand, counting down.
CCGAACTTCGTCTATCTCAGCCAGATCCAGCAGGGGCTGGCGATCAAGACGGCGGTGGAATATTGGCGGTCGCTCAAACCCCATTGCATGGGCACGATCTACTGGCAGCTCAATGACACCTGGCCGGTCGCGTCCTGGTCGAGCCTCGACTACGGCGGGCGCTGGAAGGCGATGCACTATCTCGTCAAGCGATTCTTCCAGCCGGTCGCCGTGGCCGCCATTCCATCGGAGGACGGCAAAACGATCCGATTCTCGCTGGTCAACGACACGCTTTCGGAGGTCAGCGCCGATCTATCGATTTCCATTCTGACGATGAAGGGCGAGCGCAGGCACCTGAAGGATATCCAAGCCGTCTGCACGCCGGATGCTGCCGTGACGGCAACGGCGATCAATGTCTCGGATATCCCCGAGGGCACGCTGCTTGGGTGGCGCTTCACGGCGTCGAACGGCATGGGCGGTGAGGGGCACTACGTTCACGGCACCTACAAGGCACTCGAATTGGAGCCTGCCGGTCTCCAGGTGACCCGCGAATATGTCGAGGAAGACGGCTCGGTCTGCCTCAATGTCACCGCCAAGGGACTGGCGCTGTTCGTGATGATCGAGACCGAGACCGACGGCAAATATTCCGACAATGCCTTCGATCTGGCAGCTGGCGAGACCCGCCGCATCCTCTTTACCCCGGCAAAGCCGCTCCAAGACGGCGAGCTTCCGGACTTCCGTTTCTACGACCTGCATTCCTGCCAGTCCGCAGATTGATTTTGAGAAAGGGCACGAGGCCCGAGGAGAAAATGATGACGAAACTGAGTTTCCAGCTTTATAGCGCCCGCAATTTCCAGCCCTATTCGGCAATCTTCGAAAAGCTCGGCAAGGCCGGTTATTCGGAGGTCGAAGGCTTCGGAGGCATCTATGCCGATCTCAACGACGCTGATTTGAAGGGCCTGCGCGCCGATCTCGACAAGAATGCTCTCACGATGGCAACCGGCCATTTCAGCCCGGATTTCCTCGACGGCGAAGTCAAGAAATCGCTGAACATCGCAAAGACGCTCGGCATGGATTCGATCTACGCACCGCATCTTGCCGCCGACCAGCGTCCAGCGGACGGCGCCGGCTGGCTTGCGTTTGGCAAGCGCCTGCAGGAAATGGCCAAACCCTATAAGGACGCCGGCTACGAATTCGGCTGGCACAATCACGACTTCGAATTCGTGAAGCTTGCCGACGGCTCGCTGCCAATCGAGCGCATCTTCGAAGGCGCGCCCGACATTTCGTGGGAAGCGGATATCGCCTGGGTCGTCCGTGGCGGGGCGGATCCGTTCGCCTGGATCGAGAAGCTCGGCTCACGCATCACTGCCGTACACGTCAAGGACATCGCGCCGGTCGGCGAGAACAAGGACGAGGACGGCTGGGCCGATATCGGTCACGGCACACTTGCCTGGCCCAAGCTGATCGCTGCGCTCAAGGGGACCAGGGTGAAGCACTACGTCGTCGAGCACGACAATCCGAGCGACATCGATCGCCTGATCACCCGCTCGATCGCATCCTTCAAGACCTACTGAGGGCAAACCATGACCAAGGAACTTGGCGTCGGCATCATCGGATGCGGCAACATCTCCACCACTTACCTTTCGCTCGCGCCCCTCTTCAAGGGGCTGAAAATTCTGGCCTGCGCGGACATCAATGTGCAGGTAGCCGAACTTCGCGCCGAGGAATACGGCGTCACCGCTCAGACCATCGAGCAGCTTCTTGCCAATGACGAGATCGACGTCGTCGTGAACCTCACGATCCCCGATGCGCATTATCCGGTCTCGAAGGCGGCGCTTGAGGCCGGCAAGCACGTCTTCTCTGAAAAGCCGCTCGTGCTGACGCTGGAACAGGGTGAGGATCTACGCCGCATCGCCAAGGAGAAGAAGCTCTCCGTCGGCTGCGCGCCGGACACCTTCCTCGGCGGTGCGCACCAGCTTGCCCGCAAATATGTCGACGAGGGCGGCATCGGGCGCATCACCTCCGGCGCCTGCTATGTTATGGGGCCGGGCATGGAGATGTGGCATCCGAACCCGGACTTCTTCTTCCTGCCGGGCGGTGGTCCCATCCTCGACATGGGTCCGTATTACATCGCCAACCTCATCAATTTCATCGGCCCGGTGAAGCGCGTCGGCGCGATCACCTCGATGGCGTCGGAGACACGCACAATCACCAGCCAGCCACGCCACGGTGAGACGATTCCGGTCAAGACGCCGACGACGGTCCAGGCACTGCTGGAATTCGTCAGCGGTGCGACGGTGACGCTGACGGCGAGCTGGGATGTCTGGTCGCATCGCCATGCCAATATGGAGCTCTACGGCACCGATGGCACCCTTTTCGTTCCAGACCCGAACTTCTTTGGCGGCGTCGTCGAGGCCAGCGGCCGCGACAAGGACATCAAGCCGCTTGAAGCCTGGGAGCATCCCTTCGGCAGGTTCAACCAGGAAAGCCCGCAAGGCCCGCGCGCCAACTACCGCACGGCAGGTCTTGCTGACATGGTCGCGGCGCTGATCGACGGCCGCGATGCCCGCTGCTCGCTGGAGCGCACGCTGCATGGCGTCGACGTCATGACCTCGATCCTGAAATCGGGCGAGGAGGGCAGGTTCGTGGAACTCACGACGACCTGCACGCAGCCCGCCGCGCTTGGCATCGAAGAGGCTCAGGCGCTCTTGAAGTAGGCCTTCAAGGGGCTATTTTCCGCGCGGGCTTTTCCGGCCCGCGCGCACTTTTCCAAAGGATCAGGACCATGAGCTGGCAACCGGCTTCCGACCGCTATTCGAAGATGAAGTATAACCGCACGGGCCGCTCCGGCCTGAAGCTTCCTGCCGTTTCCCTCGGTCTCTGGCACAATTTCGGCGGCGACACGCCGCATGAGCGCAAGATCGACATGTGCCGCACTGCCTTCGATCTCGGCATCACCCATTTCGACCTTGCCAACAATTACGGCCCGCCTCCAGGTTCGGCCGAAACCGCCTTCGGCGAAATCCTTCGTACCGAATTCGCGGGCCTGCGCGATGAACTCATCATCTCGTCGAAGGCCGGCTACGAAATGTGGCCGGGTCCCTATGGCGAGTGGGGCAGCCGCAAATATCTGATCGCTTCCTGCGACCATAGCCTGAAGCGCATGGGCCTCGACTACGTCGATATTTTCTATTCGCACCGTTTCGATCCGGATACGCCTCTCGAAGAGACCTGCGGCGCGCTCGACTATATCGTCCGCTCCGGCCGCGCGCTCTATGTTGGAATTTCCTCTTATAATTCGCAGCGCACGCGGGAAGCAGCCGCGATCCTCAAGGATCTCGGCACGCCGTGCCTCATCCACCAGCCGAGCTATTCCATGCTCAACCGCTGGGTTGAGGACGACAAGCTGCTCGATACGCTGGACGAGGTCGGCATGGGCTCGATCGTCTTTTCACCCCTGGCGCAGGGCATGCTCACGACCAAATATCTCGCCGGCATCCCGGAAGACAGCCGTGCGGCTCAGAACCACTTCCTGAAGCGTGATTTCATCCGCCCGTCGATCATCGACAACATCCGCAAGCTGAATAGCATTGCCGAACGCCGCGGCCAGACGCTGGCGCAGATGGCGATTGCCTGGGTATTGCGTGGCGACCGGGTGACGTCGGCGCTGATCGGAGCCAGCCGTTCGTCGCAGATCGTCGATTGCGTTAAGGCGCTCGACAATCTTGAGTTCACGGTGGAAGAGCTGAAGGAGATCGATGTCTACGCCCGCGAGGCCGACGTCAATCTCTGGGCGAAATCCGCAGAGCGAGAATAAGCGCAAGCAACGCCTGGCCGGAAACTGCCGGGCGTTTCTCATTCAGTCTGACGTACGTGCCGCAGTCTGCGGCTATCCGGAGGAGCAGCTGTCATGATCCGCAACCCCGTTCTGCCTGGTTTCAATCCCGATCCGTCTATCTGCCGCGTCGGCGACGACTATTACATCGCGACCTCGACCTTCGAATGGTATCCGGGTGTGCAGATCCACCATTCGCGCGATCTGGTGAACTGGACACTGGTGCGCCGTCCGCTGGAGCGCCAATCGCAGCTTGACATGCGCGGCAATCCCGATAGCTGCGGCGTATGGGCGCCGTGTCTTTCCTATGCCGATGGGCAGTTCTGGCTGGTCTATACCGACGTCAAGCGCTTCGACGGCAACTTCAAGGACGCGCACAACTACATCGTCACCTCGCCGACCATCGAGGGCGAGTGGTCTAATCCGGTCTACGTCAACTCCTCGGGTTTCGACCCGTCGCTCTTCCATGACGACGACGGCCGCAAGTGGTTCGTCAACATGCAGTGGAACCACCGCACGGAAAGCTATGGCGGCGCGCCCAAGCATCCGGCCTTCGATGGCATCCTGCTTCAGGAATGGGATCCAGTCACGAAGGCGCTGAAAGGTCCGATCAGGAACATCTTCGCCGGCAGCCCGCTCGGCCTTGTCGAAGGCCCGCATCTCTTCAAGCGCAACGGCTACTATTATCTAACGACCGCCGAAGGCGGCACGGGCTATGATCACGCGGTCACCATGGCGCGTTCGCGCAACATCGACGGTTCTTACGAGATGCATCCGAGTATCCATCTCATTACCTCCAAGGACAATCCGGAAGCCGTTCTGCAGCGGGCAGGGCATGGGCAGTATGTCGAGACGCCCGACGGGCAAGTCTATCACACGCATCTTTGCGGGCGGCCGCTGCCGCCGAAGCGCCGCTGCACGCTTGGTCGCGAAACCAGCCTGCAGAAATGCGTCTGGAAGGCGGACGGCTGGCTCTACCTCGAAAACGGCACGACGGTGCCGGATGTCGAAGTTCCGGGCCTCAAGGGCGCGGTTCGCGCCGAAAAACCGGTTCGCACCGAATATAGCTTCGATGGCGGCAAGTTGCCTGCGGATTTCCAGTGGCTGCGCACGCCGCAGCCGGAGCGCATCTTCGATCTGACCGGACGCCCCGGCCATCTGCGCCTCATCGCCCGCGAAAGCATCGGCTCGTGGTTCGAGCAGGCGCTCGTCGCCCGCCGCCAGGAGCATCACAGTTTCCGAGCCGAGACTGTCGTAGAGTTCGACCCGGACACCTACCAGCAGGTCGCCGGCCTGACGCATTACTACAATCGCCACAAGTTGCACGCCGTAGCCGTGACGCTGCACGAAAAGCTCGGCCGTTGCGTCACCATCCTTTCCTGCAATGGGGATTATCCGAATGGCCGTCTCAGCTTCCCGGCTGGCAGCGGCGTCGCCCTTCCGGCGGAAGGCCGCGTCCAGCTTTCTATGGAAATCCGCGACAACGACCTGCAGTTCTTCTGGCAGACGGAAGGAAAGGGCGCCTGGCAGCCGATCGGCCCGGTTCTCGATGCCGGCGTTGTCTCCGACGAGGGTGGCCGCGGCGAGCACGGCTCCTTCACCGGTGCCTTCGCCGGCGTCTTCGCCTTCGACACATCTGGGCGTGCCAAGACAGCCGATTTCGACTGGTTCAACTACGAAGAGCTTTGAAAATGGCGCCCGATATCGTCATCGAACCGATCGCCGTCCGGCACATCGAGAGCTATCACCAGGCTCTCGACGTTGTTGCGCGTGAACGCAGGTATCTCACCTTCCTTGAGGCCCCGCCGCTCGAAGACACACGGAAATTCGTTCTCGACATGATCGAGAACAGGCATCCGCAATTTGTCGCAGTAAAGGACGGCGGGGTGATCGGCTGGTGCGATATCCGCCGGCATTTCTTTCCGTCGCATGCGCACCGGGGATCGCTCGGCATGGGCATCGTCCCTGCCCATCGCGGACAGGGCCTCGGCTTGCGTCTCATGGAGACGACGCTGAAGCAGGCAAGGGAATACGACATTATACGGGTTGAGCTCAGCGTCCATGCCGACAATGCCCGCGCAATCCGCCTTTACGAGAAGGCCGGCTTCGTCAGCGAGGGCGTGAGCAAGGACGCCGTTCATATCGACGGCCGCTATCTCGACGTCGTCAACATGGCTTTGATCTTCAGCCTGACTTGAATGCGGCCGCTTTAAAAGGCGAAACAAAAGTATAAGATTATGCTTATAAGCGTCAGTTTTCTATTACAAAAGTTTAATTTAACTTTCAGATTCGGTTCACCTTCCTGGACGTAGTTTCGGGCGTGTTCAACACGAGGATCCCCCCGATGAAAAAGATATTCACAACCCTGCTTTCCGTTTCCTTCCTGATTGCGCCGATTGCTTTCGCATCAGAGGCAAGTGCTGCCGAGCACCGCCGTCCGGTCGTTATCGAAAAGAAGGTCGTGGTCCACAAATACCGCTGGACGAAGGGTCATCGCATGACTGCTGCCGAACGCCGCCACATGGCCGAAGTCCGCGACTACCGCCGCTACCGCCTGTCGGCGCCGCCGCGCGGCTATCGCTGGGTCAGGGTCGACAACGAGTTCCTGCTGATCGGCGTCACGAGCGGGATTGTCTCGAGCATCATCGCTGCCCGCTGATCGGGCGTTCTTAAAAAGCCACCTTTGGGCTCTAAAGTCGCTCGCAGCAAGACGCTGCGGGCGGCCGACTCATTGAAGATATTTTCACGAGGCCTTGGTGAATGCTGGTGCTGGCAAAAGTCCAATTTTGCGACGGTGTAAGAATCAGCTGCAAATCTGGCGCTTTAATCGGAACTTCGCGATAGGGTCTTTTCGGCTCACGACACTACAGAACTATCTGCAGTCGGAGAAGAAACCATGGAGGCCAGCGTAAGGAAGCTTTTCGAGCGATACGAACGCTGTTTCAAGCAGTCCCTCGGCAGCGACATAGACATGGATGAGGTCGCATCTTTGTATGCATCCGACTTCATAGCTGCCTCGCCCGCTGGGGTGATGACTGGAAAGAACGACGATCAACTCAAGCAAGTCATGGCGCAAGGTTATGCGCACTATCGGGCGATAGGGACGAAGGAGATGCGGATACGCAATGTCCGCCTCTCGCCCATAGATGAACATCATTGCGTGGCCCATGTCGCTTGGAGGGCAACCTATGTCCGCAAGGATCAATCGGACGTAGCGATAGAATTTGATGTTCACTACTTCGTCCAAGAGCTGGACGGGGAACCGAAAGTTTTCGGCTGGGTGTCAGGCGACGAGCAGGCGCTTTTAAGGAAGCACGGCATCATCTGAAGTCCGCTCACTGCCCGATTACGACACCGCTCCGTCGCGCGATTCCTGGGGTCAGGATCACAATTGGATGAAAGACTTCCATGACCGCTTCGAGCCGGCCAGAGCGGACCTTTGTCAGCCGGTCGATGCGGCGATGAAAACCGCCAACTGAGCGTCGAAAGCACGCTTGTATGCGGGCCGCGCTTCACCGCGGGCGACATAGGCGGAGAGGCTCGGATATTCGTCCAGTATGCCCGATCCTTTCAGCCTGAGCAGCACCGACACCATCAGAAGGTCGCCGGCGCTGAACTCGCCGTCTAGCCAGTCGGCATCGCCAAGGCGATCGGAAAGTTCGCTCAGCCGCTTACGGATGCGTTCCTCGACGACAGACAGGCGCTGCTCGTACCAAGTCTCGTCGCCCTCCAAGAGCCTAGCGACTTCGCGATCGACGATCGTCGGCTCCATCGTGTTGAGCGCGGCAAACATCCATGTGATCGCGCGCGCCCGGGCATTCGCATCGTCCGGCAGCAGGGCCGCATGGCGCTCCGCGATATGGAACACGATTGCCCCCGACTCAAACAGGGTGAGATCGCCTTCTTCATAGGTCGGAATCTGCCCGAAAGGATGAAGCGCGAGATGCGCGGGTTCCTTCATTGCTTTAAACGAAAGAAGACGAACTTCGTAAGGCTCGCCAACCTCTTCGAACGCCCAGCGAACGCGCATGTCACGCGCCAGACCTTTGCCGCCATCGGGCGACCGTTCAAAGGCGGTAATAGTGATAGTCATCGCTGTTCTCCATAGGACGTCTGTCTTGAAGACGAGTGGCTAAACGAGATTCAGACACCCATGTCTGCGATCGCCCCTTCATCCATGAATTTCTTTCGCCAGTTTGTATTGTCGCAAATCGTGGAATGGGACTTCTGATGACGCGGTCCCGGTTGCAAAACAACGGCAGGCTTTTTTGAGGATTTTCCGGCCCGGATGTGCGAAAATCGCGAAACGGCACGCAAACAGGGCGGCGGCAAGATGTCGTTTTCTCGATCCAGGATTTGCAAGGGCTGCTGGCAGCAGATGCACCTCCCGGTGCCTCTGCGCGGACCGGCTTCCATTCCCTTCCGCGCCTTCGGCATCCGCCCGAGCCGGATGAATCCGAACACCTGCACGATTTGCGAACTCATGTTCACACGCGTGATGAAAGCCCGCAAGATCACTGTTGATGTATCCGTGCTTTTTGCGGATCTGAGAGGCTATACGACGCTTTCGCAGTCGCTTTCGGCAGATACTGTCTCGTCGCTGCTGGATGATTTCTACGATGAATGTGCCACAGCCATTTGGCAATACGACGGCCTTCTCAACAAGACGGTCGGGGACGCCATCATGGCAATATTCAACTTTCCGATCCACCACCAGGACCACGCCGAACGTGCTGTGCTCGCTGCACGGGAGATTCAGCGCCGCTGCCAGTTGCGTCGTGAACGTCACATGGCTGAGGGTGCCGGGCTGGACGGAAGTGAACTCGGCATTGGCATCGGCATCGACACCGGCGAGGCCAGCTTCGGAGAGTTCGGCCGATCGCATCGCGACCTGACTGCGATTGGAACGGTTGTGAATACTGCCGCTCGCGCGCAGTCAGTCGCTGACGCAGGGCGGATTCTCGTCACCAAGGCCGTTTGTGAGCGGGCGCAGAGCCAAACGGCCGACAGCAAAGGTCGGGCATACCGCCTGAAGGGCTTTGAGAAGCCGATTGAGCTTTACTCGATCTGAGCACCGTTGAATGCCGGGTCGCTTGAATACCGCACATTTAGGGCCGGGCCGCGCTTTCGTTTACCCAGGCGGCTTTCCGTTTCCAACGCAGCTTTTGGCTGCAGATAGCAGAATCTCCCTTGGCGAGATCCCGCGAGACGCAGCCCCATTCTCAGGGGGCTCGCTCAGTCCCTCGATCGGCGGCAGCGGTTCACATTCCTCGCAGATACAGCGAAACGGCCTGATTGCGATTGCCGTCATGCTGCGTGCAGTTCAGCTTGCGAAGGGGTCGGGGAGATTCCGCCATTTCTCGGGCGTGAAGCGTTCCGATTTTATCTGACAGGCGTCGAGTTCGCTTCGGATCCAGTCCTCGTTCATCGGATCGGCGCCGATGAAGACGATCTCCTGCCGGCGGTCGCCCCAGACGGGATCGAGATAAGCGGCGATCGCCTTTCGGAAGCCCGGTTCGCGCGGCCATTGCTCTTTCGGCACGGCCGACCACCAGAGACCCATTTTGCTTGTCCTGACGATCGCACCCGCCTGGCTGATCTCTCCGACATAGTGCGGCCGCGTCGCCAGCCAGAAGAAACCTTTTGCGCGGATGACGCCCGGCCAGGTCCGGTCGAGGAAGGCCTGCAATTTCACCGGGTCGAAGGGCTGCCTTTCGCGATAGACGAAGGAGGTGATGCCGTATTTCTCCGGCACATGGTCCTTGAAGCCGTGCAATTCCTTGTACCAGAGCGGGTGGGTCTCGGCCTTGTCGATGTCGAAGCGGCCGGTTCCCAGCACATCCTTCAACGCAACGCGGCCGAAATCCGTTTCTATGAGCTTCGCATCCGGATTGAGCCCGGCGATGATCTTGCGCGCCGCGTCGCGCTGTTCGGGCGTTGCCGTTTCGACCTTGTTAAGCACGACGACATCGGCAAATTCGATCTGCTCGACGAGGAGATCGACGATCGTGCGGTTGTCGCCATCGCCGGCCGTCTCGCCTCGATCGGCGAGGAAATCGTAGGACGCGTAGTCGGCCAGCAGATTGGCGGCGTCGACCACCGTCACCAGGGTGTCGAGCCGGGCGACGTCAGAAAGGCTAGCGGCGTCCTCGTCGCGGAATTCGAAGGTGGTCGCGACGGGAAGGGGCTCGGCAATTCCGGTCGATTCGATCAGCAGGTAATCGAACCGGCCCTGGTCGGCGATCTGCCTGACCTCCTTTAGGAGATCGTCGCGCAGGGTGCAGCAAATGCAGCCGTTGGTCATTTCGACCAACTGCTCTTCCGTGCGCGAAAGGTTCGCTCCGCCGCCCCTCACAAGCGCCGCATCGATATTCACCTCGCTCATGTCGTTGACAATTACCGCAACGCGCAGGCCTTCGCGGTTGCCGAGCACATGGTTGAGCAGCGTCGTCTTTCCTGTCCCGAGGAAGCCGGACAACACGGTGACGGGAAGTCTCTTATCCATGGTCTACTCCGTACAAATGTTATATCATTACAGAACGATGCCTGAAAAAGGCGAGCACAAGCGCGCTCGCCTTTCCGGCTCAGCTTTCGCGCGAAAGGCAATCCTTCATGCTGTTGGCGATGCCGCGCATCAGTGTGAAATAGAGATCGGGACCGGCCTCCAGCGTTGCCGCCTCCGGGTCGAGTACGCCGGCCTTCGCATCGGTGCCTTCGATGACGACATTGACTAGGCGCGGCTCGAACTGCGGTTCGGCGAAGACGCAGGTGGCGCCGAGGTCGGCGACCTTCTTGTGGATCTCCGAAACGCGCTCGGCGCCGGGCATGTTTTCCGGGCTCACCGTGATGGAGCCAGCGACGCGGACGGCATAGCGGTGCTCGAAATACTGGTAGGCGTCATGGAAGACAATGAAAGGCTTGTCCTTTACCGAGGTGACGATGCCGGTGATTTCCTTGTCCAGCGCATCGATCTTTTCGTCGAGCGCCTTGGCATTGGCCTGGTAGGTCAGCGCGTTGGCGGGATCGGCGGCCACCAGCGTCGTGGTGATTTCCGCAGCCATGGCCTTGGCATTCATCGGGTCGAGCCAGAGATGCGTGTCGAACTCGCCGTGATCGTGATCGCCTTCTGCATGCGCGTCATGATCGTGCCCGGCCTCTTCGTGCTCATGCCCGGCTTCCACCTCGTCGCCGTCATCGTGCGGTTCGAAGGCACCGCCTTCGCGAAACTTCAGCTTCACAAGGCCCGGCGCATCCTCAAGCTCGGCAATGCTGGCGCCGGAGCCTAGCGATTCCAGCGGCTTTTCGAGGAATGCTTCGAGGCCAGGACCTACCCAGAAGATCACCTTGGCGCTCTGCAGTGCGCTCGCATCCGACGGCTTGAGGTTGTAGGTATGCGGGGAGGCGGCGCCATCGACGATCAGTTCCGGCGTGCCGACGCCCTGCATGATCGCCGAAACCAGCGAATGGATCGGCTTGATCGAAGTAACGACTGCCGGCGCATCCGCCGCCTCGGAGGCCCCGGCCAGCAGGATCGCCGGGATCGCGAGGGAAAGACCCATAGCCAGTTTCATGTTCACGCTCCGCTTGAATAGCAATTGTAATGTTATTACATCAATTGCGTAATGCTATAACGTGTGCGATAGCATGACGCAACAGCACTGTCGGAAAAATGATGTTATCTCCCGCAAACCCTGCCTCGAAGCCGCTGGTTTCCCTCCACAATGTGGGTGTCCGGCGGGATGGCCGCTGGCTCGTCCGGGGCGTGGAGTTTTCGATTTCACGCGGCGAGATCGTGACCCTGATCGGTCCGAACGGCTCCGGAAAATCGACAAGCGCCAAGGCGGCGATCGGCGTTTTGAAGCCCGATGAGGGCAGGGTGGAGCGGGCAAGCGGCCTCAAGGTCGGCTACGTGCCGCAGAAGCTTGCGATCGACTGGACGCTGCCGCTCACCGTCCGGCGCCTCATGACGCTGACCGGCCCGCTTCCCGAACACGAGATGATGGCCGCGCTCGAGGCCGCCGGCATGGCTCATATGCTGAATGCCGAGGTGCAGCACCTTTCCGGCGGCGAGTTCCAGCGGGCGCTGATGGCGCGTGCCATTGCCCGCAAGCCCGATCTGCTCGTGCTGGATGAACCGGTGCAGGGTGTCGATTTCTCCGGCGAGATCGCGCTTTACGATCTCATCAAGCAGATCCGTAATTCCACCGGCTGCGGCATCCTCTTGATCTCGCATGATCTCCATGTCGTCATGGCCGAGACCGATACCGTGATCTGCCTCAACGGCCATGTCTGCTGCCGTGGCACGCCGGAGACGGTCAGCCAGAGCCCGGAATATGTGCGCCTCTTCGGCAGCCGCGCGGCAAAGACGCTCGCCGTTTACAGCCACCACCACGACCACACGCATCTGCCGGACGGCCGCGTGCTGCATTCGGATGGTTCGGTGACGGATCATTGCCATCCGGACGACGGCCATCACCACGATCACGACCACTCGGATCATGACCACCACCATCATGCGGGAGATCGCCATGCTTGACGATTTCTTCGTCCGCGCGATCCTTGCCGGTGTCGGTCTGGCGCTCACCACCGGGCCGCTTGGCTGCTTCATCATCTGGCGGCGCATGGCCTATTTCGGCGATACGATCGCTCATTCCGCGCTGCTCGGCGTCGCGCTGTCGCTGCTCTTTGAATTCAACCTGACGCTTGCCGTCTTCGCCGTTGCGGCGACGGTTTCGATCCTGCTGCTCTTCCTGCAAAAGCGGCAGGCGCTGTCAGCCGATGCGCTGCTCGGCATCTTGTCGCACGCGACGCTGGCGATCGGGCTCGTCATGGTCGCCTTCATGAGCTGGGTACGCATCGACCTCATCGCCTTCCTCTTCGGCGATATCCTCGCCGTCTCGAAAACCGACATCGCGTTGATCTGGGGTGGCGGCCTCTTTGTCGTCGCCGCGATCGCCTGGCTGTGGCGTCCGCTGTTGGCATCGACCGTCAACCCCGAGCTTGCCGAGGCCGAGGGGCTGCAGCCTGAGCGGGCGCGGCTCCTTTTCATGCTCTTGATGGCGGTCGTCATCGCCATCGCCATGAAGATCGTCGGCATTATGCTGATCACGTCGCTGCTGATCATCCCGGCGGCCGCGGCCCGCCGCTTCTCGTCGACACCGGAGGTCATGGCCGTTCTCGCATCGCTGATCGGTGCTGCCGCCGTCGTCGGCGGCCTATTCGGGTCGCTCACCTACGACACGCCGTCAGGCCCTTCGATCGTGGTTGCCGCACTCATTCTCTTCGTCCTCAGCCTGCTGCCGCGGCTGGGGCGCAAGGAACCGCAAGGACAAGGCTCATGAACGCACCGCAACTGACCAAGAACCAGGCGCTGGTCTTCGACGTGCTGGAAAAGGCCGACGGCCCGCTCAGCGCCTATACGATCCTCGACAAGCTGCGCGACCACGGGTTCCGCGCGCCGCTGCAGGTCTACCGTGCGTTGGAGAAGCTGCTCGAATATGGCGTCGTGCATCGCCTGGAGAGTATCAATTCCTTCGTCGTCTGCGCCCATCCGAACGAGAATTGCCACAGCCACGGCACCGTTGCCTTCGCGATTTGCGAAAGCTGCGGCCATGTCATGGAGTTCCACGATCACGAGGTCGATCACCGGCTGATGGACTGGACGCGCGGCAAGAAGTTCAAGGCGGAGAAGACGACGATCGAAATCCGCGGTCTTTGCGAGACCTGCGCCGCCTAGCGCAATTCCGGGGAGTTAGTCGATCCGCTTCAAGTCGCGGGCGAAACGCTGCCAGTTGGCGACATATATTTCCGCCGAGCGCCTAAGCCCGTCGATCGCCTTTTCATCGAGCGTCCGTATGGCGCGGGCAGGCGAACCGACGATCAGTGAAGCGTCCGGAAATTCCTTGCCTTCCGTCACCAGGGCATTGGCGCCGACAAGGCAGTTGTTGCCGATCTTTGCGCCGTTCAAGACGGTTGCGCCCATACCGATCAGCGAATTGTCGCCGATCGTGCAGCCGTGGACGATCGCGTGATGACCGATGGTGCAGCCTTCGCCGATCGTCACCGGAAAGCCCGGATCGGTGTGTAGCATCGCGCCTTCCTGGATATTGGTGTTGTTGCCGACGGTGACAGGCTCGTTGTCGCCGCGAAGCACGGCGCCGAACCAGATGCCGACGCCTTCGCCAAGCTCCGTCTGCCCGATTACATGCGCGTCCGGCGCAATCCAGTAGAGCCCGCTCGGCGGCAGTTTCGGCGACAGTCCCCCAAGCGCGTAAACGGGCATGGCAATCTCCTCAGGCGACGGTTACGGAAAGCGTCGCGATACCGTCGATGCCGCATTCGACGCGATCGCCTTTCTTGACGGCGCCGACACCGGCCGGCGTGCCGGTCATGATGACATCACCCGGCGCCAGGACGAAGAGCTTGGAGAGCTCAGCGATGATTTCCGGCATCTTCCAGATCATCTGCTTCAGATCGCCGTCTTGAACGCGCTTGCCGTTGTGGTCGAGCCAGATGCGGCCCGCGTCCGGATGGCCGAGGCGGCTTGCGGGCACGATTGCCGAAACGGGCGCCGAATATTCGAACGCTTTCGCAACTTCCCATGGACGGCCGAGCTTCTTTGCCTCGGCCTGCAGATCGCGGCGGGTGAAATCGATACCGACGGCGTAGCCATAGATGCAGTCAAGCGCGTTGCCGAGGGGAAGGTTCCCGCCGCCGGATTTCAGCGCAATCACGCATTCTGCCTCGTAATGCACGTCATTCGAAAGAGACGGATAGGGAAACGGCTTGCCGGGAGGCAGCAGGTTGTCGGCGTTCTTCTGGAAGAAGAAGGGCGGCTCGCGGCTCGGGTCGTGCCCCATCTCGATCGCGTGGTCCGCATAGTTGCGCCCAACGCAATAGACGCGGCGCACCGGAAAGACGTCGCTGCTGGCTTCGATGGGAAGCAGAACCGGCTGCGGAAGTGGGATGACGGTGTCGGGGCTTGTTGCGGACATTGAGATGCTCTTGCTGTTTTCGAGTCCGGCGATCTTAAACGGAAAATCGCAAGCGGGGAAAGCGCAACGGGACGATTATCCTTCCGTGCCCGAGACATCGCTGCGAACGATCGCATAATAGGCCGCAAGTTCGGGGATCACCTGCGGCAGCGTCTGGAATACGGGATCGTCCGGCGAAAGCTTGCCGGCATATTTCATTTCCACGAAGGCCTGGTGCGCCGCCAGCGCCGCGGCATCCGCGTGATGCAGCACCGTGAAAACCGGGGTGGGGAGCGTCTTGCCTTTGACGAGGACACGGTCGAGCTCGGCGACCGTATAGGTGCCCGCCACAAGCTTCGCAGTCTGCTCGCCGAGAAGCAGAGCGACGCCATAATTCTTCGAGGCTCCCTCCAGGCGCGAGGCGAGATTGACCGCGTCCCCGAGACAGGAATAGTCGAAACGCCTGTTCGAGCCCATGTTGCCCACAACGCACTCGCCGGTATTGATGCCGACGCCCATTTTCAGCGCATGCAGCGGCGTTCCGTTTATCCTGGCCTCTTTCTCGAGCTGCCTGTTCAGGCTCGCGATCGCTTCCTGCATCGCGAGCGAGGCGGCAACAGCATGTAGCGCATGATCCGCATCGTCGAGCGGCGCGTTCCAGAACGCCATGATGCAGTCGCCCATAAATTTGTCGATCGTCCCGCCGTGATCCATCACGACATCGGAAAGAGGCGTCAGCAGGCGGTTGATGAGGCCGGTGAGCTGCTCCGGATCGTCCTTCAGCGTTTCGGCAATCGTCGTGAAGCCCCGCACGTCCGAAAACAGGACCGAGAGCGTCCGCCGCTCGCCGCCGAGCTTCAGCTGTGATGGATCCTCGGAAAGCCGTTTGACAAGATCGGGCGATATATATTGTGAGAAGGCGAGGGTGACCTGCTTCTTCTTGCGCCGCTCTTCGGCAAAATCGAATGCCGCCTGTCCGAAGGCGACGGACACATAAGCCACGACCGGCCCCAGCGGCGAGACGAACAGATTGCCGAAGCGGATGCCGGCATAGCTCAGCGCCGCCGCCACGCCGATGAAGACAACCGTGGCGGCGAATGTCCGCCAGCCCGTGGATTTCCAGACGGTCGCAGCAGCGAGAATGGCGGCAATCAGGATGGCGAAGGCAACCACTGGAAGGCGCGCCAGCTCGATCGAATAGCGGTGCACGATATTGTCGTAGATCGTCGCCTGGATTTCTACGCCGGCGACCAGTCTGCCCGTATGGACCGTGTAAGGCGTCGCAAACGCATCGGCACCGCCTTTGTCGATTTCCGGCGCATTCTGCAGGCTGAGCCCGACGAACACCACGCGGTCCTTGAAGAAATCCTTCGGCAGAAAGTTCTCTGGGTCCAGCGCCTGATAATAGGAAACCGTCGGATAACTGCGTGATGGTCCGAAGGACTGAATCAGCGCGTTGGCGGGCAGGCGGCCCGGTGCTTTTCCGGCTGCCTGAGCAAGGGTTATGGCAAAGCCGTCCTGATAGGACGGGATGTTGCGGAAGACGCCGTCGCCGCCGAGATCGATCGAGGCAATGCCGGTTCTCGCGCCGGCTTCTGTCAGTTGCGGCATCGGCGTGGCGCGGATCAACTGGTCGGCCTGCGGCGTCTGGATCAGCGTCTCGTCGCCGGCAAGCACAATGTCCGGCCCGACGGCCGCCGTTATTGCCGCATCGTCCTCTCGCGAAGACTGTTCGGCCATGATGATATCGAGGCCGATCGCCTTGGCGCCCGCCGCGCGCAGCTGCCGGATCAGCCGGGCATGCAGGCTGCGCGGCCAGGGCCATTGCTCATTCATCTCCGCCAGTGACGGCTCGTCGATCGCCACGATCACCGGCGCATCCGCAGGCGGTAGCGGGTCGTCGACCGTGGAGAGATAATCGAAGCTCCGCAGTTCCAGCAGCGACCAGGCGGGGAGGCGCGACAGCAGCGAGATGGCGATGAGCGTGATCAGCACTAGCACCCCCAACCGTACCGGCCGGCTGCTGAACGGCCAGCCGGGTTGGTGTACTCTATGCCCGGGTCCGACCTCCCCAGTCATCAGAAGCGCGCTTTGAGGGTGGCCTTGAAGGCGCGGCCCCAGCCTGGAACACGCGGAGCAACTTCGAAATCCTCATCGAGAAGATTGTAGGCGGCGGCTTCGAGTGCGAAACGCTTATCGAACGGCTCCCAGATAAGATTTGCGTCCAAGGTCCAGTAATCGTCGAGCTTTGTGCCAATGTCATCGCCATCACGCTCGCCGATATAGTTGGCAGCGATGGTTGCCTTGACCTTTGCCTCGTTAACCCAGGTCAAGGCGATCTGGCCGGAGTTTTCCGGGACATAGGGCAGTGAACCGCCGAAATTCGCGCTCGTCTCGTCCTTATTCTTCGAGTCCATGTAGGCATAAGTCGCCGACAGTCCGAATCCATAGGCGACGGCGACATTTGCGGTCACACTTGCGCGATCGAGGCTTCCTCTCGAAAGCGGAAGGCTGTCAACAAGCGGAAGTGCAGTCAGGGGAAAGCCGACCGAGAAATCGTGTAGCTCCTGATGTTGATATTCGACCGTGGTAAAGAAGCGATCGGTCCATTCGGCGTCCCACTGGAATGCGGCGGTATCGCTATAACCGTCCGTGCCGATTGCGAATTGGTTGGGCTGCAGACCCAGAATACCGATTGGCGCGAGCGTCGGCGAGCCGGTCTCGACGCTCTGACGCATGAAAGCAGCGCGCAGCCAATGATCGTCGAAAGGTGCCCAGGCAAAGCCGATGCGCGGCTCAAGACGGCTTACGTCGACGTTTCCGCCATTCATGTAAGTCCCGAAAAGGGCATATTCGCCTTTCAGATTCGGCGTAATCTCATGGATTACGTCAACATATGCGCGGCCAAGATCAAGCCGGCTGCTCACTTCATTCGGACCATTGACAACACCGGGGATAGACAGCGGGAGCGGCGGAAGCGGAGTGATTGCAAAGAGCTCAGAATAGTCGCTTGCGCTGGCATCGATCCAGCCACCCTCTATACCATATCGCCAGGTCAGGTCATCGTCACCGATGCTGTGGCTGAGGGCAGCAATATATGTCTTTGCGGTCGCTTCTTGACGGGTGCGCCCAAACGGAACGAGGTCTGGATCGGTGAAGCCGAACATCGGGGCCTGGTCAAATTCTAGGTAGTTTGTGGTCTTGGACTTCACTTCCGAATAGAGCAGGGCGGCATTCAACACGTTCCTGTACCCGAATGTGTGACTCCAGCCGATGCCTGCATTCGTGCTCGTGACCGTATTTCTCTGCTCGCGATATAAAGGCAATACGCTCGGCGCAAGCGGAACACCGAAAATAGGGATGAAAAACTCATTATTCAGCCGCGTCGAGGCGGCCGTATCCTCGGTTAGCGCATTCAGCCGAAGGTCATTTTTCGCAGTATTCAAATAAGCGACAATATGATCGTCCGGCGTTAAACTTGCTGTCAGGTATCCGTTGCCGTCGAGAATCTTGTTTTCGGTCGAGAAGCCGCCGTAATCGTCATAGCTGCCCTCATTCGCAATCTCTTCCCAGCGGAGATTTCCGTAAAAACTCAGCGGGATCGTCTCATTGCTAAAACCCTGGATTTCAGCTTCCCCGGTGCGCCGAATATGGCCATCTATATTCGTGATGCCTCCGCCAACCGATCCTTCGATAAATGGAATATTCAGGAAATTGGCTGAGCGTGATCGCCCTGCAAGCATATGAGGGTCGAGCAGGAGGCCCTGGAAGAGCGACGAGAAGCTTGAGGCGTTTGTCTGGTAGTTGACAACACTGTCCCCAAAGAGAATTGCATTGCTGAAGGGGTCTACGCTGCCTTTGATCGCCTGGTCCGTATAGCCGCTGCCTTCGAAGGGATCGAAGACGGCGTCGCCGTAATAGCGTCCCCATGCATCCAGGCCCTGCAGGCGGAAGGCGTTGTTGAGGGTCGAGCCCGCGTCCTCGCTGGCGCCGAGTGAGCCGTAGTCGCCGCCGCGCGCCCTTGAGCGGCGCAGGAACTCCTGCGCGTTGCGGATCGCGCCATCGGCGTCGTAATCGTCGATTGCGAGCGCTGTTCGGAATGAGGAAACAACCGGATCGTTCTTGTCCAGCCGGTCGGAATTGTCGAGCGCCTGGTTGGAAGGATCGCGGTCACCTTTTTCGTAGTGGGCGGCGGCCAGCATGAGCTGCGACTGCGAATGAGCCGGATTTGCCGTGGAGGCGGCGAGAAGATCGTCCAGCGCCTTATCTCTTTCGCCCATTTGAAGATAGTACCGGCCGCGGGCAAGCAGCGCTATATCGAACGCTGGATCGGCCGCGAGCGCCGCGTCGATTTCGCGCTTTGCCTCCTTCATCCGCGACTGGTCGAGGTAAAGAATGGAAAGGTTGGCGTGGGCGATCGGATCGGCGGGATCGAGTTCGATCGCCTTCTTGAAGGCCTCTTGCGCCTCACGATGGGCGTCACGCGCAATATAGAGCAGGCCGAGGTCGTTCCAGGCCGAGGCCGAGCCCGGCATTTCCTTGATAGCCTGCTGGAGGTCGGCAAGCGCGCCGTTCATGTCGCTCTCGTAACCTGCACGGTATTTGGCACGCGCCTCAAGCGCGTTCGGATCGGTCGGGTCGATAGCAAGCGACCGGTCGATCGCCTCCTTCATCTGCATCCGATCATCGATCAGCAACGAGAGCAGCGCACGCAGCGCCGGAAGGGTCGAGTCGCTCGGATGTTGCTTTTCGGCGCCCTTGATCACTTCGATCGCTGCCGGAATGTCTTCGAGGAAGCCCGCAGTGTATGCCCTCATCACTTCGGCATATCGCCCCGTTGTTCTTGCAGGCTGATTTTCTACGCGATTGGGATTGAGAAGGGAGCGGGCGTAATAGGCACCATAGGCAGCCACGCCGCGGCGTTCTGAGTCGAGGCGGGGTTGGGCCCTGGCAAACAGACGGGCTGAGTCCGTATAGCGTTTTTCAGCGCCTGCAATGAGTGCCTCGATCATGTCAGCCCGAGCGCTTTGGCTTGAGGAGAGGCCAAGAGCGCGCGCCCTGGCAAGCGACTGCAAGGCGGCAGCGCGGCCGTCGATCGTCAGCTGCACTTCGGCGAGCGTCAGCCAGTCTTCCGCCGTCCGGCTCTGCGGCGGCTTGTTATTGATGCGAAGGCGTTCGCTGCGCATTTTCTGCACGGTCAGCGGCGAGGCGGGCATGAAGGTGAAGCCGCTGCGCAGCGTCAGGTAGAACAGCATCTGCTCGCGGTCGTCCGGCGCAACGATGACGAGCTTGCGCGGCGCCTGGCCGATGGTGGCGACGGCCGCTTCGCCCTGCGCAACCTCGACGCTGCCGTGCTCGTTCTTCAGCTCCACGCGGCCTTCCAGCACGATCAGCGAGGTCTGGTCGCCCTTGACCGTCAGCGTCCAGTCGGTGCCTCGGATGGCGGCTGCCGCGGCCGGTGTCTGAACGGTCAGGCCCGATCCGCCGCGCTGGGCGCGGGCCCACATCGTGCCGGATTGGAGGTTGAGGATCGTATCGCCCGCCGGCGCCATCTGTTTGACCTGCAGCGACGAATTCCGGCCGAGGCGTACCTGCGTGCGGTCCGCGAATAGGACCGCGAGCTGGCCGGTGGCATTGGTACGCAGCACGTCACCGCCCAGCAGCTCCTGGTGCAGGTCGACATTTTGCCAGTTCGACAGGTCGACGAAGCGGACTTCCTCGCCGACCTTGCGGTCGATGACGGAGCCTGCGGCCGGTGCCGCGCGCTGTACGGGTTCAGCGGCTGCCGGCCGCGCAAGACAGCACGCCGCCACGCTCAACGCCGTAACGGCGGACATGGAACTGATGAATCTACCCCTCATGTCTAAAGCGTTTGTCTATATGAAGTTGAAAAGTCAAGATGCGCTGCATCCGCGCTATTGCTTTGGCTGTGAAGTGTAATATCACGGAAACACTTTTGGGCTGGAGTTGAGAACGTGACGGATTTTGAAAGTGCGGCAGAGCTTATGAGGAGTGGGCCTTCGACGGAGGATATCGGTGCAGAGTATTTTGATCACATAAAGAAAATCAACGATATCTTTTACGACCAGATCAAGATTTCTGACCAGAAAGCCGCGTATATCTTTACTTTTATGCTCGCCTTTTTGGTAAGTTCAAGCGATGTACGCAGCGTATTTACCTTGGAGCGCTATGTGAACGGTTATCAGCAAAGCATGCTTTTCTCGGGATTGCTTGCCGCGGCCTCGGTCTTTTCAATCATATCGGCCATCCTCGTAGTTCTGCCGCGCCACGTGAACAAGTCGACCTCCCTGTTCTGGGGCTCCTGGGGCAAGCACCGCCATCGCTTCTGGGATGCGGCGCAGCGCCGGGACGAGGTCTATCTTTTCAACGAGTACCTGAACAATGCCGATATTCTCTCGGCCATCGCGCGTGGAAAGTACCGCTGCGTGACCTTTGCCTTCCGTGGGCTGATGGTGACCGTCATCGCCTACGTGCTCCTGCTCATTGCGGCTTGAGCGATGCAGCTGCGACGCAAGCTGGCCTTGGACCTATTTCTTCGCTATGAGCCCTCGTACCGCGCGAGCTAAGCGC
Organism: Rhizobium sp. 007; assembly: GCF_015353075.1. Classification (NCBI taxonomy): domain Bacteria; kingdom Pseudomonadati; phylum Pseudomonadota; class Alphaproteobacteria; order Hyphomicrobiales; family Rhizobiaceae; genus Rhizobium; species Rhizobium sp. 007. The sequence goes on along the minus strand of NZ_CP064187.1, from coordinate 1,885,950 downwards.
ACCATGCTCCGGTTCGGAGCAGCGGGGCGACAGCGAAAAGGCGGTAAGATCTCTGTGGCGGACGGCAAGTGGCACCCAATGGCCCCCGTGTTCGCCGTTGCGCCGATGATCGACTAGACTGGGAGCGACATGGCGGCGGAAGCCCACGGCTCCATAAGATCAAATTAGGCAGCTCTGGCAATTCGCCGGAGCATCATAAAAACCCGTTGCCTGAGAGATCCTTGAACCGGTCTTCACAGTGGACATCATACGTCTCAATATTTCACGCAGCCTGATCGTGAGGCGCTTTACGCGACTTGTCCATACGCGACGCACCTGGCGGATGGGCAGTGGGCGCTGATCGCGCCGATGCTTCCAAAAGCCGAGCCCGGGGGGCGGCGGCGTTTACTTCCTGCGTGCCGGTTTCTGCCGCACGACCTGCCACCGTGTTATCAAGCGCGCTTTAGCGGCGCTCGACGCCCATTGCCACCAAGATGTCATCAACGGCTGTCGACATCAGAAATTCCGACAGCTGCTTGGCAGCTTCTGCGTCCGTTGAATCGGCGCTAATTCCAATGGCGAAGTCAACGTAACTTTGGAGTTCTGCCGGAAACCGACCGACAAGTATGACCTGGGGAGCGGCTGCAAGAATCGAAGTCACGGGAACGACCGCCAGCTCGGCTTCCCCACGGCCTACGGCCGACGCTGTCTGCCCTCCTGGTACGGCCACCAGCTTGGGCTTTACCTCATCCGCTATTCCCAAGCGTTCCAGCAAACCGGAGAAGTAGCCACCGCTGGTTCCTTCACTGGCGTAGGCGATTGATCTGGCGCTCTTCAACGCATGTTCGAATGCTCCTACGGACCCAATGTTGAGCGGTCGACTGCCTGCCTTGGCCGCCACCCCCATTGCTATCCGGCCGAACGCTACCTGGCTTCCCGCCTTGACTTTTCCCAAGGCGGTCAGATCCTGAACCAGGTTCGGATTGATGATGACGAGGTCAAAAGGTTCCCCAGCTTCAATCTGCTTCTTTACCGTCGGATTGAGTTCCCACTTGACCGCAACTGTCAATCCTGTGGCCGTTTCGAACTGGGATATGAGAGCGAGGACGGCGGGTCGGACCGCAATAGCGCCAAAAAGCCGGATTTCCTGATTCATGGCCTAACCTGAAATCGGTCGAAACGATCTTCCTTACAATGCGTATCCAGCCCGCGTTCCACGGCTGCGCGCCAATCTATGTTCAGCGTCCATCGTGTCGGCCTCCGAAACAAACCGACACCCAATGAATCCATACCAGAGTCATGCTGAGAATGCACTTCTCAAGCACGCTCAAAGAGAGGGGAAAGGCGAGCCCAAGCCGCAATTGGCGGTGCATTCGATCTAACCTTGACCGGCGGCCACCCAGCATTCAGTACCGAACGCAGTTGCAGATGATTTCTCGAACTTCATGATCTCTTGTCATTGGCCTCGACCGCAATGGCGACCGCATCGAGTGCCGAGTTCCGTCCGTGCCGCGCCAGCAGCGAGGGCACTAGCAGATCGCAGTTCCGGCGAGCCTCGATCTTTCGGCCGGCAAGATCGCGCGCAATGAGCCAGCCTTCATCGCGGTCATGCGAGCGGATAGGGCCGCGAGGGCGGCGTCGCTAGCGTGAGCAGGTTGCCGTCAGGATCACGCACCTGCGCCAGCGTCGAGTAGTCGCCCTCAATGTCGTCCCCGAGCACGATCCCCACGCCCTGCAGCCTGCGGCGCTCGGCCGCGACATCGTCGACGACAAGGAACATCACGCCCCTGCCGGCGATCTCGTCGTCGGTTGAAAGCGCTAACCCGCCCTGATTAAAGAGCTCCCACTGCACCAGCGTGTCCATTGGCCGATAATCCGGTCCACGACCGAGCAGCTTCGTATACCAGCCTTCGGCCGCCGCAAGGTCTGCGGTGAGCAATGCGGTGTAGATCTTCTGCAGGTTCATTTGTTCTTCTCCGGGCCAAACTCGGCGTGAAACGCTGGCCGACCAGCAAGGTTGCCGTGACATCGGGAGCGAAGCGGGCGGCCGCCCCGTTTCAGTCAATGAGAAAGCGTGACGTATAGTGTCAAAGAACGGCCGAAAAAGCGAGCTGCTTTGAATGCAGACGCGGGCAACTATTCGTTAGTTCGGCTTCAAAAAAGCGGCCCTGTATCAGCGCAGGCTCGGGTTGATAGTGATGGCTACCGGCGGCATTAGAGTGCTACAAAACCTCCTGCAAGTGCTACGCCGTAGCATTGGCATGTCAAAACGGGCGCAAAAGGCAGAAAACGAGATCGAACGAGACATGACGGAACTCACCAGAAGGCCTGTAACACAAGGAAAATCCCACTATTCCAATGGCCTTGTGCTCGCGGTTGCACCCATGATCGACTGGACCGATCGCCATTGCCGGTATTTCCACCGGCAGATCAGCCGGAATGCTTTGCTCTATACCGAAATGGTCGTGGCGGACGCGATCATTCACGGGCCGCGGGAGAGGCTGCTGTCGTTTGATAGCGACGAGCATCCGGTGGCGCTGCAGCTCGGCGGATCGGATCCGGTGAAACTTGCCGAGGCGCTGCGGATCGCCGGGCCCTACGGCTACGACGAGATCAACCTCAATGTCGGCTGTCCTTCGGACCGGGTGCAGTCGGGAACCTTCGGGGCCTGCCTGATGCTGACGCCGGAGGTGGTGGCGGATTGCGTTAAGGCCATGAAGGCAGTCTCCAAGGTACCGGTCACGGTAAAGTGCCGGATCGGCGTGGACGAGCAGGAGCCGGAAGAGGCACTGCCGGAACTGTTGGCGCGGGTGCTGGACGCAGGCGCCGATGCCGTGTGGATCCATGCGCGCAAGGCCTGGCTCAAAGGGCTGAGCCCGAAGGAGAACCGCGAGATCCCGCCGCTCGACTACGGCATCGTCTACCGTATGAAGGAGCGGTGGCCGGAGGTCTTTATCGGTATCAACGGCGGCATCCAGACGCTGGACGAGGCAGCGGCGCATCTGGAGCATGTCGACGGCGTGATGCTGGGGCGGGCGGCCTATCAGAATGCGGGGATCCTGGCGGATCTCGATCACCGCTTCTTCGGCGCGCCGGCGGCCAAGCCGGACTGGGACGGGCTGCGCGACCGCATGATGGCCTATGCCCTGCGGCATACCGAAAGCGGCGGGCGGCTGCAGCATGTGGCGCGGCATATGGTCGGGCTCTTCACCGGGCTGCCAGGCGCCAGGCGCTACCGGCAGATTCTGTCGAGCGATGCGGCAAAGGCAGGCGCCGGGCCGGAGGTGATCGCGGCGGCGTTTGCGGCGGTGGATTTTTCCGGTGCCAAGGAGGCGCTGAGCGCCTGAGGCCCAAAGCAAAAACGGCGCCCGGGAGGCGCCGTTCTCATTCCTGCCGTGGCAGAAGCTAAAATCAGTTGGCCGAGATGTTGACGGCCTTCGGGCCCTTGCCCATGCGGTCCGGCTCGGTGTCGAAAGTGACCTGCTGGCCTTCGCGCAGCGACTGGATGCCGGATGCCTGGAGAGCGGAGATGTGGACGAATACGTCCTTTGCACCGCCGTCAGGAGTGATGAAACCAAAACCCTTGTCCTGGTTGAAGAATTTTACGACGCCTTTGGTGGCCATGTGGGATAGTCCTTTTCCCTTAGTCTGTCTGGTATCCGCGCCCCCGAGAGGAAGCGGACGGCTTTAGCTTTCGTCCCGTTAGACCGGAACGAAGGGTCAGTCGGAGAAGTCACGTACGGGGAAAGAACGTCTACGCAGGCGGGGGTTACCCGCGCCGCCTTCCGTAACGGAAGGCTTTACCACATCTGTCCAGTCACCGGCATGCTAATGCCCGAGTGCTGCAATTGGTGACAGCATTTCGGGAAAAAAGCAAGCGGCAATATTGTGGCATGCGCTGATGCAAGCCCGGAAACGCCAAAGATTCAAACACTTGACGAAATGTTACCTTTCAAAGTGCGGCCTGTGTCATTTTCGGATTCCGTACCGGAACGGGACCGTGCCACCCTTCCTCTGCAGCGATATCGACCGCCGCCTTGCACCCTGCGGTTCCGTACCCGCCGCCATCTGCCGCGCGCCTCATTCCCTGTGTTTTTCAGAGCAATCCAACCACGGCGCGTCGGCGCCATGCCGACGCCGTGTCCTCCCGCGCCATGGACATGGCGCCGCTGGATCCCTGTGACAAGCATAGGGATGAGGGATGGCCGCCGAAATTGGCTCATCGAAGCGCTCGTGCGCCCCAGTGAATTCACATGCCGCTCCACAATTTCGTCCCGACTGGACCCGAATATGGCGGGCGCGGGTGCTTCGGGCTTGATGCCGGAGGGCCGAGGGGGTAGGTCACGGGTGTGGGGACAGGTGAATGCTAAAGGACAGGTGGGCGGTTTGATCGATCCCTATATTTTGCTTGGACTTGACCGCGACGCCGGCGAGCAGGCGATCCGCAGCGCCTGGCGCAAGGCCGCCAAGACCGCGCATCCCGACTCGGGCGGCGATGCGGAGCATTTCGGCCGGTTGCAGACCGCCTACGAACTCTTGAAGGACCCGGTGCGCCGCCGCGTCTACGACGACACTGGCTACGATCCGCAGCTTGCCGACCCCAAGGACCTCGAAGGCGTGCTGATGCTGGAAAAGCTCGTCAACGACGTCATCCTCGACGAGCGTGAGCCCGGCAGCTTCGACGCGGTGGCGGCCATGCGCAGAAAACTCTCCGACGACATCGTCAAGAACCGCTTCCACATCCTGGAGCTGGAGCGCCACCGCAACCGCGTGCGCCAGCACATCGACCGCCTCGGCCGTCGCCCGGAAACCGACGTGCTCGGCTCCATGCTGCGCGCCCGCAGCCAGTCGATCACCGACGCCATCCGCAAGGCGGAAGGCCAGATCGAGGCGATCGAGCATGCCTATCAGATGCTCGAGGGGTATTCCTATGAGGTGGAAATGGTGGCGATGGTGACCGTAACGGAGCGGCGGGGGGAGGCTGCGGAGTAGGGGCGCTCCACAGCTCTCGGTCATCCTCGAGCTTGACCCGAGGATCCATGCTAACGCCCAATTCTGGATATCGATCCTCGCAGGCGCATCGCAGGCATGAGGATACGGATCATATGCGCGCATTATGGACCGTCGGTCGGAAGCTGCTTTCGCATGTCGTGATCGACAACGACTTCCGACAAGGTGCTGCACATCGATCAGTGGCTTGGCTGAAGGGTGCATAGAAAAAGGGTCATTCACCGCGCCGACGCCCGGTGGCTGGATCCCGGACCGAACCCGGGATGGGGAGGAAGTTCAGTGGCCCGGACGCCCGGTCTTGCCCTTCGTCCGGCCCTTGCGCTTCTGATCCGCAGGGTCCTCGTAGGAGCCGGCGCCCGTTTTGCCGCGGACGAGGGGGCGGGGGTCGTCACTGGATCCTCGGGTCAAGCCCGAGGATGACGGAGAGGAGGGCGCGTCGGCGCGTTCCGGCTGGCCTTCTTCCAGCGGTGAGAAGGGCTTCGTGCTCTTCGCGGCATCCGGCTTTATCGGCAGCTTGCCGGTGACCGGTTTTTCGGTGCGGCCGACGGTCATTTCGTCGAGGGTGTTTTTGCGGAAAAGGGGCTTCCTCACGGGTTCGGCGATGTCGCGGCCCATTTCATCCAGATCGGGCTTGCGGAAGAGCGGTATTGCGGTGTCGGTGCCGGGTCCCATGTCGTCGAGGCTGGGTTTGGCGAAGGAGGAGGTTCCACGCCCGCCCTCGTGGTCCGAGACGGTCCTTTGAGCCTCCTCACCATGAGGGCTTCTGCTGGCGCCAGTTGCGGCACGGCTTGCTCCACCCCCATGCTGAGGCGCGGAGCTCGAAGACCGGAGCCTCGAAGCATCCTTACGTCCGCCCTCCATCGCTCTTGACTCCTCGCGGGCCATCGGGTCGTCCATGACCGCCAGCTCGGCGGCCTTGAGGCGCTTGATTTCATCGCGGAGGCGGGCGGCTTTTTCGAAATCGAGGTCGGCGGCAGCGTCGCGCATCTGTTTTTCCAGCGCGTTGAGATGTGCAGCCAAGTTGTTGCCGACGAGGTTGCCGCCGTCGGCAAAACCCTTGCCGGAGACGCCGGAGATGTCGGCGCGGACGTGGTCGCGTTCGTAGACCGAATCGAGGATATCGGAGATGCGGGCCTTCACCGATTCCGGGGTGATGCCGTGTTCCTCGTTGTAGACCACCTGCTTTTCGCGGCGGCGGCTGGTTTCCTCCATGGCGCGCTTCATCGAGCCGGTGACGGTGTCGGCATAGAGGATGACCTTGCCGTCGACGTTGCGCGCGGCGCGGCCGATCGTCTGGATCAGCGAGGTTTCGGAGCGCAGGAATCCCTCCTTGTCGGCGTCGAGGATGGCGACGAAGCCGCATTCGGGGATATCGAGGCCCTCGCGCAAAAGGTTGATGCCGACCAGCACGTCGAAGGCGCCGAGGCGCAGGTCGCGGATGATCTCGATGCGCTCAAGCGTGTCGATGTCGGAATGCATGTAGCGGACACGCACGCCCTGCTCATGCAGGTATTCGGTGAGGTCCTCGGCCATGCGCTTGGTGAGTACTGTGACGAGGGTGCGGTAGCCCTTGGCGGCAGTCTCGCGGATTTCGCCGAGCACGTCGTCGACCTGGGAGCGGGCGGAGCGGACTTCCACCGGCGGGTCGATGAGGCCGGTCGGGCGGATGACCTGTTCGGCGAAGACGCCGTCGGCCTGCTCCATCTCCCAGCTGCCCGGTGTGGCGGAGACAGCGACGGTGTCCGGGCGCATCGCATCCCATTCCTCGAAGCGCAGCGGGCGGTTGTCCATGCAGGACGGCAGGCGGAAGCCGTATTCGGCGAGCGTCGCCTTGCGGCGGAAGTCGCCGCGGTACATGCCGCCGATCTGCGGCACGGTGACGTGGCTCTCGTCGATGAAGAGCAGGGCGTTGTCAGGGATGTATTCGAAGAGGGTGGGCGGCGGCTCGCCGGGGGCGCGGCCGGTCAGGTAGCGCGAATAGTTCTCGATGCCGGCGCAGGAGCCGGTGGCCTCCAGCATCTCGATGTCGTAGCGGGTGCGCTGCTCCAGGCGCTGGGCCTCCAGCAGGCGGCCGGCCTTTTCCAGCTCGGCGAGGCGGAGCCTCAGCTCCTCCTTGATCGCCTTGATGGCGCCGTTGAGGGTGGGGCGTGGTGTGACATAGTGCGAATTGGCGTAGATCTTGACCGATTTCAGGTCGCCGGTCTTCTGGCCGGTCAGCGGGTCGAACTCGGTGATGGCGTCGATCTCGTCGCCGAACATGCTTATGCGCCAGGCGGCATCTTCGAGGTGCGCCGGGAAGAGCTCGATCGTGTCGCCCCGGACGCGGAACGAGCCGCGCTGGAAATCCATGTCGCGGCGCTTGTATTGCTGGGCGACGAGATCGGCGAGCAGCTGGCGCTGGTCGAGACGGTCGCCAACCGACATCTGGAAGGTCATGGCGGTGTAGGTCTCGACCGAGCCGATACCGTAGATGCAGGAGACGGAGGCGACGATGATGCAGTCGTCGCGCTCCAGCAGCGAGCGTGTCGCCGAGTGGCGCATGCGGTCGATCTGCTCGTTGATCGAGGATTCCTTCTCGATATAGGTGTCGGAGCGCGGGACGTAGGCCTCCGGCTGGTAATAGTCGTAGTAGGAGACGAAATATTCGACGGCGTTGTCCGGGAAGAAGTTCTTGAACTCGGAATAGAGCTGGGCGGCGAGCGTCTTGTTCGGCGCCAGGATGACGGCGGGGCGCTGTGTCGCCTCGATCACCTTGGCCATGGTGAAGGTCTTGCCCGAGCCGGTGACGCCGAGCAACACCTGCGAGCGATCGCCGTTTACCAGGCCCTCGACGAGGTCCTTGATGGCGGCCGGCTGGTCGCCGGCGGGCTGGTAGTCCGAAGCCATGCGGATGGTGATCCCGCCTTCGGATTTCTCCGGCCGGGCCGGACGGTGCGGCGTCCAGATCTTGCCGTTCTTGTGCAGCGGATTGCCGGACTCGATGAGCGCCGAAAGCGCTTCGACCGTGGCCGTGACGGCGGTGCCGGCCGAAAGCTGCGAGGCCTCCTCCAGTGTCGTATCCATGCCGGAGACCGGATTGAGGCCGGCGGCGGCGCGAGTCTTCGGATCGGTCGAACCGCCCATCGAGGTGCCGCGCGCCGATTTCGAGGCGGCGATCTCCACCTTCTTGCGGTGCTTGCCGGCCTTGGAGGCTAACTCGCGCTGCGTCTCGACGCTCGACGCCTCGGCATCGGCCTCGAGCTGCTTCACCCAGTCGGCGACGGAGCCCTCCAATGGAGCGCCTTCAATGGACGACTGCTGGGCTTCCTCGAAGCCATTCGGGGCGGGGGATTTCTTCGTCGATTTGGCCATGCGCGGAATATGGAGAGAGTCAGCGCTAAAGGGAAGAGGCAAAGAGTACAAAAGGGAAACGATTAACATCTCCCCCCGCTTGAGAGCGGGGGATTTCCGAGGGGGCGCGAAGCTCCGCCGATGGTTATCGCTTCAACGGAGAGCGGCTGCCCTTCCTCCACGATCATAGACGCCGTGTTCCGACGCAGGATGTTGATTGCAGCATTGTGGTCGGCATGGGCGCGCAAGCCGCATTGGCAACAGCGGAAAGACGCTTGGCTTTCGCGGCTTTCCCTGTCCACGGCTGCGCAGGCCGAACAGGTCTGCGAGGTGTGGCGGGGATCGACCTTGCACAGGTATCCGCCCCGTTCTTCGAGCTTGTAGGCCAACACGGTTTCAAAGCCGTGCCAGCCTTGTTCGAGGATCGCCCGGTTCAGGCCCGCCTTCTGGCAGACGTTGGTTCCGGGCGCGTCCACGGTTCCCCTGGCGCTGCGCGTCATGTTGCGCGTGGCGAGGTCTTCCAGCACGACCGTTGCGAAGCGACGGGCGATATCAAGACTGGCCTTGTGCCGCCAATCCTGCCGGATGCGGGCAGCACGGGCCTGCAAGGCGGCAACGCGGCGGCGGGCCTTCGCGTGGCGACGCGACCCGCGCTTGCGCCGCGCCAGAACGCGCTGCCCGGCGCTTCCTGGCTCGATCTCCGCAAGGCCGGCAGGCATCCACCAATGCTCCCCGGTCGAAAGCGTCAGCGTGTTCGCCACGCCCCGGTCGATCCCCACGGCGGGCAAATCGTTTTGCGGGACGGCATGGTCGATTTCGCAGGCGAAGGCGATGTGCCAGCCGTTCGCCGCCAGGCTCACCGTCACATTCATGGTCTTGCCACGCAGGAGCCGCGTGTCGCGGAACTTCACCCAGCCGATCTTGGGAAGGCGCGCGGCGGACCACTTGCCGTTCAGGCGCTTGACCTCGATCTCCCGCCCCTGAAAGCGGAAGGCGCCGTTCACGCCCTTCTTGCGGGCCGCGAGGGATATCCTGCGCGCCCCGCGAAGAAGTTGGCATACGCCTTATCCAGATCGCGCAGGGCCTGCTGCTGGGGCGTCACATGCACGGCGGCAATCCAGTCGAACGCGGCCCGCAGTGCGGTCAATTCCCGCGCCTGGGCGATGTCGTTCAAGCGGTTCCCGGTCTGCCGCCGGTAATGCCGCCACCAGTCCCTGCGCTGCTCCAGCGCCAGATTATAGACCAGCCGCACAACACCCGCGAACTGCCGCAACAGGACTTCCTGTTCGGCGGTCGGAGCGAGCTTGTAGCGGAAAGCGCGGTGGATCATGTTACGATTCTATCAATTGCTCCAAGGAGCGCAACCGTGGATCGCACCGGCAGGCATGTCGTCTACATGCTCCATGGTCATTTGGTCTTTGTCACGAAATACCGCCGTGACGTTCTGTCAGAACCGGCAATCCGCCACCTGCGGCGCATCGTCGCCAAGCTGTGTCGCGACTTCGAGGCCGAATTGATCGAATGCGACGGCGAGGACGATCATGTTCCCCTGCGGGTGCATGACCCTCCGAAGATCGCCCTGTCGAAGCTGGTCAACAGCCGCAACGGCGTATCCAGCCGACGTCTGCGCGAGAGCCGCCGGGAAATCACCGGGCGCTACCACAAGGGCGTTTTGTGGTCGCCGTCCTCCTTTGCGGCAAGCTGTGGCGGCGCACCGCTCTCGGTGATCGCCGAATATGTCAAATCCCAGCGGGAAGCGGCCCAAGGCCGCTCTCGCGTTCCTCCCCGGCCTGAACGCCGGGGTATCCCGCGAGGTTCACGGTGAATCGTTCGGATTTGGTGAATAGTGCCGATCAATTTTTTCCCGGGCCATTTTTTCCCGGCCGTTGTCGGCGCGGACAACTGCCCCACGTCCTTGGCATGTAACGGGGGCATGTAACGGGGGCATCTAACGGGGGCATGTAACGGGGGCATCTAACGGGCCACTGGCGCCACTAAGGAACGCAGATATGAGAAAGATCATCACCGGTGCATTTGTCAGTCTCGACGGCGTCATGCAGGCCCCGGGCGGCCCAGATGAAGATCCCGTCGGGGGCTTCAAGTACGGCGGCTGGGTTGCCCCTTATTTCGACGCGGCGATGGGAAAGGCCGTGGGCGAGATGTTCGCACGGCCGTTCGATCTTCTGCTCGGCCGTAAGACATACGATATTTTCGCCGCGCATTGGCCCTATGTCGCTGCCGACGACCCGATCGGCCCGCTGTTCGACCGAATCACCAAATATGTCGCGACCCGCAATCCGGACTTCATGCTCAGCTGGCAGAACAGCCGGGTGCTCGGGGCCGACGTGGTCGGCGCACTCAGGACGCTGAAAAGCGGGGAGGGGCCGGATCTTCTGACACAGGGCTCGACCGACTTTCTGCAGACCCTGTTCAGAAACGACCTGGTCGATGAAATCAATGTCTTCTTCTTTCCGGTCGTGCTCGGGAAGGGCAAGAAATTGTTCGGCGACGGTGCCTTTGCGGGCGCGCTGAAACTCGTCGGATCGAAGGTCTCCGGATCCGGCGTCACGATCAACAAATACGTCCGCGACGGCGACGTCGTCACCGGCTCATTCGAATTCGAACAGCCGACCGCGGCGGAGCTTGAGCGGCGCAGGAACCTGAGCTGAGGCGAACGGGCACGGCCGGCCGGGCCGGTGCTTTGTGGCGGTCAAACTGTCGCAGGCACGGAACAAGGGCAGGAGTGCTGCCGTTGTCCGGCGTTGCCATCCGGCAACCCCGGTTCCGGGCCAACCTCTCTTCGACGGCATCCGGACATTGCCCGCCTCGCCGCCGCTTTCGGACGGAGGAAGCATAATGTCCGCATTGGAAAGCCTACGGGCGCTCAGCCAGCAGCAGCGCAACACCGTCATTGCCAGCTATCTCGGCTGGACGCTCGATGCCTTCGATTTCTTCATTCTCGTTTTCGTTCTCAAGCATATCGCCGAGGAGTTCCACACCGACGTCCCGGCTGTTTCGGTGGCGATCTTCCTGACGCTTGCGATGCGGGCGGTGGGCGCGCTGATTTTCGGGCTTGCGGCCGACAGGTTCGGGCGGCGCGTGACGCTGATGGCCGACGTGCTGCTCTATTCGCTGTTCGAATTCCTGACCGGATTCTCGACGGGCCTGACCATGTTCCTCGTGCTGCGCGGATTCTACGGCATCGCCATGGGCGGGGAATGGGGCGTAGGCGCCTCGCTGGTCATGGAGACCGTGCCGGAGGAGAGCCGCGGTATCGTCTCCGGCATCCTGCAGGCGGGCTATCCCTCCGGCTATCTCGTCGCCTCGATCGTCTTCTTCCTGCTCTTTCCGGTGATCGGTTGGCGCGGCATGTTCTTCGTCGGCGCGCTGCCGGCGCTTCTCGTGCTCTATATCCGCCGCAATGTCACCGAAAGCCCGGTCTTCCTGAAGCGGCAGGCGGAGGGACGGCGGCCGTTCCTCACCATCCTCAGGGAAAACATTCCGCTGTTCGTCTGGTCGGTGCTGCTGATGACGGCATTCAACTTTTTGAGCCACGGCACGCAGGACATCTACCCGACCTTCCTGGAAACGCAGCGCAACTACGACAGCTACACGACCGGCGCAATCGCCATCGTCTACAATATCGGCGCGATCTGCGGCGGGCTGTTCTTCGGCCAGCTATCGCAGCGGATCGGACGGAAGCGGGCGATCGTCATCGCCGCGCTGCTTGCCGTGCCCGTTGCGCCGATCTGGGTCCATGCGCCGGGGCCGGTGCTGCTCGCCGTCGGCGCCTTCGTGATGCAGTTCTTCGTGCAGGGCGCCTGGGGCATCGTGCCGGTGCATCTCAACGAGCTGTCGCCCGACGAGGTGCGCGGCACCTTCCCGGGTTTCGCCTACCAGCTCGGCAACCTGCTTGCCTCCGGCAACGCCACGATGCAGGCGGGGCTCGCGGCGCGCTGGAACGGCGACTATGCGACGGCGCTGCTGATCGTCGCCAGCGCGGTGGCGGTAGCCGTCGCGCTTCTTTCCGGCTTCGGCTACGAGAAGAAGAACGTGCGTTTCGGCACGGAGGAGGCCGAAACGCCGCAGGGCGTTTTGCACAGCTGAACGGCGAGGGACCTGGCGCGATGTGCGCCGGGTTCCTCATCGTCTTGCCATGGGCCCCTCTTAACCGCCCGACGCTAATGTTTTTCGCGCGGAGATCAGCTATTGCGTCCCGCCGCGAGGGTTTGATGGCTTCCACTGACAATTTCGCTTTTCTGCTGCCGGTCATGATGCTGACGTTCGGCTGCACGTTCCTGCTCGTCGCCCGGCTCGAATCGAGCGAAGCGCACCACAGCATCGGTCGAAAATCTGGTCATTGTCTTATGATCTATTGTTGGGTGGCTTGCGATAGGACGGGTTTTTGGCCACAGGACCGCAGTATTTGAATCGGGCGAACTTGCTCGCCAGGTATCCGTCCTATGTAATCAACGCATGCATTCAGTTTCTGGCTTCAGTCGAATCCGCTTGGACTGTGAGGATTTTGTGCGATGACGTTCGAGTGGCGGAAAATGACACAAGGAGAGACATTCCATGCTTTACGCCATCCTGGCCTATCACGAAGAGAAAGTGGTCGAATCCTGGACCAAAGAGGAGGATGCAGCGCTGATGAGCGAACTGCTCCAGGTCAATGATCGCCTCGTCGAGGAGAAGCATTTGGGACCGGCTGCGCGGCTTGGCCCGACGGCGCGCGCCGTGACCTTGCGGGGGACGGGTGCCGGCATGATCACCGACGGCCCCTTTGCTGAAACCAAGGAGCAATTGCTCGGCTTCTACGTCGTGGATTATCCAACGCTTGAGGCAGCCGTCGCCGCAGCGCGCGACCTGCGCCGCGCCAATCCCTCCGCGGTCTATGAAATCCGGCCGATCTCGCTTTATCTCCCTGGTGCGCCACTGGCATCGGAGGACGAGGGTTAGCGCCCGAGCTGTCGGCGGTGGCATTCGCACCGCTATACCGGCGTCTTCGGTGGAGAGGGCTGCGGCATGTCGCCATGGCCCCTTGAGCCATGGCTATTTGGAGATACAAGCTGGCGCAAGTTTTCTCCCATCGGATTCGCCCATGTATTTTTCGCTAAGCCCCGCCGCCATCTGGCCTGTCGTCATGCTTTTCGCCTCCAACATCTTCATGACCTTTGCCTGGTACGGGCACCTGAAGCACAAGGGCAGTGCGATCGCCCTTGCCATCGTCGCGAGTTGGGGGATTGCCTTCTTCGAATACTGCCTGGCGGTGCCAGCGAACCGTATCGGCTCGGCGGTCTATACGACGGCGCAGTTGAAGACGATGCAGGAGGTGATCACGCTGATGGTCTTCTCCGGTTTTTCGGTTTTCTGGCTTGGCGAGAACCTGACCTGGAATCACGCCATCGGCTTTGCGCTGATCGCCGTCGGCGCCTCCTTCATCTTCCGCGCATGAACGCTACCTTTCTAATGGATTACAAATAGTCCATGTGGGGAAATCTACCGAATTGCTGACGCATTTGGCTGGGAGGCTGTCACCATTCAGTGATCAGGAGGTGACCGGTCATGAGCCTCTCTTTCCAGACGATGGCGGCGATCCGGTTCGGCTATGGATTCCGGCCGGGCGAGGCGCCGCCGCAGAACAAGGATCAACTGCTTGGTCAGGTGAAGGACGCCGCACTGCGCGCGCCGTCTTTTCCGGCCGGCGGCATCGATGGACGCCATCAGCAGATTGTCGATCTGCAGGTCCGGCTCCGGGAGCTGCGCCAGAGCGGCAGCGACGATGAGTTGCGCCGGAAAAGGCGCAAAGCGATCCAGAAGCAGGAGCAGGGGTTCCAGCGCGACGCCGACGCGCGGCTCATGCAGGCCGTGCTTTCGCCGAACGGATTCTACGAGCGGCTTGCGACCTTCTGGACCAATCATTTCTCGACGAGCGCGAACAAAAGCCTGCCGATGCGGATGATCGTGCCGCTTTACGAGGCGGAGGCGATCCGGCCCAGTATCGGCGGATCGTTCCGCGACCTGCTGCGGGTCGCGACGGAGCATCCGGCGATGCTCATCTATCTCGATCAGGCGCAATCGCAGGGGCCGGAATCGGCCCGCGGCATGAAGCAGAAGAAGGGTCTCAACGAGAACCTCGGCCGCGAACTGCTGGAACTGCATACGCTGGGTGCGGGCAGTGGCTACACGCAGGCCGACGTGCGCGCCGCGGCGATGGTGCTGACCGGGCTGACGATCGATCGCGAGGAGATGGACGCGGCTTTCCGTCCCGGCATTTCGGAGCCCGGCAGACATACGGTTCTCGGTGTCAGCTATGGCGGCGCGAAACGGTCGCGGAAAGACTATCTGGCGCTGCTTGACGATCTCGCTGTCCATCCGAAGACGGCGCAGCATATCAGCCGCAAGCTCGCGGCTCACTTCATCTCCGATCAGCCGCCGGAGGAGATGGTGACGGCGATGGCGGATGTCTGGAAACGGACGGACGGCGACCTGACGGCCGTTTATGGCGCAATGCTCGACCATCCCGCAGCGTGGCGCGCCGAGGGCGCGAAGGCGCGCCAGCCGTTCGACTATGTAGTGACGGGCTTGCGGGCGCTGAACGCCGGCAGCGGCAACGGTATTGCTGGCGACTTCATGAAGGCCGATCAGGAAGACGACGACGATGTGATGGCGCCGCCGAAGGACATGGCGGGACAGGACAATGCCATGGGCGGCGATGCGGGCGCAATGGCGCCCGATCCTGTCAATGAAGCCAAGTCCAAGCGGCGCAAGGCTTTCCAGACGGAGCGGGCGCTGGGGCAGGGTGCGCTTCGCCGTATGGGCCAGCCGACCTGGCTGCCGCCGAGCCCCGCAGGCTTCGAGGAGAATTTCTCCGCCTGGATAACGGCGAGCCAGCTTGCCGAGCGGCTTGCCTGGGCGCGGCGCGCTTGCGCCCAGTTCGGCAAGGACGAGGATCCGCGCGAATTCCTAAGGTCGACGCTTGCCGATGCGGCGCGCGACGAGACGATCCGCGTGGTTTCGCAGGCGCCGAGCAAGATCAGCGGCCTGACGCTGGTTCTTGCTTCCCCCGAATTCAACCGCCGATAGGAGCTGGTCATGACCGAGATTACGCTTTCCCGCCGCGGCTTTCTCGCTTCCGCCTGTTGCCTTGCTGCCGTTCCGATCTTCACGCCGGTCACCTTCGCCGCCATGCCCGGCGACAACCGCTTCGTAACCATCGTGCTGCGCGGCGCGATGGACGGCCTCGACCTCGTGCAGCCCTACGGCGACGCAGCTTTTGCGGCGCTGAGGCCGACGTTGGCGCTGACGCCGGACAAGGGGCTTCTCGACCTCGACGGGCATTTCGGGCTCAATCCGGCGGCGGCCGACCTGATGCCGCTCTGGAAGAGAAGGGAGCTTGCCTTCGTGCATGCGGTTTCGACGCCCTATCGCGACCAGCGCAGCCATTTCGACGGGCAGGACATGCTGGAATCGGGCGGCGAACATGTGGCCGAGGAGAAGACCGGCTGGCTGAACCGGGCGCTTTCGGTGATCCCGCGCTCGGATGCCCGCAAGGCGATCGACGTGAATACCTCGACGGAGCTGATCCTTTCGGGCCCGAACAATGTCGACGTCTGGGCCTCGGATTCCAATCTCGGAACGGCGAAGGACGAGATGCAGTTCCTGATGCGGCTCTATGCCGGCGATCCGGCCTTTGCCAAGGCGATGGAAGAGGCGACGCGCGCGAACAATGCGGCGATGATCACCGAGCCGGACGGCAAGCGCGGCGAGAAGATCGCCGACGTTGCGACGCTCGCCGGCAATATGCTGAAGGGCGACTACCGCATCGCGAGCTTCTCGATCACCGGCTGGGATACGCATGTGGCACAGACTGGGCAGTTCAAACGGCCGGTAGAGGATCTGTCACAGGCGATCAATACACTGAAAGCGACGCTCGGTCCGGAGGTCTGGTCGAAGACCGTGGTGCTGGCGATGACGGAATTTGGCCGCACCGTGCGTCAGAACGGCTCCGGCGGCACCGACCACGGCACCGGCGGCTGCGCGGTGCTGGCGGGCGGGGCGATCCATGGCGGACGCATTCTCGGTAAATGGCCCGGCATTGGCGCCGGCCAACTGCTCGACGACCGCGACCTGATGCCGACGGCCGACGTGCGCGAGATTGCCGCCGCGATGCTCTACCGGCAGTTCGACGTGACGGCCGGGGACCTGACGGGCAAGATTTTCCCCGGATTGAGCTTCGACAAGGGCTCGCAGTTTTTGAAGGCGTGATGAAGGCCGTGCGTTAGGTTGTTAGGAGTCCTTAGCTCCTGCCGGGGTTTGTTGCTGCAATCGATGCCCACGGAGGTATGCCTATTGCCTTCGCTCATGCCTGTGCTTGTCACCGGCATCCAGCCCGCCCCGGCATTGAGCGCAGGGAGGCTCTCTTTGCGCCAACAAAGGAAGGCGGACTTCAATTTCTATTCTGGGGCAGCGCCGCGTTACTCGAGGTCGTGCGTCCTTTCGGTGGGGAGCGCCGGTTCTCCAAAAGGCGCAACAGCAAGTTCCGTTTTCTCTTGCGCTGGACAAGATCAATATCACTGACAAGCTTTGCGCCGCCCTCGCGCCGCTCCAATGTGATCTTGCGGCTATGGAAGGCTTCGAGCTCAGCTCGATGCGCTACGCTTATGATGGTGACCTTCGGCAATTCATAAATCAACATCTCCATCATCTTGTCCTGACTCTTCTCATCGAGTGCTGACGTTGCTTCATCCAACACGATGATATCGGGAGTGTGTAGCAGGAGACGCGCAAAGGCGAGCCGCTGCTTTTCGCCACCCGACAACGTCTGGTCCCATGGCGCGTCCTCCTCGATCTTGTCGTTCAGATAATCAAGTCCCACCTTCTCGAGGGCCGCCTTGATCTCATCCAGCGTCCAGCTATCGGCGGCGCGGGGATAGGCGACCGCACGGCGAAGCGTCCCGGAAGGGATATAGGGCCGTTGCGGTAACATGAACAGTCGTCTGTCGGCGTGGAAATTGACGCTGCCGTCACCCCACGGCCAAAGACCTGCGATGGCCCGCACGAGCGTGCTCTTGCCTGAACCGGATTCTCCGGCTACGAGCACCCGCTCGCCGGGTTCGATCGCGACCTGGGTTTCCTTGACCACTGCAGTGCCGTCGTCAAGCGACACGGAGAGATCGTTCAGGCTGAGCATCGTATCGCCTTCAGTTTCACCGCGCTTGATGCGTCCCAAGGCGTTGCTCTGTTCCGCGCGCTCGAGCCCGTCGAGCGACATCATCAGCGAAGCGATGCGGCGTGCACAGGCGTTCCAATCGGCGAGACGGGGGTAGTTGTCGACCAGCCATCCGAACGCGCTTTGAACGATGGCGAAGGCAGAGGCAGCCTGCATCACCTGTCCAAGGGTCATGCTGCCTTCGAGAAACTTTGGAGCGCAAAGCAAAACCGGCACGACTGGCGCAAACAAGCTCGATCCCTGCGACACAAGCGCTGTGCGCATGTGTTGGCGCGCAAGGAGCGCCCATTGCCTGAGCACCTTGGCGAACGTCTTCTCGACGTCGTTACGCTCCTCCTCTTCACCGCCGAGCAATGCGATACTCTCGCCGTTTTCCCGTACATGCGTCAGCGTGTAGCGAAATTCGGCTTCCGCCTGATTTTTGACCTCAGAGACGTGGACGAAATGGCGGCCGATGACCGCCATCGAGCTCGATGTGATCGCGGCATAGAGTACCGCGGTGATGACAAGGAAGCCAGGAACAGTGACGGTCGAACCTGCGATTGTCAGACTGAGGGCTCCGCCGATGGTCCAAAGCACCACGATGAAGGTCGAGGCAGACAGAAATGCGGAAATGACACCCGCGATGAAATCGACGGGTGATTCGGTGGCAATCCGCAAATCTTCCGCGACGCGCGCTTCGGGGTTTTTGTGGTCGCCGCCGATGAGGTTCAACTGATAGTAACGGCCGTTTGCGAGCCAGCGCGCGATGACTGCGGTAGTGAGCCAGCAACGCCAGCGGCGCTGAATCGTCATACGAAGGGCGACTTGTGCAACGACAAGGACGACGGTTCCGAGCACCAGTGGCAGGAATACGGCGCTCAGAAAATATACGGTGCGGGCATTGTGTTGCTCTATGGCGTCAAAAATTGCGCGGTTCCAGACATTGATTCCATACTGGAAGCCGACATTGATGCCGATCAGGGTCAATAGCCCGATTGAGCACGGCCAAGCGAGGCTGTCGCCGCCGCGGCCCCAGTAACCGCGCGCGCTGATCCAGAAGCGCGTTAGCAAATATCTCTTGCGCGCCTGCTCGGCCTCCTCAGGGGTCAACTCTGTATCGGGTTCGATGACATTTGGGGGCGGCGCGACCTCCACAGTCGATGCCTTCTCTTGGCGCGACGTCTCGGCACCGTGCGGGTTGGTGCCGTCGACCGATTTCGGATTGAATTTAGCGTCGGTCATACGCACGACAACGGCGTAAAAATCAAAAGGTTTCATGATGCCAGTGTCGAACATGGCATCGGAGGGCGTGTCGAGAAAATGAGGCGGTCGCCGCTCGAACTCACAAGGCACCGGGACGCCACGCCACATTGCGCATTCTCCAAGTCGGCATCGTGGATGCTGAGAAGGGGAGGCTCGGGCCCAACGACCACGCCCGGCAAGACAACTGCAAGAACTTGAGCCCTTTCTTCGGCTGCCATCCGGTAGTCGGGTACCGCTCCTCCCGTAGTTATGACGTCCTCAATGAATGTAAGGCGGCTTCCCGCGACATCCTGCCCCTCGCTCTCGCGACACGTGCCATACTTTGCCTCTTTGCGAACCAAACAGGCAGGGAGGCCTGTTCCGCACATTGGAAATGACTGGCGTTCTCCCCGGCTTGAGCGTTAACTGTTGTTCTGACGGAGGAGGTAAACCATGGCCATGTATCTCACGCGCTTCAGCTACACGCCCGAAACGTGGGCGCGCATGATCGAAAACCCCGAGGATCGCCGAGAGGCGGCACGTACTTATATCGAATCCGTGGGCGGAAAGCTCCATGGGTTCTGGTACGCCTTTGGCGAGCATGATGGTTGGAATCTGTGGGAGGCGCCTGATAACGTATCGATGGCGGCTGTCGCGCTTGCTATCGGCGCAGGAGGCGCGCTCAGCTCTGTTGAGACCACTGTCCTCCTCAGCGTCGAGGATACGATCGAAGCCTTGGAAAAGGCGAAGTCGATTCGATATCGTCCCCCGGCAGCGTAGGCGGCGGCCCAATGCTTCCCATCCATGTTGAAGACGAGTGCTTCGCGCCTGTCTCGTCCCCGGCGCAATCTCTGTGAATTGCGCCGGAGGCAATAAGGGTCCGCAATGGGGCCGGAAGCAGACAAGACGTTTCGCCTCGCACCACACTCCGTTTAAGAGGCTGGCTGCTTGTCTTCCGCGAGAGTGTGCGCCACGACCGCATTTGCATGACCGTGGCCCATTCCGTGTTCGCTCTTCAGCATACCGACAAGTTCCATGTGCTTCGCAGGATAGTGCTTTCGCACGAGCTCTTGCCAGTCATCGATAGGACGGCCGTATTTCTTCTCGATTGATGGAAAATAGGAAGCAGGTCCTTTGATCTTCTCGGTGGTCATAGCGCGTCATTCCCTTTTCGTGCCGCATCGATCACAGCTACGTCGATTTTCCTCATCGTCATCATCGCGTCGAATGCGCGCTTTGCTTGTTCGCCACCTGCTGCAAGCGCGTCCATTAGAATGCGAGGTGTGATCTGCCAGGATATTCCCCACTTATCCTTGCACCAGCCGCATTCGCTTTCCTGACCGCCATTGCCGACGATGGCGTTCCAATAGCGATCTGTTTCTTCCTGATCCTCGGTGCTGATCTGGAATGAGAAGGCTTCGCTGTGCTTGAATGTGGGGCCGCCGTTCAATCCGATGCACGCGACACCCGCCACCGTGAACTCGACGACCAACACGTCTGCCTCTTCTCCGTCGGGGTATTTGCCGGGCGCGCGGATGATGGCTCCGATCTTGCTGTCTGGGAAGGTGTCGGCATAGAAGCAAGCGGCTTCCTCAGCGTCCTTGTTGTACCATAGACAAATGGTGTTCTTAGACATCGCGTCGTTCTCCTGGTCGTTGTCCTTCAGATCGAGAGCCCGACCTGATGATACGATGACGCACCAGCCGCCCCCGATCCGACATCATGATCAAAATCGCTGCTCTTTTTTAACCTCTCGTCTTGCGCAGGCCAAACGCCTCGGGCCGACAGGCAGCCTCGGCCGCCTTGCGCGCCAAGAGCGGCCATTGCGACCGTTGCAGAATTCCCTATCTGCGATGTCGTAAAAGTCAGGAAAACAAGTGTCGTTTTAATCGGGGACTTCTGCGAAAGGTCAATAACCGCTTTCGGCGCCTTTATGGACACTCAGCACAGTCAGCCGGCACAGTGGTCTTAATTTCGGCGAAAGAGGTGTCGAAGCTCCGTAGGCGTCAAAATCAGGGATGAACAATATGGCCACCTTTATCCTTATACCCGGAGGCTGGCAGGGCGGTTGGGTCTACCAAAAGGTGGCAGATATACTTACTGCGCACGGGCACAAAGCCTTACCGATCACTCTTTCGGGGCTCGGCGATGCTCCCGCCCCAACGGCCAATCTTGAAGATCACATAGATGAGGTCGTTAGTGCTGTGAAGTCGCATCGCGACGACCTGGTGATTGTTGGACAATCCTACGGCGGGATGGTCGTGAGCGGCGCAGCTGATGCTGCGGCATCGCAAATCCGGGCGTTGGTCTATATAGACGCCTATGTGCCTGATTCCGGTGACTCTGTCTGGTCCCTGACGACGCCTCGTTTTCGAGATGTCTTCGTCGCGGGCGCGAAGGCTGACGGACTAACTTGCGCGCCGCCTCCCAATCTTGACCCGCGATGCCGACCGCATCCGATTGGGACGTTTCTCCAATCAATCAATCTCAGCGGACGTTGGCGTGAAGTGCCGCGCAAGACCTTCATCGGCGCATTTGGATGGGAAGGAAGTCCGTTCCTTGACCTTTATCAACGCTTAAACGGCGAGCCGGAGTGGTCGACCTTTGCCCTCGATTGCGGGCACAATGTAGCACGGCTGGAGCCCGAGGCTCTGACCGAGATATTGCTAGCTCAGGTTTGACAAACCAACGACTGCAATCCACCCCAATACGACATGCCGTGCAGCGAAATTCCTAATTTTCGCGCCAAAAACCGACGGTGCTGAATTTTTAGGAAATCTCTGTCGCAAAATTCCCTCGTTGGCGGCAGCGCAGAGCGTCGCAGCATTCGAGGACGGCCGGGATTGTCCTTCTCACCTGACTGGAAACGCCGCGGTGGGAGCCCGAAGCGGGCTCCCACGGTCCGCGAGCTTTTGAAGCGGCCCGGATCGTCGTCGACTGCAGCCTTGAAGCTCAATGCCGTCGCGTATCCGACACCTGGAACACTCATAAACCGCGTGGTGACGGAGTCTTGGTGAGCTACCCTTCGGACACGTCGATCGACTTCAAGAAAGGAAGCTGCCGCTGGTGGCACTTCTACCGAACTGCGCAGGTGGCTGGATTCCTGCGACCGGCACAGCAATGAGGATGGATGGAACCAATTGCCGCCATAAAAGATGAAGTCTCCCGCTTACGGGTGAGACGGAGACCTAAGCATACCTCACCCAAGCACATCATAGAGCCGGAAGATCCAGCTGATCTGATAGAGCAGGCCGAGGCTGACGAAGGCGATGTGGAAGCGGCGGTTCCGCGTCCAAGCCGCGACGACGCAGAGGACGATATAGGCGAGGTTGCGGATGAGATATTCACGGCCGAGCGCATGGACATAGGCCTGGCCCTTGAGCCAGGTATCGCCGAGGTCCACGGCATAGGTCAGCGCCAGCATGCCGAAGAACCATGTGCGCCGGGAGATGAAATAGTCCTCGTAGTCGCCATACTCCTCGATCGAGGTCGGGAAGAGCAGGACGCTAAGGAAATAAAACAGGCAGCAGAAGCTGATGAGGAAGAGGTAAACGCCGAAGGTGATGACGACCAGCGAGCCGAGGCGATACTCCCACCACCAGAAATGGATGATGAAGAGGAACATCGACGCGACCCAACCGAGATGGACGTGGTAGACGCGGTGTTTCTTAGGCGACTGGACGATGCCGGCGAGACCCGTGAGCAGGCGGGTGAGGCTGAGGCCGATGACCATCGCCATTATGGCGCGGATATAAACGAAGACCTCCGGTGTCGCCGCCGCCTGCACGATGTCACTCCTCGGGGACCGGCTTCGGCGCGCCGTTTTCGTCGAGCGCCACCATGATGAAGGTGCCGGCCGTGACCTTTTCCATCTTGTTGTAGCGCGAACGGTGCGCCCAGGCCTCGACGCAGAGGGTGATCGAGGTGCGGCCGACGCGGTCGATGTCGGTAAAGACCGAAAGTGTGTCGCCGATCTTCACCGGCAACTGGAAAGCCATTTCCTTGACCGCGGCGGTGACCACGCGGCCCCTGGCGCGTTCGGCGGCGCGGATGCCGCTCGCCAGGTCCATCTGCGCCATGACCCATCCGCCGAAGATATCGCCTGCGGGGTTGGCGTCGCCAGGCATGGCAAGCGTGCGGAGCGTCAATTCGCCTTTCGGCTTCGGGGTTTCGGTCATGGTCCTACTTCGTGATGTTTGCGGTTTCGATTCCGCCCGCACGGTAATGCAAAGCGCAAGCGAAATGAACACGCAAACGGCCGGCGTTTGTGCGCTAGGCGTCGCCGGTACTGAAATAAATCTCTTTAATATAAAATTCTAAGATAATTCAGATTGTTGCAACGGGAGCCGGACCGCCGGCATCCACCTTCCGTCACGTTATGTCGCCTCACTCTAATATTAGTTCACCGTCCAGTAATGGATCCCCCTCATCATTCAAAGATCGATTCTGCATGGGAATGCCGGGGGAATTCATGCGTAACATCAAGATATCAACGCGTCTCTATTGTCTCGTCGGCCTGACGCTGGCGATCTTTGTGGCGACGATGGTTTTCTTTCTGAACTATTCTTATTCCGAACTGGAAATGGAAAGAAAATCCGGTCTTGCGCAGATGGATGCGACGGCGGTCAACATCCTGCAGAAATACTACAAGATGGAACAGGCCGGCACGCTGACGCGCGATGAGGCGCAAACGGCGGCGAAAGACGTGATCGCTGCCATGCGCTACGGCGGCAGCGGCTACTTCTGGATCAACGACATGCACCCGGTCATGGTGATGCATCCGATCAAGCCGGAGCTGAACGGCACCGACCTTTCGCAGAACAAGGACCCGGCCGGCAAATTCCTATTCATGGAATTCGTCAATGTCGTGAAGGCCCGTGGCGAGGGTTTTGTCGACTACTATTGGCCGAAGCCAGGTGCTGAACAGCCCGTCCTGAAATACTCGCACGTCGCTGGCTTCGAGCCCTGGGGCTGGATCGTCGGCACCGGCGTCTATTCCGACGACCTTGCAGCCCTCTACTGGCAGAATGCGATCTGGACGGCGATCCTTTGCGCGATCGGAGCTGCGATCATCGTTTCCGTCGCCTATGCGATCGTCAAGAGCGTTACCGCACCCGTCGCACGGATCGGCGCGGCGATGCATGAGATCGCAGGCGAGAACGGGGCGGTCGAAGTCTCCGACAGCGATCGGCGGGACGAGATCGGCCACATGGCAAAGGCCCTGCTGGTATTGCGCGACTCGATGCTCGACCGCACCAAAATGCGTGCCCGTGAAGACGAGCGCCAGCGCGAGATCGACGGCGAACGCCGCGGCAATGAAGAGAGCCTGCGCGCCGCAGCCGAGCGCCAGAACCACGCGATGCAGACGCTGGGGGCCGGCCTCGAGAAGCTTGCAGCAGGCGATCTCACGGTTTCGATCGGCGATCTCGGCGAGGACTATTCAAAGCTGCGCACCGACTTCAATGCCGCCGTCGGCGCGCTCAACGACGTCATCCAGGCGATCGCCGAATCGAGCAATGTCGTGAACGACAACGCATCGGGTATCAGCGAGGCTACCAACAATCTGTCGAAGCGCACCGAGCAGCAGGCTGCTGCTCTCGAAGAGACGGCAGCCGCACTCGATGAGATTACCGCAACGGTGCGGACCGCGTCCGAACGGGCGACCGAAGCCCGCGAGATGGTCGCCGAGACCAAGGCGAGTGCTGGAAAATCCGGCGAAATCGTGCGGAATGCCGTTAGCGCGATGAGCCGGATTGAGGACTCCTCCAGCCGGATCGGCCAGATCATCGGCGTGATTGACGAGATCGCGTTCCAGACCAACCTTTTGGCGCTGAATGCCGGTGTCGAGGCCGCACGCGCAGGCGAGGCCGGCCGGGGCTTTGCGGTCGTGGCGCAAGAGGTTCGTGAACTCGCGCAACGTTCGGCAAACGCCGCCAAGGAGATCAAGACGCTGATCAGCAACTCGGCGGCGGAAGTCGAATCCGGCGTGGCGCTGGTTCGCTCGACGGGCGATGCTCTGGTCGAGATCGAGACGCTGGTGAACAAGGTCAACGACCATGTGAATACAATTGCCACCGCGGCGCGCGAGCAGGCAACGGGCCTCCACGAGATCAACACCTCGGTCAACCACATGGATCAGATGACCCAGCAGAACGCTGCCATGGTGGAGGAGACGACGGCGGCGAGCCAGACGCTTGCCGAAGAGAGCAGCCAGCTTCGTACGCTGCTTGCCAAGTTCCGCCTCGGCTCGCGCACGTCGCAGCATTACGCACGGCACGCAGCTTGATCAGCAGTGGAGCCGGGCTCGCCCGGCTCCACTCCCAAGGGTAAGCTTTCATTCATCGTTTTTAGCTAAATTCGAGTCAAATTCTTCAATGCAAGCAGGGCTGCGGGAGCGATGGAGAGTATTGTGTCTACCTCCCTTTTGCGGCGCGTCGCGCTGCCGGTCCTGATATCCACCACCCTCGCGACCTGTTCCATCAGCGACGGCATGATACCGCCGGCAAGCATCGACCGGGGCACCAAGGTGAGTTCGATCTCGCCTATGCCGGGGCAAGGCGCGAAGCGCATGGCGCCCGCCGATGCCCAGCCCTCCTATCCCGTTTCCAACGCACCGGTTTCAAACACGGAAGGCTCGATCGATTATCTCGACACGCCGAACCTTGCAGGCGCCGGGCATTCTGCGCGCGCGGGCAGCCAGCCGATGCCGAAGAAGCTGCCGATGATCGACAGCGATGAGGGACTGGCGCAAGGGCAGGGGCAGCCGCGGAACTGGGGCGGCACCCAGCAGCTTGCAGTGCCTTCCGGTGGCGTCAACATGGATGCGGAGCTTGGCGCGGAACCCGTCGTCGGGCTGGCGCAGGAACAGCAGATGCAGATCGCCGAAGGAAATTCGGCTGAACCTGTGGTCGACGGGATCGGCACCGACAATCCGACGCAATTGAACCGGACGGCAATGCCGCGGCCCGCCGCACAAACCGAGATGAGCCGTGCCCCCGTGTGGAACGACGGCAGTTCGGTGATCGAGCCGTCGCGCGTTCCCGAAGAGGACGAGAGCCAGGAAGTGGCGATGCTCAGGCCGAACGACCCGATGATGAGCCGGCCCGTCGCCCCGGACCCGAACGTGATGCCGGCCTCCGAGCTTGCCTGCCGCCGTGAGCTGAAGCGCATGGGCG